>CAZRYT010000001.1:0-79870 GCA_964604415.1 uncultured Candidatus Saccharibacteria bacterium
TGCTCATACGCTGAGAGGTATCGCGGACTTCTTTGGCTTTTTCACCAAAGATAGCACGCAGTAGACGCTCTTCACTAGATAATTCTTGTTCACCTTTGGGCGTAATTTTACCTACCAGGATGTCGCCAGGGTGAACTTCGGCGCCGATGCGGACAATACCGTCTTCATCAAGATGACGCAGAGCTTCTTCTGAAACATTAGGAATATCACGGGTGACAATTTCTGGTCCAAGCTTGGTCTCACGGACTTCTACCATGTAATCAACGATGTGAATAGAAGTTAAGCTGTCGTCCTCAACCAATTTTCGGCTAATGACAATAGCGTCCTCAAAGTTGTAGCCGCCCCAAGGCATAAAGGCCACAATCAGGTCTTTGCCTAGAGCTAGCTCGCCACCTTCAATTGACATGCCTTCGATCAATGGATCACCAGCTTTAACTTTATCGCCGGTATTTACCACGACTTTTTGGTTAATGCAGGTGCCTTCGTTGCTGCGTACAAAGTGTAATGGTTGGTATTTGACTTCGCCAGACTTGTATTTAACGACAACTTCATCAGCCGTGGCCTTGGTAACCGTACCCGGGCCATCAGCCAAAACTAATTGGCCGGTATTCTGGGCTGCTGGTGCTTCTAGGCCAGTACCAACAATTGGTGCTGATGGACTAACCAAAGGAACGGCCTGGCGTTGCTGGTTACTACCCATCAATGATCTATAGACATAGTTTTTCTCGATAAACGGGATCAAACCAGCACTGGAGCCAATAATTTGTTTGCGGCTGGCGTCCATATGGGTAATGTCGTTAGCGTCAACCTCACCAGAACTCAGGTGACTGCGGGCACTCACACGCTCATTGATAAAGTAACCATTAGCATCGGTTTCTTCACCAGCGCTGGCAATAACGGCATTTTCTTCTTCGCTAGCGTCTAGGTAAATAATCTTATCGGTGACTTTAGCTTTGACTGGCCAAGTAACTTGGCTCTTAACAGCGCCTAAGCGCTTAGCCTGATCGGCGGTAATTTTACTGCCAGCCTTAACTATTACTTTGCCTTTTTCATCTTCTAGATTTACGGAGGCAATGTGGCCAGCAGCTTCTTTGGCTGTGACAGCGTTAATAACCTTGTGATACGGCGTTTCGATGAAGCCATAGTCATTGATCTTGGCGTAGCTAGCTAGGTTCAAAACCAAGCCAATGTTAGCGCCTTCAGGTGTTTCAACGGCACAAATGCGGCCGTAGTGAGTGGCGTGGGCATCACGGACTTCAAAACCAGCGCGTTCTCGTGATAGACCGCCAGGACCCATTGAACTCAGACGACGTTTGTGGGCCAATTCACTCAAAGGGTTAATCTGATCCATGAACTGTGACAATTGAGAGCTGGCAAAGAATTCACGTACTGCCGCCACAACCGGACGGGCGTTGATCAATTGAGCCGGTGTAACGGTTTCGATCTCACTCATGCTCATGCGGTCTTTAGTATTACGCTCCATTCTGAGCAGACCAATCCTAAACTGACGTTGCACGAGCTCACCGACCAGTTTGACACGGCGATTAGCTAAGCTATCAATATCATCGGCGGGTTCTTGGCTGTTGTTTAGGCGAATAACTTCAGAAATTATCGCCAGCAGGTCTTCCAGACGCATAATGCGGTTTTCGATAGTATTGGTTACGTCTAGGTTCAGACGTTTGTTGATCTTGTAGCGGCCGACCCGGCTGAAATCAAAACGCTTAAAGTTATAGAAGATGTTTTCAATTAGGCCACGGGCGTTATCGACTGTGGCAAGATCACCTGGGCGTAGACGGCGATAGACCTCAATCAAAGCCTCATTAGTGCCTTTAGATGGGTCTTTTTCAAGTGTCATGTCGACGTAGTTGAGGCTACCTTGATCGACGTGTTTAAAGGCATCGCGGATCTGTTGTTCGCTCATTCCCAGTGCTTTTAGTAGAGTCGTGACGGCAATTTTGCGCTTACGGTCAATTTTGACGTAAAGGGCGCCGTTGGCAGCCGTTTCAAACTCAAGCCAAGCACCACGACCTGGGATAACTTTGGCGCCAAACAACTTCTGGGTGCCGTGCAAATCAGCTGTGAAGAAAACGCCTGGGCTGCGGATTAGCTGGGAAACAACCACGCGTTCAGCCCCATTAATAACAAAAGTCCCGCGATCGGTCATCCACGGGTAGTCGCCTAGGTAGATTTCTTGTTCTTTAATCTCGCCGGTAACTTTGTTGGTCAGCTCAACAACAGCTTTTAGAGGTGCTTCATAGCTAATGTTGTTTTCATGAGCTTCAGCCTCAGTCGTTTTTGGCTTCTCAAAATGATAGCCCTTGAAGCTCAACGACAGTTTGGTGCCAGTGTAATCATCGATTGGGCTGATTTCAGCTAACAGCTCACCCAAACCCTCTTCCACGAACCACTGGAAAGAGCGGTTTTGGTGGTCTACCAGGTTAGGTAGGTCTAGTGAATCATTGTCTTTATCAAAATATGTACGGTTTCTTTTGGTGTAAGTGGTGCTCTGAGTCTTAGGCATACGCTAAATAGATCTCCCCTAATAAAGTTGTAAATTCTACTTTGATCTTTTGGCCGCGAAGATCACTACCTGGGGGTTTTTGAAATTTCTAGAGGTCAACTAGAAAGATGCCCAGCGTACACTGCTTCTTAAAGGAACAGACTACAGAACAAATTGCTGTGAGTCAAGCTTTTTAAGCCTTGGGTGGAGATGTGATGACTTTGTCGATGACGCCATATTTCTTGGCTTCGTCGGCGTTCATCCAATAGTCACGTTCCATGTCTTGATGGATGCGATCTGGCTTCTGGCCGGTGTTTTTGGCCATAATTTCTTCTAACAGTCTCTTCACGCGCAAGGACTCCTTGAGGTCGATTTCTTGGTCAGTGACTTTGCCACGCGTTCCACTAGATGGTTGGTGGATCATGACAGTTGAATGAGGTAGTAAGAAACGCTTGCCTTTAGTGCCTGAGCTGAGCAGAAAGGCTGCAGCTGAAGCCTGGACACCGATACCAACGGTTTGGATATCACATTTAACGTATTGCATGGTGTCATAGATGGCCAAAGCGTCATAGACACTGCCGCCAGGGCTATTAATGTAGAAATAAATGTCTTTTTTAGCATCTTCAGACTGCAAGAACAACATTTGGGCGATGACTAAGTTGGCAGTAGTCTCGTTAACGTCAGAACCCAGGAAAATAATGCGGTCTTTTAGTAAGCGGCTGTAGATATCATAGGCGCGTTCATAACGGCCTTCGTTTTCAATAACTGTTGGGATTAATACACTCATAACAGATAATATACTAGCCAAATTAGCAGTCGTCAAGCTAGAGTGCCAATTTCTACTAATTGTTCAAAGATGCTCCGCTCGTGTCTACAGAAAGAGCCTAGCAGGCTCTTCTGGTCAAGTAGGAGTGGCTAATTAATGGTTCTGCGGGGCTTAAGCTAGGTCTCGATCTGGCCCAGCGACATAATCTGTTGCTTGTTCTAGGCTCAATCGGCCAGCATAACAAGCGTCTTCCACTCTACCAATGAACTCTGTTCGCTCAGGACGTGATTCAATTGCCTGGTCAACGCTCTCAGCAAAACGCTCCCATTCAGCGTATGGATTTGCTTCTTCGCTAACGTCGGTACTATTTAAGGTTCCGGTTTTCATTTCCGCAATCGGTGCAACTGCTTCGACGCCAAAGGATAAAGCGCGTTCTGCACCTTTACCCAGAAGATTACTAAATCTATTCATGAACGTTATTGTACCATATCCTATGATTAATGCAAGCGTAACCGCTATTTAGTGTTGTTGTAGCTAGTTAGCTTCTCTAAGGTTTTTTCAGTCAAGATGCGGGAGGCTATATCGCGGCGGGCTTCTGGCTTGTCCAGCTCGGCTTGCATGGCTTGGTCTTTATATTGACCTTTTAGTATCTGCATCCTAACTTCTAATTCTTCAGCTGTGACATCTAACTTCTCTCGCTCGGCAATTTCCGATAGCACTAAGCTGGCTTTTACTCGCTCCGAGGCTTGCGGTTTTACGACTTTGGTCTTGTATTCGTCCTCTGTCATGCCTTCGGCATCTAGATACTCTTGGATAGTCATACCACGGTAAGTCAGGTTCTGGCGCAAGTCCTGCATGAGACGTTCAATATTTTCCTCTATCAGCGCCTCGGGTATATCAACTGTGCTTTTATCGCTGATTTTTTTGACTAGCTCTGATTCATAATTACGGTCGGCTTCGTGCTGGCGTTCGTGCTTTAACTGCTTTTTGATGTCAGCTTTTAGCTCAGTTAACGTCTTAAAAGGACCAGCCTTGGCGGCAAAGCTATCATCAACTTTAGGAATTGAGACTTCTTGCACTTTAGATACGGTGACATTAAAGGTGACTTTTCGGTTGGCTAGAGCTTTGACGCCGTAATCTTTAGGGAAGGTCAGCTCAAAAGTTTTCTCATCATTAGCTTTTAGGCCAATCAGATTGTCTTCAAAGCCAGGTATAAAGTTGCCGCTACCAAGCTGCAGCGGGTAGTCTTTGCCATCGGCGCCTTGAACTGGCAAGCCTTTATCGTCAATACCTTTAAAATCAATCCAAACTTGGTCACCATTTTTGGCGACGCGGTCAACGTCACTCTTATCAGCTAGACGTGTTTGCAGAGATTTGATTACCTCATTAATATCTTTAGCCGTGATATTAATCGGGGTTTTAACTAATTTAATCTTCTTATAATCAGGTAATTTAATGTCACCAATAACGTCTATTGTGGCCTTAAACTCTAGCTCACTATAGGGCACAAACTTAGTCAGGCTAATCTTGGGCTGGCTAACTGGGCGCAATGCCTTGGTCTGAGCGGCGCTGAAATACAGTTGTTCGATAGCGTGCTCTAAAAATTCGCTCTGCAATACATTTGGGTCAATGTTTTTCTCGACTATTTCTGAGGGTACATGACCAGCTCGGAAACCTGGCACCTTAACGCTGTCTTTCAGATGAGACAGAACTTGGCTTTTGATTGGCGTTAACTCGACCTCAGTAGCGTTAACTACTAATTCCAAGCTAGTCTTAGTTAGATTGGTGGCTTTGATTTGCATAAGGGGTGATTTTATCAGACTACAAGTGTTTTTGCCAGCAGGACAAGCAGAACGCCAGCGTAAGCAAGTTCGACAAAGATGCCCCAACTACGTTCGCCCCATTGGATAAAGTCATGAAAGCGTGATAGCCAGTCTGTATCAGGCGCTGTATTGCCGGTCTTTAAGTAGCGTATGTAGCGGGGTATTTGCAGCAAATCAGGGCTAGCGCACAAGACGCCACCCAGTACAATGATCTGCCAATGCACCGGTTGTAAAAACACCAAACTGAGCAAGACGGCGCCGGCTAGAGCAGCATCAATTGGAAGTAGCCATTTCAAATTAGCGAAGGCTTTGGCTGGATTGTACTTATCACCATAGTGTGGCAAGGCATCTATGACAAAATGTGCCAGTAATGCTAAGGGCAAAGCGACCCATACTTGGTGGACGCTTGCTGCAATAACTGCCCCCGTCAGAACGTGATTGGTGGCAGTCATTTTTTACGATGGTCTTTGACCGCGCTAACGATGCGCTGCAAAGAATGCTTCTCTTCAACACCAGTCTTTAGGTTTTTCAGAGTAAATTGCTGATCCTCTAGCTCTTTATCGCCTATGAAAAGGATATAGTTGATGCCCTTTTTATCGGCGCTTTTAATCTGTCTATCTAGTTTACGGCCGGTATAGTCTACGGCGGCGTTGATGCCCATTTCGCGTAGTTCTTTAACTACTCGCACGGCCGGCTCAAAAACGTCACCCAGCATAATGACGTACAAGTCGGTTTCGACGCGTAGCTCCGGTACTAGATTATTGACCTCCAAAAAGTTCTGCAGAGGGATATCACCCATACCAAAACCAACCGTCGGCACGGGCTCGACGCCAAACATCGCTATTAAGCCATCGTAGCGGCCACCGCCAAACATACTACGGTTGTTTTCGGGGTTAGTATCAAAAACCTCGAATGTTATATCTGTGTAGTAGTCAAAGCCACGCATCAAGCTGGGGTCAAATTGAATATTAGTTATATTTGCTTTGTTAAGTTGACTAATAAGCTCCGTAAGCTCTTTCGTTGACGACAATTGCTGCAAACTATCTGGTAGCGACTCAATTTTGTCAGTATCAAGAAACTGCAATAATTGCTGACTGGTGCCATTGTCACGCTGGCTGGGGCTAAAAACCGACTCAACTAAAGCGTTAAATTCAGTTGACTCAATCTTGGCACGCTTATCTATTAGTTTCCTGAGAGTGTTAGTTTGCGTTTCATCAAGCTTGAGGATATTTAGTAAAAACTCGTCAACTAATTTGCGGCTATTAACCTTGATCTCGTAACTGGCGCGTTTAGCACCAAAAGATTGCATAACGGCGTCAGCTACCTGGATTATCTCCATATCAGCCTTGGAATCATCTACGCCAAAAATGTCAACATTGAGCTGATAGAACTCCCGGCCGCGCCCCCGTTGGGTGCGCTCGTAGCGCCAACACTGTGGGATCGAATACCAACGCAGTGGATATGCCAGTTCTTGGCGCCTCGCAGCCACCATGCGGCTAACCGATGGTGTCATTTCGGTGCGGACAATTAGTTTGCGTTCGCCACGATCTTCAAAACTATAGGTCTGTTCGTTTATGATTTCCTCGTTGCCTTTACTTAGAAATAGCTCAATCGGTTCTAAGATAGGCGAATCATACTCCTCGTAACCAAAACGCTCACAGACTTCACGCCACTTCGTAAAGATATATTTTTGTAGACGCTCGTCCTCCGGGTAGAAGTCGCGCGCACCTTTGATTGGTTGGGTAGACAAAGTCATATTTTTCTCCATTCTACCATTATCTCTAATGGTTTAGTTATAGTTGTTTCTGGGTATTAAAAACGCCGGAGCGTGTCCGGCGTTAGATTTTCTAAGACAATAGTTAACTAACCGACAAGCTCCGGTGATGTATGCGAATGAAGTTGGGAAGTTATTAAAACCATACTGTTATCCTAACACTTTTTAGGTATTTGTAAATGGTGCGCGAGAGAGGACTTGAACCTCCATGCCTTGCGGCACTAGCTCCTAAGGCTAGCGTGTCTACCATTTCACCACTCGCGCACGCTCGCGTCATTATATGTAAATTTTACAGAAGGTGCTAGACTGTAATTAATTATGGCTAAAGACAGAGCAGATGGCAAAACTCTACCTACTGCCTTTTCATTATTTAAACCCAGCTTAAATTCTGTTTTGAAAAACTGGGATAGCTTCTTTATCTTCGCGCTCGTTCCAGCTATATACAGCCAATTCGTAAGCCGGCTTTTTAACTCTAAAGTGATCGACTCGTTTGAAACCCTCAAATCAATCAATCATATTGGCTTGTATGTCGCAGTCCTAGTCGTAGTTAGCCTATTAACTCTGCCTATTATCCCTTATTTGCAGCTTAGGAGTGCACAAAATAAACGCATAGCTCCCATGAAAGCATTCAATGAAGGCGTGCCTTTTTTTTGGAGGCTGTTAGGTCTGGGTTTGATAGTTGGCCTGATGGTTTTTGCTGGTATTTTGCTGTTTATCATACCTGGACTAATTGTCATCAGACGCTATATTTTGGCGCCGTATTATCTAATAGACCAGAACTTGTCGATTAGTGAAGCCATGAAAAAAAGTGCCGAACAATCCAAGCACCATTCGGTGGCCATCTGGTACGTCATAGGTGTTAACGGCCTTTTGAGCTTGACTGCGATCGTGCCGGTGGTCGGTGCCGTAGTTAGTCTATTATTAACCACTGCCTACAGTTGCGCATTGCCCTACCGTTATTTGCAAATATCTAAAGCCTAAGTCTTTTTATAAACTTTTAGAACTGCATCGCCGTAAGATTTGTCGGCGGCCAGAGTGTAGCCAGTGTCTGATAGTGCAAAATTTGAAGTTGGTGGCAATGAGTAGACGATGACGCCGCCTGACTCTAAATAATTTGCTAATTTTTCCAGCAACTCCGAGCGCAAATCGTCATATGGCGGATCACAAAAAATAACATCAAACCGTTTATAAGAGTTGTTTTCCAGCCAGCTATTGATATTGGCTTTGCTTGCCTTGGCCGAACCTCGTAAATCAAAACTGCGTATATTGTCAGTTATCGCCTGGAAAGCATTTTTATCATTATCAATTAGTGTGGCGTGAACGGCACCACGGCTAATAGCCTCTAGGCCAAGTGCGCCACTGCCGGCAAAAGCGTCCAGCACCTCAAGGCCCTCAATATCTCCCAGCAAGTTGAAGATCGCGCCGCGGACCTTCTCGCTCATTGGATGGGTTCTGTTACCGCGGGGGCTATCAAAAGTCCGGCCACCAAAACGGCCGGCAATTATCCTCATGGCTAAACTTGCCCAGCTTTTACCAAGGCGTCATACCAAACTAAAGTCACGGTTTTGACCATCAGCGGTCCAAGCTGATGCCGAACCTGATAAGCTAGCTTAGGCGTCCAACCTTTATCTATAAACTTACTGTACATATCCAAGACACCAATCTCGCGGGCAATGTGCTTAAAATACTCGACTGACCCCAATTCTGCGATTGTCTCCAGATCGGATGCTTGTGGTGCGGTATCTTTGAAACTAAGGGGTTTTAGCAGTGTGGCCACACCCATCTCAAACATACCATGAGATACAACCAGGCCCTTAGCCCCCCACATTTTCCAATTGTTTCGCAACTTTTCGGCGGCTGTATCGCCTGGGATCACCCATTTCTCCTTAATTGTTACGCGTGTTTCGAGCCCTTTGCCACCACGTAGCTCACTAAGTGCTTCCTCGTACGGATAGTGATGAGCCGGCGTTAGGCCATCAACTAAAGCGTGAGCTAACCATGCCGCTTCGAAGGCGGCTTTCTCTTGGTTCTTGGCCTTGAGTTCCTTGACCAAGTTCTGGAAATGGCTATCAATGAGGTCAAACATCTCCTTGTGAGTGTCATCAAAAGGATTGAAATAGTGCCACGGCTCGTCCTTGGCTGGACTTTTACGTTTAATGGCGTCAGGGCCGTTTTTGCCCTCAAAATGTAGAATGTTTTTTGTTAACGGGAAGCTAGATGCTGGCGCGATCAGCTTGAGTTGCTTGCGAGCAACTCGATCAATCTTTTGGTGCGTACCTAACAAACGCCCGGAAAACCTAGTCAACGTTAAACCTGAATACATAACGACATCCTAGTTTAGATTGGTAACACTGCGCAGATGAGCTATGCGCTTATGAAGACGCTTGTATTTTAGCAGATCCTCTTTGCTATCAATGAACTCTTGGGCCGCCTGACGGGCATCGGCAATCAGCTTGGTGTCGGACAATTTAGCCACCCTAAGGTCAAGTTCACCATGCTGCATTGTGCCATAGATTGCACCCGGACCGCGCAGTTCTAGATCGTATTCAGCCAACTTAAAGCCATCACTAGAGCTAGCCACCATCTTGAGCCGCCTGGATGGTTCCCGACTATCAGATAGCATCAAATAGCAGTAACCTTGCTGTTCGCTACGGCCAACCCGACCACGCAGCTGATGGATCTGCGCCAGTCCAAAGCGCTCAGGGCTTTCCAGCAACATGATGCTGGCGTTGGGCACATCAACACCCACTTCAATAACGGTGGTAGTAACTAACAAATCCAACTCACGGTTAATAAATTTCTGCATCAGATTGTCTTTTTCGTCAGCTTTCAGTCGGCCATGCAGTAACCCCAACCGATATTTCTTGAATGGGCCAGCTTTGAGCTCAGCATAAACTTTCTCAGCCGACTTGGCGTCTAGCACTTCAGATTCCGCTATCAGCGGACAAACCACAAAAACTTGGCGACCAGCGTCAATTTCTTGTTTTAAATGATCATAAGTTTTGACACGGTCAGTGGGCAGAACTAGTTTGGTTATGATGGCCTTTCTATTAGCTGGTTTTTGAGTGATGACAGATATGTCGAGTTCACCGTACAGGGTTAGCGCCAGACTACGTGGGATTGGCGTAGCGGTTAGGCTCAACACATGGGGTGCATGGCCAGCTTTAGCCAGCAGTTTCTTGCGTTCTTCAACGCCAAAACGGTGTTGTTCGTCGATGACAACTAGTCCAAGTTTCTGCATATCGACTTTTTCGGCAATCAAGGCGTGGGTACCAACCATAAAACGCACATCACCCTTCCTTATACGTTCTTGAGCAGTTTTTTTCTGAGCGGGCTTAAGACTACCTATCAACAAACTAACTTGGTCAGCATAGCCCAGTGGTTCGAGAAGTTTGTAGATAGTATCAGCGTGTTGTCGGGCCAATAGCTCAGTTGGCGCCATAAAGGCCACCTGGAAGCCTTGCTCCATGGCCATCAGCGCGGCCATAGTAGCTACAACCGTCTTGCCTGAACCAACGTCGCCTTCAACCAAACGGTTCATCGGGTGAGGCTTTTGCAGGTCTAGGTAAATCTGCCAGACAGTTTTACGCTGAGCATCAGTTAGTTTAAACGGTAGATGTGACACAAAATCTTTGGCCAACTTTTCTTTAAACGGTATTTCTAATGAATGTTCTTGGAGCAGCTCGTACTTATTTAGTAGCGCTGCTAGGCTGAGCTGGAAGACCTCCTCAAAGCCCAGCCGCCGTTTAGCTTCAGCTAACTCCTCGGCTCCTAGCGGGAAATGCATCATTTCGTAGGCCTTGGCACGGCTCGTTAGTTGGTTCTGGCTGATAACCCAAGCTGGCAGAGTTTCTGGCAGTTTTCTTATTAATGGCGTCACTTCACGCAGCAATTTACGGATTTGGTGAGATTTAAAGCCTCTGGTTTCACGGTAGATAGGCACAATTCTAGCTGTGCTAACTGGAAAGTCACTGACTAGCTCTACAGATGCGTTTAGAATGCTGTGTTTTGGCCCACTACCTTGAAATTCACCAGATATAAAGTATTCGGCATCGGGTTTTAGGCCAGCTGCCCGGTACGGTTGGTTGAACCAAATCAGCCGTACACTGCCAGTTTGGTCGGATGCCACGGCTTCAGTAATGTGCAAACCGCGGCGCACATAACGACCCTTAGCTTGCTTTATGACTACCTTAAGCGAGACTGGGCCTGGCCTGATCTGGCTAATAGTCTGGATATTAGAATAATCATCATAACGGCGCGGCAAATAATCAATTAATTCGCCAACTGTCTTGATACCAAGAATATTTAATTTCTTAGCAACTTCCGCGCCTACACCCTTAACATCCTTGATCGGATCATCCAAAGTCATAGTACTAGTATAGCTTTATGCTTTTACAGCTGTTTGTTGTTCAATACTATCCAGGATTTTGACAATATCGCCCCACTCTTCGGTCTCAATCCCTATACTATGTGGCAAACCGTGGGCATTTCTGCCTACGTAGCCAGATTCTTGTATGTAATATGCTTCTTCAATTGGCTCTGTTTGTACCTCATCCGAAGCGATGCGCAAGTCAATACCGATACGGTTGAATACCAGATCATATTCTTTCATATCGTCATTTACTAAATCCAAGTTATAGACTTTGGTTAATCTTGCCTGCATTTCGCCACCGTCATACTCACCAACTCCGAACCAGCCAAAGACATGTCTTCTGTAGTCAAGGCCTCTTTTCTCAAAATCAAAAGTTCCGTGTGAGGTTAATGAGTCTGCTAGTCCTATCGCTCTTTGCGCCAATTCAATTTTTGCTTGTTTAATGGCTTCTTCTTGACGATTCCTGGCATCAATCTCTGCCATTTGTCTGGCTCGCGCATCTTTTGTAATTTTTTCTTGTTTCGCCGCGTCAAATTGTTTTCTAAGTAGCGTAAATGATTCCATACTTTTAATAATCCGACTTCTTTTTGCTCAATGCAAGCATGAGCGTAAACAACTACTGGGCTTTTTTGACGAGGAAAAAGACACTTGGCCCAAAATAGGTTTTGGCTAGAGTTGGCTGCATCAGCTTCTCGGCACTCAGCATTAGTCCTCTGGGTACAACTTTTTTGAGAACTGGACTACGTAGGTTGGACACTGATAGAACTTTATCCACTTTGAGTCCGGCATGAGCTAGCTGTTTGATGACAGTCTTGGGGTTGTGATTAACAAAAGGTATTTCATCCTCGCGCTGGTTTTTGGCCGAACGGATATCAACTGGTTCTTGGGGTAAACGTTTATTACGCAAAAAATACTTAAGTCGGTTCCTGAAATGGGCAAAGTTAGCAACCTCTAGAATCAGATAACCATCATCACTTAGAACCCGGTGTAGCTCGCTGAGTTCAGGCACCGGGTTTGGCAAGTGGTGCATGACACGGATCATAGTAATGAGGTCAAAGGACTTGTCAGCAAAGTCCAGTTTGTCAGCCTGTGTTAGCTTGCGCTCAATTTCCGGATGATCTTTTAGGTAATCCTTGGCAATATCGAGCTGTTGCTGTGACGGTTCGGCCAAGGTGACTTTATCGGCGTAATCTTCTAATAGCACACAGAGTCGTCCGTAACCACCGCCAACGTCTACGGCATTTTTGAAGTGCTTGCCTTTTAACAGTCTTCTGATGGCCATTTCCTCAGCCGCGTTTTCATAGTCGCGACCACGCCAATAGTGCAAATAGTTATGTTTGGGATCGTTATATTGGTCAGCTTTTTTGTTAGCCATTACGATGTAGCAGTATAGCAGAGCTAGCTTAGGTTGATGATGGCAAAGCTGTTTTTGCCACGCTTAAGCAGGTTGGCGCCTTTTCTAAAGCCGTCTTCGGTTGGTGTCCTCTGGCCATTTATAGAGATTGCCCCGGAATTTATAAAATTATTGGCTTCGGTATTAGAACTTGCAAGTCCGCCGTTAACCAAAATAGACGTTAGACTATCCGTTTTATTGGCATTAACTACTGGTAATTCCGCTGATAACATAGTGACTTCGTCATGTGTCAGCTCTAGGAATGAGCCTTTGCCAAACAAAACCTCACTAACGCGCTTGACCGCCTTAGCTTTGTCTTGGCCATGCACTAAACTTGTAGTCTCGTAGGCCAGAGTCTTTTGGGCTAGACGACTAGCTTTGTCAGCCTCAAACTCTTTCATGAGTTTGCTGTGCTCAGCTTGGTCAAGCTGGGTGTAGATCTTCAAGTAATCACCAACGCCTTCGTCATCAACGTTTAACCAGAATTGGTAAAACTTGTAAACACTCGTCATTTCAGGATCAAGCCAAACTGCACCGTCTTCACTTTTGCCAAATTTCTTTCCGTTTGTCTTATTAACTACCAGGGGCGCGGACCAAACATGCGCCTCGGTACCATTAATACGCCGCATCAAATCCACACCCGCTATACTGTTTCCCCATTGATCTGAACCACAAAGTTGCAGAGTAACGCCCATTTCTTTGTTCATATACAAAAAGTCATAAGCCTGTATGAGCACATAGCTAAATTCGGCATAACTTATGCCAGCACCATCTTCACTCAAACGAGTTTCTACAAAATCTCTGCCAAGCATTTGCCGCATTGGAACGTGTTTGCCGACTTCGCGCAAAAACTGAAGATATCCCATATCTTTAAACCAATCGTAGTTATCAACTAAGGTAAAGTTATCTCCAAATAACTGCTTGTATTGCCCGGAAATAGCTCGTTTGTTTGCGGAAATTTCATCTAAGGTCTTGAGTGTGCGTTCTTCGTCTTTGCCATCTGGGTCACCAATCATACCTGTGGCACCACCAATCAGCAGGATGGCTTTGTGCCCATGATCAATAAAATGCCTAATCATCATCATGATAGCTAAGTTACCAATTTGCATAGATTTGGCGCTGGGGTCCACGCCCAGGTAAAACGTTATCGGTTTGCCGTCCAGCGCAGCTATGTCTTTATAGGTTGTCTGATTGACGAAACCACGCCATTTCAACTCTTCTGAGAGGGTCATTTTGGTCATTTACAGACAGTATAACTTACCTTTGGTAAAAACGCTTGTACGCAGATATTTTTGGTATAATAGTCTGGTTACATGCGAGTAATAACTACACATGGCTAGAAGTAATTCAGGCGCTAGACGTCGTGGTGGGAACACGGGCCGTAAGAGTAAAAATAGTTATGTCACCAAGAGTGGCCAAACTATTAAGATTAACCGTACCCTGGGTGAACGCCTAAAGGCCTACCGCGAAAATTTTTCCCAGAAAAATGCCTCCAGGCTAGCTGGCATGCCAAAAAGCCGGGTTAAACGCTTTTTTTGGCGACTCCGACCCAAGCACTTGTATGAATACTGGTTCAGCCGCCAAGGCGGCATCATGGCCCTCAAGGTTGTCGGTATTGGTACACTCGTCAGCTTCTTATTATTAGTAGCTGTTTTTGCCTATTTCAGGAAGGATCTACCTGACATTACCAATTTCCCTGGTAACAACATCGGTGGTAGCATCCAGTATTACGACAGAACTGGCCAAACACTGCTCTGGGAAGATTTTGACGCCGTTAAGCGCATTCCTGTTAAGGATACTGAAATATCAAACAATATTCGCAAGGCCACGGTGGCAATTGAGGATAAAGACTTCTACAAACATGGTGGTTTTGATGTTCGCGGCATAGCCCGTGCCGGCGTAAATAATGTTTTTGGGCATGGCAGTACCCAAGGTGGTTCAACCATCACGCAGCAGTTGGTTAAGCTTTCACTCAACTGGACCGACCAACGCACTTACGCACGAAAACTCAAAGAAATCATCCTATCAGTTGAATTAGAGCGTGAATACAATAAGGACCAGATACTAACTGGTTATCTAAACGTAGCACCATATGGCAATATCGAATACGGTGTCGAGGCGGCCAGCAGCGACTACTTCCATAAAGCGGCTAAAGATTTGACCGTTGACGAAGCTGCCTTTTTGGCGGCTATTCCTAAGTCACCATCTATCTACTCACCTTATGGCCCATATTTTGATAAACCGACTTTAGTGGCTCGACAACACTATGTTATAGACCAAATGGTCGACCAGCACATGATCACCAAAGACGACGGAGAGGCCGCCAAAAAAGTCGATACCATGGCTAAAGTCCAGCCTCAACAAAGCAAATACACCGGCATCAAAGCACCGTATTTTGCCCTAGCTGCT
This sequence comes from uncultured Candidatus Saccharibacteria bacterium, assembly GCA_964604415.1. GTDB lineage: Bacteria > Patescibacteriota > Saccharimonadia > Saccharimonadales > CAZJQT01 > CAZJQT01. The sequence continues at coordinate 15,038 of CAZRYT010000001.1, forward strand.
AAGAGCGAGATTGAGTCTCGTTATGGCACCGAAACTGCCAACCGCGGTGGTTGGAAAGTTATCACCACCATGGATATGCGCTTGCAAAGCCTGGCCGAAGATTCTGTACAGAAGGACCTCCCAACCATGCATCGTTATGGTGCCGATGAAGCTGCTTTTGCCGCTGAAGACATTAAAACCGGCCAAATGGTAGCGCTGGTTGGCGGCGTCGATTTCAACAATACCGACCACGGCAAGATCAACTATGCGCACGATACCTTCATAGCCCCAGGCTCTAGCTTTAAGCCCTATGACTACGCTGCGCTCATAGATAAATCCACCAATGTCGGCGCCGGCTCTGTTTTGTACGATAGTAAAGGACCATTGCCGGGTTATCCTTGCACGGATCAAGGACTACCACCACCCAAGGGTCACGGTAACTGTCTGCAGGACTATGACTTTAGAACGCCTGGACCAATGACGCTGCGCTATGCGTTAGGTGGCTCACGCAACATTCCAGCCGTTAAAGCTAATCTCATTGCTGGCACCGACAACGTCATCAACATGGCCGATAAAATGATGGCCAATACTTACAATCCAAAACCATATCAATGTTATGAAACCGGCGACACAACCTTTACTAAGCCGACTCAATGTTATGGTGCCTCAGCCATTGGTGACGGAGCGTTCTTGCACCTCGATGACCACGTCAATGGCTTGGCTACCTTAGCAAGACTGGGTTCAGCTATACCTAGGACTTACATCTTAAAAATCTCAACTCAAAGCAATCCAAATTTCTATAACTACAAACAACCTAAAGCCGAGCAAGTGATTCGCCCCGACTCGGCCTACATAGTTGACGACATGGCCTCAGACCCGAACGCAAGCTACTTGCCATCTAGCTATAAGTTCCAGAGATTTAAGGGCTGGAACTTCGCTGTTAAAACTGGTACCACCAACAACGGTTTTGATGGTCTGATGGCCAGCTGGTCAACTAAATACGCGGCTGTTTCATGGGTTGGCTACCACACGCGCAATCAAGCTCTAACAGGTGCCATGGAATACATGACAGAACCCATTACCCGACCGTGGATGGAAGGCGCTCATGATGCTAGCGCTGGCACGCCAACTAACTGGGAAAGACCATCTGGTGTTAAGACTTTACCTGCTTACGTGGTTAGAACGCATGTAGGTATTGGTTCGGTTGAGCCCAGCCCATCGACTGATCTTTTCCCTTCTTGGTTCACACCACCAAAAGCGGCCAGTGGCGTTAGCCAGAATGTCGATATTGTTAGCAATAAACTTGCCACCGAATGTACGCCACCACTAGCCATCAAGCAAGTCAACAATGCAGACGTCAATACGTTTTCAGTTGATAAGTTTGTCAATAACGGCGGCACGACTGACCAAAAAGATGATGTTCACGATTGTAATGACGTAAAACCAAGTCTTGACCCCTTAGTTCTAAATGCTGACGGCAGTGTAACTGTTGTAGTCCACAAAGGAACACACGATTTATCTAGTGACCAATTCAAGGGCACTGTTAACTTCCTAGCCAATGGCCAAAACGTTAAATCTGTCCAAGTTGACTCTGATGGCCAAACCGCAACTCTACCTGCCGGTACCGCACCCGCTGGCTCAACCGTGACTGCCCAGATCATTGATAGTGTTCTGTACGACGCTAATAGTCCAAACTCCGTTACGATCCCCGGAGGTGGAGTTTCAGCCCCTTTAGCGACAAGCCCCGCAAGCGGGGCAACACTCGCTAAAAATAGTGTCATATTTAGCTGGTCAGGCGGTACTGCTAATTACACCGTTCATGCTACATGCTTGTCCGGAGGACAAAAATCAGATATTTCTGCTACATCCTATGATCCACCCAATAGCGATCTTACTTCAGGCTCCTGTACTTGGTGGGTAGAAGACTCAAGTGGCCAAGAGTCAACACACATAACCTTTACTGTCGTTTAATAAGTTAGTCTTTTTCTAGGAAACTATTCAAAGCTTGGCGGACAGTAGAAACACCGACGTATTTAGCTGGCTGTTGGCCTTTGATGACTGGGCCAACAGCACCGTCAAAACCTAGTTTTTTGGCTTCCGCCAAACGCTTATCTATAAAAGGCACGTGACGGATTTCTCCGCTCAAACCAACCTCACCAAACACCGCCGCGTTTTTCTTGAGCTGCATGCCACGGCTAGCACTAGCAATGGCCATACAAATAGCCAGATCAGCTGCTGGTTCGCTCAAACGAATACCACCAACCACATTTATATAAATATCTTGGTCAGACAAGTTGAGTTTAGTGCGCTTTTCCAGCATGGCGACCAGTAAGTTAACACGGTTGAGGTCAATGCCACTAGCTGCCCGTTTAGGGTAACCGTAACTGGTGCGATTAACCAAGGCCTGGACTTCAACTAGGAGTGGGCGACTGCCTTCAATAGTGGCCAAAACAATTGAGCCGTCAGTTATTTGCCTCTCAGCTAACAGAGCAGCTGATGGATTCTGAACTGGCTCTAGGCCCTTCTCGGTCATTTCAAAGATACCCGCCTCGGTGGTTGGGCCGTAACGGTTTTTGCCAGCTCTGAGTACTTTGAAGCCGCCGTAACGGTCGCCCTCTAACTGCAGAACGACGTCAACAACGTGTTCCAAGAGTTTAGGCCCAGCAATTGAGCCTTCTTTGGTAACGTGACCGACTAAAACCAAAGCGGTATCGGTTTGTTTGGCAGCCAGACTGAGCATGTGGGTAGAGTTGGTTATCTGGCTAACACTGCCAGCAGCAGAGGAAATGGCCTCAGCGGTTATGGTCTGGATTGAATCGACAATAACCAACTTATAGTTGTCATTCATCATAGTATGAGCAATATCGTCAGCACTGTTACTAGTTGCTATTTGCAATTGTTTTGAGCCCAAACCAAGCCGCTTGGCTCTGAGGCCAATCTGGTGGGCTGATTCTTCGCCACTAATGTATAGAACCGGTACTTTCTCTGCGAGCTTATAGGCCAGTTGTAGAAGTAGCGTGCTTTTGCCAATGCCTGGCTCTCCGGCTAGCAAGTTAACACTCCCAGCTACCAGACCACCGCCCAAAACTTGATCTAATTCATCAATACCACTGACCAGCCGTTTTTGATCTTTGCTAAGCGACGCAGTGGCTGAAACTGTCTGTAAGTCACGGCCAGAGCTCTTTAACTGTCCAGTACTGACTGACAATTGCTCCTGCAAAGTGTTCCACTCGCCGCATTGGAAACATTTGCCGCTCCATGTGCTGCTAACCGCTCCACAATTGCTACAAACGTATCTAACGGACTCCTTTTTTGCCATAGTCTTAGTATTCTAGCAAACTATTGCTGTTGAATAGTCTCGGGTGTGTTTTGAATAGCATTTATTAGCTGGTTTTCTTCCAACGCCAGAGCGTTTCGCTCCTCAAGTAAGCTATTGTATTGGCTGATCAAACTCTTAACGCGGTTGACGTTTTGATTATAGTTAGCGACTTGGGCGTTATAGTCGTTTACACCAGCATTGTAATCTTTGTAGTCTTTTGCCGCCAGGTAGGCGTCCAGCTGGGCCCGCTTGGCATCAATCACCTTCTGCTGAGTATTCAAAGAGGCTTCGAGACTATCGATTTGCTGTTTTATGCTAGCTAGCTGCCGGTCATCTTCAGCGACTTTGTTTTTGCGCTCGGTAAAAGCTTTCTCATAATTCTCAGAGTAGCTGACTATTTTTGACCTGTCGGAAAAATAACGGCCGTAGTAAGTCTCTAGGTCTGGCGGCAAATTGCGTACTTCCGTACCGAGGATGGAATGGAGCTCATTGGTAACGTCAGCACCGTTCTTCTGGTATTCCTCTATAGTACTTTTGATGCGATCATCTTGGAGGCCTGCATAAGCCTGGTCAATTAGTTTATTGACGCGCTGTTTCTCCGATGGACTTAGACGGTCATAGGCGGCGTGCAGAGTTTCATGAGCGGCAGTAACTTGTAAAATACCACTCAGTCTCGGATCCTGAATATTGCTAAGATAAATGCCCCTAAAGGCTACGTAACAACCCAAAATTATGGTTTTTTCATCACTTTTACAGTTCTGACTGAAGGTTTGCTTATCTTCTAAGTCCGGGTGATAGACGTAAAACAAATGCTGGGTTGATGGTTTCATGGTTGTGTCTGCCGCAATCTGAGCGATTGCAGCTGGCGGTTGGTAGCCCCGCAGACGCCACCAGTCATAAATTGCCCAGTGTTGCCACCATGCCAAGACCACCGCGGCAATCAGGGCTAAACTAGTTAGTAGTGAAACAACCTTTTTCAGGCTATCTTTCATATTGCTATTTTAGCAGTTACTCGGTCACAAGAGCATATTTTAGATCGTTTTTGTCAGCGTTAACCTTAACGATATGGCCCTTTTCGTGCTTTTCGTCCAAAAGTTCCAACGCTATGTGATCTTCTAGAGTGTCCTGGATTAGTCGACGCATTGGCCGTACGCCATTTTTGGCGTCATAGCCGTTGCTGAGTAGAAATTCCTTGGCAGCTTTGGTGATCTCCAGGCCAATGCCATGCTTAACTAGCCGCTGACGTAGCTCATCGAGTTGCAGGTCCAAAATCTTCAGGACATTTGGTCGGCTGAGAGCTTTGAAAACAATCACTTTATCAATACGGTTGAGTAGCTCGGGGCGCATAGTTTTCTTGAGAGAATCCAGGACTTTGTCCTTATTGGTCTCATGAATTTGATTTAAATCATCTAGGTCGGCATTGTCCTGGGCGTGGAAACCAAGGTCGGCTTCCTTCTGAAGCTTATCAGCGCCGATGTTGCTAGTCATGATGACAATAGTGTTACTAAAATCAATCTTACGACCTTTAGCATCGGTCAGGACGCCGTCTTCTAGGATCTGGAGTAACATATTGAAAACTTCTGGATGAGCTTTTTCGATCTCGTCAAACAGCACTAAGCTATAGGGTTGACGGCGAATCTTATCTGTTAGCTGGCCACCATCATCGTAGCCGACATAGCCAGCTGGTGCGCCGACTAAACGAGCCACGGTGTGGTGCTCGCCAAACTCGCTCATATCAATTTTCACCAAAGCGTCTTCGCTACCAAAGAATTCACGAGCCAAGACTCGTGCTAATTCGGTCTTACCGACGCCAGTTGGGCCCAAGAATATGAATGAGCCGATTGGACGACCTGAGGCACCAATGCCAGTCCGATTGCGCCTAATTGCTTTGGAAGCAGCTGCGACAGCTTCGTCTTGGCCAATCACAAATTTGGAGATGTTCTTTTCTAGGTTCAGTAAATACTTGGCCTCAGATCTAATGACCTTGGTCACCGGCACGCCAGTCATCCTAGCCACCACATCAGCTACATCCTCACTAGTCATGACAATCTTCTTTTGAATCTTGCCATTTTTCTTGAGTTTCTTGAGATCTTCATTGATCTGGATAGCGCGTTGTTTAAGCTTGGCGGCTAGTTCATAGTCTTGATTATCAGCCGCATCATCCTTTTGGATATTAACCAATTGGAGTTCCTTTTGTAGTTTACGAATCTCCGGCGGAGTTTTACCTTTGTCGACTTTTAGATAAGCGGCTGTTTCGTCCAGAAGGTCAATGGCTTTATCGGGCATAAAACGGTCATTGACATAGCGTTTGGCTAGGACAGCGGTGTCTTCTAGAACTTCATCGCTGACTTTTACATTGTGGAAATCTTCGTAGTGTTTGCGTAGTCCCTTTAGGATGGCGATGGTTTCGGGCAAGGTTGCTTCAGGCACTTGAATAGGCTGGAAGCGTCGCTCTAAGGCAGCATCTTTCTCTATATGTTTGGTGTATTCGGCGGTAGTAGTGGCGCCAACCAGTTGGATCTTACCGCGGGCTAAAGCTGGTTTTAGAATGTTGCCGGCGTCCATGGCGCCCTCGGCAGCACCAGCTCCAACAATCAGATGTAGCTCATCAATAAAGACGATGCTACGGTTATCATTTTCAAGCTCACTCATGACTTTTTTAAGCCGTTCTTCGAACTCGCCACGGTATTTGGTACCGGCAATCATAGCGGCCAAATCAAGCATCACTAAGCGCTTGTCCAGCAAGCTATCTGGCACTTCTTCGGATACGATGCGTTGGGCTAGGCCCTCAACAATGGCAGTCTTACCAACACCCGGTTCGCCAATCAGAACTGGATTGTTCTTGGTGCGGCGGTTAAGAATAGTAACCAAACGACGGATTTGTGGTTCACGGCCAACTACGGGGTCAAGTTTGCCTTGTTTAGCTTGCGCTGTTAAGTCAGTGCCAAAAAAGTCCAGAGCAGTTTTACGTTGTTTGCCGCCACGGCGACGATGTTCGGTTGAGGCCTCGCTCTCGCCATCAAATTGTTGACGGTTTAGGAACTGTTCCAGCTCGTTTGTCAGGAAATCAACGTCAACATTCATGTCTTTCAATAGTTTGGTAGCGCGAGCGTTCTTTTGGCTCAAAATGCTGTATAAAATGTGCTCGGTGCCAGTCACGTCCTGATTGAAATCCTGTGAAATTTCAGTCGCCATTTTAAGTGTTAGCTTGGCGGTTTCGCTCAAGCCTTTGGCGCCCATATTAATAACTAGAGTTTTGGGGGTTAGGTTCAAAACTAAGCGCGCTCGATCTAGTGTGATGCCAGCATTACTTAGGAACTTGGCTGCCAGGCTACCTGGCTGCGCCAAAACACCCAACAACAGATGTTCTGTGCCTACGTAACTGCTGCCAAAACTGCGAGCAATGGCGTCAGCATGCTTTAGGCTAGAAATAGCATTGTCGGTTAAGTTTTTGTTGAAATCTTGAAATTCGTTTGAATTAGGCATATTTATGATTCCTACCCTAAATGAGCGCTTCGCTTATGAGACAAACCTGCGGTTTTTCTCATCGCGCCGGGGAAATGAAATACATTTCTCTCGGGCTACTCTTTTCCCTTTAAATTATAAGCGGAATAAACCGCTACATCCATAATAGCATTTAGCACTCAAAGGTCAAGAGTGCTAATCCAATCTGTTACATGATTTTTAAGACTCGGATTTTTGACGACGAGATTCGAAGTAGCTATCCACGCATTGCCTGACGATTTCAACGGCTTTTTTCTGACGCGGACTTCCTTTACCTAGCTCGTGTCTAGAATTATTGAACAACTTCATAGCTATCATGTTTACAGCCGTGACAGGCGTTTCATAAATATCGGCGGTATCAAGATTTAACAGCCCAGCTGTCTGCAAGCGTTCCATATTGGTTTTGGTGCCAAATATTGTACTGTTACCCTTCATCCTAGCGTTACGGGCAGAGATCGTCCCTTCTACCATTAGACCCTCTTCTTCTAATTGAGAGATAGTTTCACCAATTTTGTGTCGCCAATCCTTCTCCCATTCACCGTTGGATTCGCTACTTTTTTGGGCACGCTTGCTGGCTTTTTTAGCTGTTCGTTTGCTGTCTTTTTCGGTTTGGCTTGGTTGTTGTTCAGGAACCGGCGCTGTGGCCACTGGATTTGGGGTAGCTTCAGCCAAGGCTTGTTCTTTTTCGGCTTGTTGCTGCGCCTTTTTAAGCCTTTCTTTAGCGGCTTGTTCAGCGATGTACTGAGCTCGTTTTTCTAAGATCTCGGCTTCGTCATCTTCTGACTCAAATGTAGCTCCATGACGAGTGCTGTCAGTCGCATTAACTTCGTAATTTAGCTGTAGTTGTACCGGCTCTCGGCCATCATCAAAATCGTAAGCAACTCCCCAGAAAACTGTTGGCTGGTTGCCGATATCATTTACGAATATCCTACGCCCGCGCGCTCTTAAAGCCGCCTCAAAAACCGGCCGAGTAGCTTCATCACTTAATCTGTCGTAAACATAATCAATCAGACCGAGCCTGGGGTCACCGACTTCAAAACTATCTAGTAGTTCGGTGAGATTTTCTGGCCGAACCGCATTACTCAAAATAGCGTAAACACGGGAGCGCCTAGCGTCAATTTCTTGCTGTGTGGCTGGACGTCGGCGCGAATCAAACTCAATGTCAGCATTTTCAAACGCCTCGACAACCTCCTCTGGAATGGCTGGTATGCCGAGATGTTCTAACAGCCGACCACGGTCATTGAAATATTGTGTCAACAAGGCGCCTTTGCGAAGTGTCAGCTCATGCTCAGGTGCTTCTTCATCAGCTTCAATCGGAGCCTTAGGAGCGCCATCAGATACCTTTTCTCTCAAGTAGTAGCCTGGCTCGACACGCGTACCTTTGCCGGGACGCTTAGCATCGGTTCGTACAGATACCAATTCATATAGATCACCCAAGCCCTTTTCTCTCAAAGCAGACATAATAGAGCCTGTGGTAGAACTCAATATATATTTACCGTCTTTACGGTGGGCTATTTCATTAGTGGTATATACCCCGGATTTAACCAAATCATTTGTAGTAAGTGGTCTCTCTTGAGTAGCCCTAAGCAAAAGCTGGAAGGCCAGTGCAACTTTACCACCCATAGTTTGGCCATTCGGTAATTTAGCGACACCCAGCAGGACATCGTCATAAACTTCCTCAATCTGTTCAAATTTCAAGTCAAAATTGCCAAGGCTATACATTATTAGGCGTGGTTGAACTTTATCGACATTAATAAGAGGCTGTCCTTTGTGAGTCAGGTCATCCCGCAAGAAGTCGCCTATGTAATTTTGCCAAGTCATACTATAAAATTCCTTGATACCTAGGGTTGCGTAATCCCAAATGTCTTTGGCTCGCAGTTGCTCATTGGGGTGGTCGGCAATATATTCGATCGCGCGCAAGCGACATTCCTCAACAAAAGTCTCGTCTTCGACAGAACTAGTGCCCCCTCCCATTCGCCGGCTAAGCGGTATTGGCTTATTGCCAACTAGCAAGACATTGTTGCCTTTGTAGACCATAACTTTTAGTGGTGTTCGGTTACTTTCTTGCTCTGACGCACCAGGTTCTGGCTCAATTGGTTGAGCCGTCGGCTCGGGTTGCTGGGCAGATGTTTCGGTATCCCTCTGGCTAAGCGACACTTTGCCTATCCTGGATGCAAAAAATTTACCAAACAAGTAAGCTTGGGCAAACTTTATGTCGTCCTCGGAGTAAGGTTCGCCTCGTGGCAAAGCGGCCAAACGGGCTTGAATACTTTCTTCACTAATCAAACCATCTTTATAGGGCTTAGTATTACGCAGATTTTCAATCTTGCGTATTGTCTCGAGGGTCTCAGGTGTAACGGGCGGCTCAAGGGCAGCTATAAAATCGGGCTCTGCTTGTGGTGCTAGTGAATCCATAGCCAAGACTGCAGTATCAATACTTTCAGATACTACTTCGGCTAAATCTGGGTCAGTAGCTAGCTCTTGTAGCTCTTCCCAATTCTTGTACATCTCTCGATAAGAAGATGCGCGCTCACTAAACTCTGGCACTTTAAACCTCTTTTAAGAAAACCAAACTATTATAGTAGTTTGTGGCTACAACGTCAACTAACTTTGTTAGTTACTTAGTTTCTTCTGTACCGTGTTCTTCGATAGCTTCCAGCAGAGAACTTTCCAATTGTTCCTTTTTCTTGATCTTCGGGACAACGACTTTGGCTTTTGGCTCTTGGGCCGGCTCTGGAGCAGCTTGCTCAGAGTTTATGTCAATCTCATAGCCAGTTAGCTTGCTGGCCAGGCGGACGTTCTGGCCACTTTTACCAATAGCAATGCTCAACTGATCCTCTGGCACGATGACTTTGGCTTTTTTGTTCTTCTCATCCAAAACCACCTTGGTAACCTTGGTTGGGCTTAAGGCATTACTGATATATGCAATCGGGTCATCACTCCAGACCACGATGTCGATCTTCTCCTGCTCGCCAACTTCACTAATGACAGCATTAACACGTGTACCATGGCCACCAACAAAGGTACCAACTGGGTCAACGCCCGGGACGCTGCTGGCGACGGCAATCTTTGACCTAACGCCACCCTCACGGGCGATGCTTTTAATCTCAACTGCACCGTTTTCCATCTCTGGGACTTCGGCTTTGAAAAGTAACTCAATAAATTGTGGATTACCACGCGATACAACTAATTGCGGGCCGCGGAAACCACGTTCGACGTCTTTTAGGTAGATCTTTAGACGTTGGCCCGGATAGTAGCGCTCAGATTGAATTTGCTCACTTCTGGGCATAATACCTTGGGCTTTACCAAGGTCAACCCGGACTATATTACCCTCAACTCGAGCCACAATGCCATTAACGATAGTGCCGATTTTGTCTTCATATTCTTCCATGATGATTTCGCGCTCAGCTTCACGTAAGCGCTGCAAGATAACCTGTTTGGCAGTCTGGGCAGCCACGCGGCCAAATGATTCAACCTTTTGGTGAACTTCGATGATGTCACCAACTTTGGCATTCTTTTTCATAACCTGAGCCTGACTTAGGCTAATCTGCATATGCTCGTCGTCGACTTCATCGACAACTTCCTTGCTAACATAAGCATCGACTTCACCGTTGTTTAGGTTCATAGTGACGCGGACTTCTTGCTCACGGTCACCGTAATCACGCCTAAAAGCCGCCGCTAGAGCTTGCTCCACAATCTCTTGCACGACGTCTTCGGGTAGGTCTTTTTCCTCAGCAATTGTTTTAACCGCTAAGGCTAATTGTTTTATGTCTAAATCCATTATTTCTCCTATATTTCATGAAAAAAGTCGACCTGCTGGCCGACTAGTACAGAGTGAATTCTAACTGCTTAAGATGGCTTTGTCAAACCACCAGCGACAATATCCATTGCCCTAGAGGTCAGATTTATAACTTTCTCAAAATGATAGTATTTTATAGCTGCAAAATCATCATCCAGCTGTCTACAGATTTCCTCCTCTAGCGGCTGAAGCGGTGTACCTTCTTCTGGAGCAATAATATCTTCTTCATATGGACGTCTGAGCGACCAACTGAAACGACTTAATGGGTCTAGATAATAACTTGCCCCATCATCGCGGTACCTTAGGTCATAGTGGCTGGCAAGGGTTACAGAACCAAACTTGCCTGCCCTGGTAATATAATTGGACACTAGGTAGTCAGAGTCTTTGCTACCATAGCTTCCCAGAACCCCAAGTTTCTCGTTATATCCAGAATAGTCTTGCAGGCCCAATTCGACGCCACTATACATGGCTCCACCAACGATCTCATAAATTGATTTGAAATTATTGACACTGGCTAAACTCAATAACCTCTCAACGCAATTATGCCAAAGCATTAAACGATTTGAGTCAACAGCAGGTTCTCGCGGATTTTTTGGATTAATTCCAATCTCGGGTGTAGACATTTAACCTATTATACCATATTAAGGAAGTTCTGTAATGTTTGTGTAGAATATAGGTAATGACCAAAAAGGTAAAAAGGCTGTACGAACAGTTCCAGCCGAGACACTACATCTTAGATTTGGCGATAGATAAAGAAAAAATGGTTTTTTCTGGTCAGGTTATTATTGCTGGGCAAAAAATTGGCAGACCATCACAAAGATTAACTTTTCACCAGAGTGGACTCAAAATCAAGAATGTTCATGTGGTTCGTCATGACCGCAAGGGTGATCAAGAGCAAAAAATTGAACGTTTGAATACACACAAAGCTTATGAAGAAGTTCGGCTGCACAGTAAAGCGATGTTATACCCAGGCAGCTACACCATCAGATTGGAGTTTTCCGGCAAGATTACTCGACAGATGAATGGTATTTATCCTTGCCTCTTTGAATACAAGGGCAAGCAAGAAAAGCTGATTGCTACCCAGTTTGAGAGCCATCATGCCCGCGAGGTTTTCCCTTGTATTGACGAGCCAGAAGCTAAAGCAACTTTTGATCTGAGTCTGATAACTAAAAAAGGCGAAGTTGTCCTCTCCAATACACCAGTAAAAACCGAAGAGACAGAAGGTAAGTTAACTACAACTAGCTTTGAGACCACTCCCAAAATGTCAACGTACTTGCTGGCATTTGTCATTGGTAAGCTTAGCTACAAAGAGGCCAAGACAAAAGACGGTGTAGTTGTACGGGCCTACGCCACGCCAGACAATGTAGGCTCGACCGACTTTGCGCTCGAAACGGCCGTCAAGTGCCTGGAATTTTATAATGATTATTTTGCTATTCCCTACCCGCTGGCCAAGTGTGATTTTGTGGCGTTACCGGACTTTGCCAGTGGTGCTATGGAAAACTGGGGTGTTATAACTTTCCGCGAGCAAGCTCTGTTGGTCGACCCTAAAAACTCAACTCTGGCCAGTAAACAATACGTTGCCTTGGTGGTGGCACATGAGCTCACGCACCAATGGTTTGGCAACCTAGTTACCATGCGCTGGTGGACCGACCTGTGGCTAAATGAAGGTTTTGCTAGCTGGATGGAATATTTGGCAGTTGATCATCTTTACCCTGACTGGCATGTCTGGACGCAGTTCCTGGTAGATGAACAACAGCAAGCCCTGAAGCTTGATGCCCTAGAACACACCCACCCGATTGAGGTGACGGTTAATCATCCGGATGAAATTCGTACTATCTTTGACGCCATTAGTTACAGCAAAGGCGCCAGTGTTATTCATATGTTGGAGAAGTATTTGGGTCATGATGTTTTTCAGGGCGGTCTTAGGCACTACTTGAACAAACATCAATACGCTAATACTGACACGGTGGATCTCTGGGCCAGTTTAGAAGAAGTATCCGGTAAACCAGTCAAAGAGTTTATGCAGGCCTGGACTACGCAACCAGGTTTTCCACTGCTAGCCGCTAATATTAGCGACAATCAAATCAGCCTGGGCCAGAGCCGTTTCTTTGCTAATCCAGCTCACAAGAAACTGCCAGATCAACTTTGGCCTGTACCCCTTCAGGCATTAACACCAGAAATACCAGCTACCTTGGAAGCGTCACACAAAGACTTCCGCGTACCGGAAACACGGCAGCTCAAATTTAATGTCGGACAAAGTGGTTTCTACCGAGTGGCCTATAACGCTACGCAACTCGAACGATTGGGTGATCAAATTCAAAAAGGTCATATGCAACCCGAAGACCGGTTGGGTATAATCTCTGACTTGTTCGAAAACGCTAAAGCCGGCAGTAATGACACCGTCGACGCGCTGCACTTCCTAAGTCATTTTGCCGAAGAAGATAATTACGCCGTTTGGGACACAATTGCTGGAGCAATTGGTTCACTGAGGCTGACAATGGACGACGAAGCTCTGCGTGATGACATGAAGCCATTTATTCTGCATCTCGTAGCTTCTCAACTCAAGCGCCTTGGCTGGCAACAGAAAAAGACGGATAGTCATTTCGATAAGTTACTTAGGCCAATCATCCTGAGTCTGGCAGCCAATTCTGATGAAGCTGCAGTGGTCAAACAATGTTTTGATTTATTCAAGAAAATTAAGCACCCAGAAGACGTGGCGCCCGAGCTAAGAGTTACGGCCTCACCCACGCAAGTAAAACGCGGTATCGATATTGATCCTGATCTGCGTGGTACGGTTTTTGGCACGGTCGCCAGATTAGGTGGTAAAACTGAGTTTGATAAGCTAGTGGCCTTGCACAATAACTCAACCCACAGCGAAGAGCGCACAACCCTAACCGCTGCCATCACCGGCTTCAAGCAGCCCGAACTGATCAAACGAGCTTTAGCCATGATAACTTCGGACAATGTGCGCTTGCAGGACGTTGCCTATTGGATAGCCTACTCATTCATGAATCGTTATGCTAAAAAGCTAGCTTGGCAATGGACCAAACAAAATTGGGGTTGGCTTGAGGAAAATCTGGGCACCGACCTTAGTTTTTACAGGATGCCAATTTATACAGCCAGAGTTTTCAGCGAGAAAAGTTTTATAAAAGAATATAAAGGATTCTTTAAACCACGATTATCAATTGCTTTTGAGCGTTCATACAATCAAGGTCTAGAACTGCTAGACATTCAAATTGCCTGGAAAGAGCGTGCTCTAAAAGAAGTCAAAACCTTCTTCAAAAATCAATCGTAACCTATCTCTAGATACGATTGATGTCCCAAATAACCATTTTCAATAATTATCCTGAAATCTTCGATTACGTCTTTGGGTAAATTATTAGGATCTACCCTTACTAACTCAGAACACAGTTTAGGTTCGTTATTGATAGGCTCTTCATTTGCTTCAAGCCTAAGTCTAAACTCATAGGCGACATATTCTGCTGTATTCTTGCGAGCAGCCACGCAATAAAAAATAAATCGCTCCTCTGGTATTTCTAGGCCGATCTCCTCTCTAACTTCACGAGCTACAGCTTGCCGTGGTGTCTCACCAGCTTCTACATGTCCACCGGGCAAGCAAAGTTTACCGTCTTCCCAGCCTGTATTTTGACGTCTGCTTAACACTATTTGTCCATCAATCTCACATAGGACATTAGTAGAACTACGAATGAGATTTTTCTCCGACATATTATAAATCTGTCACAAAATGAGATATTTGCAAGCCGGGGCCTGAAACTTCTAGCGCAGACAGTTGATAGTCCCCCGCCCAACGCTGCTGGCTGACCCACATTTCGGCTGCAAAAGACATTTGCTCTAGCTTTTTAGGTGTAATGTAGTCCAAGCCACCTCCAAAAGCGTCTGATTTACGGAATTTAACTTCGACAAAGTAGATAGTTTTGGCTTTTTGGGCAACTATGTCAATCTCGCACCAGCGGGTACGCCAGTTTTGACCCAGTATTTTAAAACCTTGGTCTTTTAAATACAGCGCAGCAGCAGCTTCTGCCTGGCGACCACTGACAAAAGTTGTCATACCAAGAGCGCCTTAACTGGTTTATAGGAGCGGCGATGTACCTGGCTGACACCATGTTTTTGCAGTAATTGCAGATGCAGCTTGGTACCATAGCCAACATGCTTATCAAATTTATAATCCGGGTAGAATTGAGCTAGCCTAGTCATGTGTTGGTCGCGTTTGACCTTAGCGTAAATACTGGCGGCACTTACGATTGGCTGAGAGGCATCGGCTTTAACCATCGTCTTTACATTTACAAATTCGGCTGGGCAATAATTGATAAGACCGTCCATGATGATATGCTCATCCACTAATGTGCCAAGTGCCATTAGGGCCCGGCTGACGCCTAGGCGCAATGCCCGAGTTATACCAATTTTGTCGATCTCTTCTGGTTGAACCCAGCCTTCGCCCAGATCGCAGCATTCTACTATTGGTTCAAAAAGTTCTTCGCGCTTTTTTCTGGATAAAACTTTGGAGTCGGCCAATCCGTCTGGCAAGACTTGTTTGGCACGGGCAGCAACTACAAGTAAAGGACCGGCCCAACTACCGCGTCCAACTTCATCTATACCAACAACCCGCATGGGTTTATTCTAGCACTAAATTTTTCTATTCTTCTTCGCTGGTCTCAGATTTAGCAGCTTGGTCGTGGGCGGCTAAAGCGGCGGCGGCTTTGGCCTCTTCTTTTGCCTCTTCTTCAGCCTTCTTAGCAGCATCAATTTCATGTTGTTTGGCAGCTTCTTCTTTGGCAATGCGCTCAGCTTCTTCGGCTTCAAGGTCGCGTACATCATTGACAGCTTGAGCGTCAAAGTCTAGGCCGGTCAGACGAGCTGATTTGCCAGTGCGCTCACGCATATAAGTAAGATAATTGCGACGGACCTTGCTGCGCTTGGTAACGTCAATCTTAACTACCAAAGGACTGTGTAGTAAAAAGCTTTTTTCTACACCAACACCACTAGCAATACGGCGGACTGTAATACGGCTGGTGTGACTACCTTTGCGGTCAGTACGGATAACCAAGCCTTGGAAGATCTGAATACGCTCTTTACTGCCTTCACGAATTTTCTGATGCACTTTAACGGTGTCACCAGACCTAACGTCTACGACTTGTTTCTTGCGGTACTTGTCTTCAATTTTGCTAATAACAGATTGCATAACCTGAACACTCTACCCTACTCTAGAGATTTTTTCAAGCGTTTAGCGCTATGACACCGGGCTCAGATTGTTGCCTATATGCTATTTTGGCTTTTCTAAGCTCTCGTTGCCCCCAATAAGCCGTAGTCACTGTTTTACCCTGTCCTTGCTGGTTGCCATACTCTTTAGCTAGCAAAACATCTGGGAAAAGACGAACCGTTATGAACCGTTCAATCACAGCCTCGAAAGCAAAACCTAATTGATCATTTATCACAATTGGAGGATTTTCCGGGTCAAATTCAAACACACCACGAACTTTAATTTTTCCTACCGGTTCATCAAACTCTTGTCGACCCAAAATCAAGCCACCAAACGTAAGCTTACGCGTCTGTGTCTCGTATGATGGCTCAAGTCCTGGAACCAACGACTGACTCAATTCATTTAATTGTTTTGCTTTATAGATCGGCTCAATCGGTGCGACCGAAAAAGTGACATCCTGGCCAGGTATTTCATCAAACCCAGTCGGATTCAGAAAAACTTTATTGTGCACATGCGCCACGCGTATATCATCGCGATCATGTAATGCTTCAGTGATAATCTCTAGATTGTTTGTCATTTTACCTCCGCTCTTTTTATAGCTTACTCTCTATGAGCAAGCCCATCAATAAGCTATGATTAGGTAATGGATTATAAAAAAGAGGCGTTAAAAAAACACAAACAACTGAAGGGCAAAATTGCTGTTGTATTGAAGGACAAGTTAGATAGCCAAGACAAGTTGAGCACCTATTACACACCTGGCGTAGCAGCGGTTTCTAGCTACGTGGCTGAGCATCCTAAAGAGGCGCGTGATTATACTTGGTTAGGAAACAGCGTGGCTGTGATCAGTGATGGCTCAGCTGTTTTGGGTCTTGGTGATATTGGCCCGTATGGCGCTTTACCGGTTATGGAGGGTAAAGCTATGTTGTTCAAACACTTTGCTGGCATTGATGCTGTGCCGATTATCCTAGACGTTCATTCAGCCGATGAAATAGTCAAAACAGTATTAGCAATTGCACCCAGCTTTGGCGGCATCAACCTAGAAGATATCGCCGCGCCGATCTGTTTTGAAGTTGAGGACCGGGTCAAAGCTGCTCTGAATATCCCAGTTATGCACGATGACCAACACGGCACGGCTATAGTTGTCCTAGCCGGGCTTATTAACGCAGCCAAAGTTACTGGCAAAAACCTGAAGAAATGCCGGGTAGTTTGTGTTGGCGCCGGCGCGGCCGGTACGGCAGTTATGAAATTATTAAATCTTTATGCCAAGCCAGAAATCTTGATTGTTGATAGTCAAGGCATAATTAGCCGTAACCGAAAAGACTTAAACTCTGAAAAACAAAAACTACTAAAGTTCACTAATCCAAAAAATGTCAGCGGTTCACTCGAAGATGCCATGAAAGGCGCTGATATATTCATCGGTGTGTCTAAGGCCGGGCTGTTAACAGCTAAAATGGTAAAAACTATGGCAAAAGACCCGATAATATTTGCCATGGCTAACCCCGTACCAGAAATCATGCCCGACGTTGCTTTGAAAGCTGGCGTGGCGGTCATGGCCACCGGCCGCAGTGATTTCCCTAATCAGGTTAATAATGCCCTGGCTTTTCCTGGAGTCTTCCGCGGTGCCCTAGACAATAGAGTCAATAAGATTACAGATCAGCACAAAATTGCCGCTGCTGAAGTTATAGCTAGCCTGGTTGCGAAACCCACAGCCGACTGCATAATCCCCAGCGTGCTAGACAAACGCCTGGTGCCAAGCATTGCTAAAGTCATAAAATAAACCGGGTTCAACCAACTGTGCGGTAGATTTCTTCGATGGTAGTTTCACCGGCGAGAACTTTTAGGATACCATCCTGGAGAATTGTACGCATGCCACTAGCAATGGCAGCATCTTCTATGTCTTGGGTTGATGAAGATTTGCCACTACTCAGAAGCTCACCGATCTTGCCTGTCATCAGGAACTGTTCGCGTAAAGCAACCTGGCCTTTGTAGCCAAACGGATTGTCGACCGAACTGCCAGGTTTGTAGAGCTGGAGATTGGTCAGATTGGGTTTGTCAGTTCCCGGTGGTAAGGTATCGAGGACTTGCTTGATCTTGCCAACAACGGCAATATCTGGCGTGTAAGGCTGTTTGGTAGCATCGTCCAGCCGGCGCACCAAACGCTGGGCCATAACTAGACGAATAGCCGATACAAACAAGGGATTCTGGCCAATAATATCTACCATGCGGGTTAGTGCCGCCGCAGCCGAACCAGCGTGGAAGGTTGACAGTACCAAATGTCCAGTCAATGCCGCCTGCAAAGCTGTCTTAGCGGTGTCTGGGTCGCGAATTTCGCCAACCATCACGACATCTGGATCAAGCCTTAGCACAGCGCGGAGTTTTTCAGCAAAGTTAGTTTCTTGTGAACTTTGCGAAGTGACCGAGATCTGCGTAATGCCCTCAAACTGATACTCGACTGGATCCTCGATGGTTATAATCTTGCGCTCTTCAGAATTGAGCATGTTGAGCATGGAATAAAGCGTGGTAGTCTTACCGGACCCGGTTGGCCCGACCACCAATACCAGGCCACTAGGCTTGGCGATGATGTCGTCAACAATCTGGCGCTCACTGGGCGATAAACCCAAACGATCTAAGTTGTACATTGACTGATCCATATTGAAAAGGCGCATGACTATGTCCATGCCGTTAATGGTTGGTACGGTTTCAAGACGAAGATTAACGTCTACCGATGCGCCATCGCTCATTTTGACTGTTTGCGAGACATGGCCTTGCTGGGCTTCTTGAGCTGACGTCGAAACATTGCCAGCACTAGCGATGGCAGAAATCAAAACTCGGTACTTGTCAGGTTCTAGCCGAGCAATCTTGTGCAGAACGCCGTCAATTCTAAAACGGACCTGCGCAAAGGTGCGCTGTGATTCCAGATGTATGTCAGAAGCGTTCAAACGATGAGCTTGTTGCACTAAATAGGCCAGCATATCAGCCGCTTTGACCTGGGCGAGTACTGCCGATACTTGGTCTACCTGCCCCTGGTTAGTGGTCCGCTCAATGGAAATATCTTGATAAACAACAGCTTTGGGCGGGTCATAGAGCTTCATGTAGTCTCTAAAGCCAGCATCAGAAATCAAGGCAAAACTAATCTGTTGATCCGGGAAACGGTGACGCAAATTAGTCATCGTTTGCTGCGAGGTGGTGTTAGTTATGCCAAACAAAATATTATGTTCATCAGACTTAAGGGGTATGACCTTGAGGTCATAAAGCTCTGGATTGGTCAGAATATCTTTATAAAGCTGTTTGTTAACTACCGCTGAGGTATCAAAATATGCCAAATTCAGAATTTGGGCACGGCGTTGGGCGTTGGCCTCTTCATCGCGGCGGGCATCTTGGCTCATTGGCACTCATTATAAACGTAAGCATATAGATTGGTAAAACCAGATTAATTTTGTAAAAGCCTAAAAGTGCATACAATTGAGGCATGAAACGCATTGTCTTGATTGCCCATAACCTTCGTAGCTGTCATAACGTCGGCTCATTGCTGAGGACAGCCGATGGTTTCGGGGTTGAGAAAGTTTTTCTGACTGGTTATACACCCTATCCCATTTCGCCTGATGATCAGAGATTGCCGCATCTGGCTTTGGCGCAGACCAAGCAGATACATAAAACAGCTCTAGGAGCCGAAAAGACTCAAGCCTGGTTTCATCAGCAAGACATCATAACCCTAATTTCAGACTTAAAACAAAAGGGCTACTTGCTGGCAGCCCTGGAGCAAACTAAAAACTCCACAACTCTCAATGGCTACAAAGGTGAGGCCGATATAGCTGTTATTGTCGGTAGCGAGGTAGGCGGCTTAACCCAGTCCGTTCTGGGTCTCTGCGACCAAGTTTTGGAGATCCCTATGCAGGGCAAGAAAGAATCATTTAATGTGGCTAGTGCAGCGGCCATTGCTCTTTACCACTTACGCTTAATAGGTTAAAATAGGCTCATGCCAACAAAAGCCCACAGGCATACTGGGCGCATAAAACCAAAATCTATCCTCAAACACGAACATCGCCATTATTGGCCTTATATTCCGATGTTGGTGATGTTAGTGGTAGTTCTATTTTCCAGCTTTGCTCAGCCAATGATCAAGCGCCATGTTTTGGCCTATGCCACTAGCATGAGTAGCGATGCTTTGCTGAGTGCTACTAACACCCAGCGTGATCAAAATGGTGTGGCCAGCCTAAATATAAACGGTGATCTGACGGCGGCGGCCCAGGCCAAAGCCAATGACATGGTAAAACGCAACTATTGGTCTCATAACACACCCGACGGCCAAGAACCCTGGGTTTTTATCCAAGCAACTGGCTATAAATACACTAAAGCTGGCGAAAACCTGGCGTACGGCTTTGATAATAGTAACGACGCCGTGACTGGCTGGATGAACAGTCCTTCGCATCGCGAGAACTTACTAGACAGCGCTTTTTCTGATGTTGGCTTTGGCTACGCTAATAGCGACAACTTCAATAGTAGTGGCCCGGAAACAGTGGTAGTAGCTATGTACGGCAAACCACAAGTATTAGCAGCCACACAAGCTGTTGCGCCAACACCAACCAAACCAGTTCAAGCTGCACCGACCCAGGCGCCAACCACCAAAACTGAAACACCAGCCGTTAAGCCAGTTAGTTCCGATCAACCCGTTAAGGAACCAGCTACTCAACAGATCGCCCGAGTTCAGAACCTATCCAGCGGACACGCGCCATGGACTGCCTTTGCTGCCACCATGTTGAGCGGACTGGCCATTGGTGCTTTGCTCATTAAATATTCTGCCAGAATCAGGCATTTGATTCGGGATAGCGAAAAATTTGTATTGCATCACCCAGCCTGGGATTCATTGTTGGTTAGCTTGGTTTTGCTAGGCATATTCCTTAGTCAAACTACTGGCTTCATCCGCTAAGACTCTTATTGCAGCTTGACGTGTTCTTTGCCAACAACTGTTATCAGTTCTTCCAGACCTGGCTTGTAGTCGATCTTGTTTGGCAGGCGAATAATTTGTTTCTGTTGATCACCAATCACTAAAACTACCTCTGTTTCGCCAGGGTGTTCATCGATGGTGCGCTTTAAGGATTTAAGTTGATCCTCATCGTTACTACTAACTAGTCTGACATAGATTCTTTGGTTTGCTGGCTCAACTTTTTCAGGAGTTTTAGCCACGGATTTCTTGGTTGATCTAAACTTTTTTGCATCGTCTAGATCGATGGCCTTAACATGATCAACCAGAACCTTGATCTCATCGGTAGCATTGCCGGCTCGGTCTTTGGTGTTGACCTTGCCTTTTGCTAGGACTATTTGATCACGCACAATCAAATCTTTCTGTTTGTCATAAGCCTTAGGAAATAAAATTAGTTCAATCTCACCAAATTGATCACTAAGTTTAACGAAAGCCATTTTTTGGCCATTTTTGGTGACTATTTCTCTAACATCGGTAATGTTACCGCCGACGGTAACCGTCTTGTTGTCGTCGGCCCTCTTTATGGAGTTAATTGGCGTCGTTTTCTGGGCCAAAAACTGCTGGTACTCATCAAGTGGATGTTGGCTCAGATAAACCCCTAGTAGCTCACGTTCCCAAAGTAACTGCTCAGCTTGGGCAACCGGTGCAATGTCCTTATTGAGAGCAAGCGTAGCTTTGACCTGAGCAGCTTCAAGCTGGTCGCCAAACAGATCGGTTTGACCACTGGCAGCGTCTTTTTGGAGCTTGGCCGCATAAGCGCTCAAAACATCCAGGTTGGCAAGCAACATACCACGTTCTCCAAAACTATCGAAAGCGCCAGCTTTGATAAGACTTTCTAGTGATTTCTTATTAACGGTGCGAACATTAACGCTGCCAAAGAAGGTCTCTAGGCTATCGAAACTATCAACTTCTTCGCGAACACGTATGATTTCCTCGGCCGCGTTAGCACCAACGTTTTTGATGGCATGCAAGCCAAAGCGGATTTGCTGTTTGCCGGGTACGACCGCAAACTCCAAAAACGATTCATTAACATCGGGGGGCAGAACTTCGATACCATAGTTCTTACACTCATTGATTTCTATGGCCAATCTATCAATATTGTCATAATCGCTGGTCATCAGCGCCGCCATGAAGGCTGCCGGATAGTGAGCCTTTAGATAGGCCGTCCAATAGGCAATTAAGGCATAGCAGGCCGCGTGGGCTTTAGGGAAAGCATAGGAAGCAAAGGCTTCCAACTGCTTCCAGAAGCGTTCCATATCACCACGGTCGGCACCGACAGTTTTGATAGCACCTTCAATGAATTCATTACGGTATTTAGCCAGAACTTCAGGGATTTTCTTACCAATACCTTTTCTCAGGCTGTCAGCTTGGCCACCGGTGAAGCCACACATTTCCTTACTGATCTGCATGACTTGCTCTTGGTAAACGATCACACCGTAGGTGTTAGCTAAGGCCGGTTCCATGGCAGGGTGAGTGTAACTTATGGCTTTCTCGCCATGCTTGCGGGCTATAAAATCTTCAATCCACTGCATTGGGCCTGGACGGTACAAAGCATTCATAGCTACCAAGTCCTCAAATTTAGTCGGTTTTAATTGCTTGAGGTAGCGTTTCATACCGGCTGATTCAAACTGGAAAACGCCAGTTGTACCGCCATCTTGAAACAGCTTAAAGGTAGTTTCATCGTCTAAGGGAATGTCGTCAACCTTTAGACTTTTGTCGTAAACTTTTTTTACTATCCTTAGAGCGTTCTTGATGATAGTTAAGTTAGACAAACCCAAAAAGTCCATTTTAAGCAAACCGAGCTCTTCAATTGGCCCCATCGAATATTGAGTAGCCACCACGCCCTTTTGAGCCATTTCCAAGGGAACAAACTTAACTATATCGTCCGGTGCAATTACCACCCCCGCCGCATGGACACCGTGGCTGCGAATCGTGCCTTCCAATCGCATAGCCTGATCCAACACTGTCTTGGCGGTTTCGTTTGATTCATATTCAGCTTTTAGAGCCTGGTCATCTACCAGTGATTTCTTGAGCGGAATGTGGCGTCCTTGGACGGGTTGTGGGATCATCTTGGCCAAGCGATCGGCTTCAGCGTAGGGCACTTGCAGCACACGCGCCACATCGCGGACAGCGTTGCGGGCAAACATGCGGCCAAAGGTAACTATATTCGCTACCCTGTCGGCGCCATATTTATTGACACAGTAGTTAATAACTTCTTCGCGACGCGTATCCTGTATGTCAATATCAATATCTGGCATCGAGATACGGTCGGGATTAAGAAAGCGCTCAAACAGCAGATCATATTTGAGGGGATCAAGTTCAGTTATATTAAGGGCATAGGAAATAATCGAACCAGCAGCCGAACCCCTGCCAGGACCAAAGACTATGCCTTTTTGCTTGCCCCAGTTCACAAAATCTTGAATGATCAAAAAATAGCCATTGAAACTCATTTGATCGATAACGCCTAACTCATAAGCCGCCCGTTCGACCACTTCGGCTGGCAATTTTTGTTTGGCGGCCTCCTGGCTCAAGTCAGCAGTTTTACTGCGGGCGACGTTACCGTAGCGCCAAGCCAGACCTTGGTAAACTAGGTCATGCAAATGACTACGTTCAGTTTTGCCTTTAGGCACGGTGAACTGAGGGATCAAGATATTGCCAAGGTCAATCTCTAAATTGCAACGCTCGGCGATAGACCGCGTATTGGTAATCAATTCCGAGTGTTCAACACCCCAGCGGCTGATGACTTCGTCGGCTGGGGTAACATGCAAAGGGAAATCCTTGAGTGACATGCGTTTGTCATCACTCAGATATGAGCCGGTGCCAACGCATAATAAAATCTCGTGAGCTTCTTGATCCTCGTGCCGCAAATAATGAGCATCACAAGTCACGACAGCTGGTATCTTTAGTTCTTTGGCCAGCTCCAGAACCTGATTGTTGACTTGCTCTTGCTCGGCGTTGTGCATTGGATTCTTGGGGTGGCCATGGTCTTGTACCTCCAAATAGTAACGATCACCAAAAACACTCTTGTACCATTTGGCTATTTCTTGGGCTTGTTTGTATTGGTTTTGCTTGAGAGCATCACCAATTTCACCACCCATACAGCCACTTAGAATAATCAGGCCTTCGTTATATTTTTCTAACAATTCGTGATCGATCCGGGGGTAGTAATAAAAGCCATCAAGATTGGCTATGGTACTGAGTCGCATCAGGTTTTGATAGCCAATTTTGTTGGTAGCCAAAATTATCAGATGATAACGGTTCTTGTCTTTAGTTGGATCCTTGTCAGTGTGATTGCGAGCCGCCACGTAGGCTTCCATGCCTATGATCGGCTGAATCTCGTGATTAATGGCTTCTTTATAAAATTCAATGGCACCAGACAAGGTACCGTGGTCAGTCATAGCTACGGCTGGCATACCTTGTTCGGTAACATAATCCATCAACTGGTCAATTCGAGTTAAGCCATCCAGCAAGCTGTACTGGGTGTGATTATGCAAATGGACATAGTCCTTGGCCGTCAGTTGAGTACTTTTCATCTTCCCTTTTGTCTCTTTATTCTAAAGCAAAACCACATTTCTGAGGAGACGTACAGGTTATATTACAACGCTAGTTGGTGTTTTGCTGGATTGAATGACGAACATTATTAACCACTCTGCTTATCAGTGGTACATGCTTAAAGAAGGATAACAACCAGAGCATCAAGGCTACTACTATAGTGGCACCGATTACACCCCCCAAACCACCCAAGACACCTTTTATAAAGCTCATCTTATACGCTTGGTTTCTATCTATGTAGCCCGACTCATAGATATTAAGCAGCATTTGGCCTAACTGCTCCGCTGATTTCGAGTGGTTATTCTTGGGCTGCTTTGCCAATGTAGTTCTTTAGATGCGCGACGGCTTTTTTGACGTCGTCAACGGCTTTTTGTAAGTCTTTGTCGTCGGCTTCGCCCTCATGAATAGCTGATAATATCTCACGAGTTTTTTGGCGGATTTTCTCGGCTTGATCAACTGCTGACTTGAACTCGCCCGAAACTTTATCCTTAGACCGACCAATTTGTTGATTGGCTTTTTCAAGCAGATCGGACAAATCACTATGAGCACTCTTAAGCTTGCGTTCGGCTTCAGTTTTAGCCTTGAGGGCTGCCCGGCGGAGGTCCTTGCGAGTCTCGCGTCCGCTTTTGGGTGCTGTTAATATGCCAGCCGCATAACTAATGCCAGCCAGAATTACCCCACCAATTGCTAGGTTACGCTTCTTAACCATCGTGCTCCTCCGATTTATTTGACTTCTTATGTTTGAAGACAACATCTGAAATGTTTGAAAACAGTTTGACAATGGCGGCCGGCCCGGCGGTATAGCGAAAGAACTCGCCGACGTTTTCGGCTGTGTTTATTAGTTTCTCAGCTTTTTCAGAGATAACTTTTAAATGATTGAGAATCTGAATTAGCTTTACTAGGGCAACGATCCCCAAAATCAAGAAAATAGCCAAAGTCGCCGACAATATAATCACTAGGATCTGTTCGCTGTTACCCATTCGTAACACTATTGTACCATTGTCACTAAAAACCCAAAATACAGTCACAAGATTTAGTTGCTATGCCACAAAAACGGAGTATAATCAAGTTGTTATGTCAGAGACTCTTTCTGCACCGCTTACTCCTGCCGAGCAAGATGAACGATATTTACCTTACTTACCAGTTGTTGAGGAAGCATTATTTGAGCATTATGACCCTAGACTGCCTTATCATTGGCGACGACATGGTGAAGAGACCCGTGATAAGTCTTTATATTTTCGCGAAATGTTAATGGCTCGTGGTTTTAATATGCCTAGCGAGTTCGTTACGGTCGTTTCAGCTGACGGCCATGACGCAGGAACGTTTGCATTCCATAGATTTGGCCTTAAAAAAAAGTATGGCTCAGCCGAAAACTATGGAAGTCATTTGACGACAGGGATACTAGAGTTGTGCGGTACGGACAAGTACACTGTAGAGGAAATTCGTGATATACAACGGCCAACAAAAGCAGGGATTAAATGCGTTACTCTAGGTGAGTTCAACTTATGTTTATCTGACGTTTACAACACATGTGAAGACTATGACAGTGTGCTTGTGCCAAAAAAAGAACTTTTAAGACAAGAATATTCACTACTTAAGGACGAGGATTTGGGCGAGGATGGCTACACTGATTTTACTCTTGGTATTTTGCCTGACTATAATGTTGTCAATCTTGATTTTGATGGAATCAGGGAACTCGGTGAAGAATTTACTAAAGCTAGGCAAAAACAAGCTGAAAATTTGCTAAGAATGTTCACCGAGCGCACGCGTTCTCTTGGTTCAAACAGTGAGCGATTGATCAAGTACGCTCGCAAGCTTGGTCCCTCAATGATGAAGCTTGCCAACCTAGGATAATAATTATCCCGATATTCCGAGTTGTTTCTTAATTAATTGTTGGGCTAGGCCAGGGTTAGCTTGGCCTTTTGATTCTTTCATAACTTGACCAACTAAAAAGCCGATGGCTTTCATCTCGCCTTTCTTAACATCTTCAGCTGGTTTAGGATTGTCTTTGATAACTTGAGTGACAATTTTGGTAAGCTCGCTTTCATCCGAAAGCTGCAGGACTGATTTGGCTTTGGCTATCTCTGCTGGCTTACCACCTGTACCAAGCATTTCTAGCAAAACTACCTTGGCTCCAGACGAGCTAATCTTATTATCTTCTACCAACTCGGCCAACTTAATCAGCTGTTGAGGCACTAGTTTTAGACTTTCCCAGTTTAGTTTGCCACTAGACACTAGCGCCTGGACGTCACCTACTAGCCAATTAGCTATTTTCTTGATTAACTCTGGTTTGACCTTTTGGTCTATAAGTTTAATTATCGCTTTTCCAGCCGGAATCTCATCTAGCAAAGTTTCAATTGAGGCCGGGTCAAGCTCAAGTGCTTGCAGACGACCACGGATAGAGCCCGGTAGAGCCGGCATATTTTTTTGGGTCTCAGAAATTTGTTGGCTACTCAAAACAACCGGTGGCAAGTCAGGCTCGGGGAAGTAACGATAGTCGTGAGCTTCTTCTTTACCGCGTTGCGAAAAAGTCTTTTGTTTGGCATCATCCCAACCACGAGTTTCCTGGACAATTATTTGGCCTTTCTCTAATAGCTCGACTTGGCGCTCGATTTCGTATTCAACGGCTTTTTCAACACTTCGGAAAGAGTTCAGGTTCTTGGTTTCAGTCCGGGTACCAAGCTGTTCATCCTTGCTAACTGACACATTGACATCAAATCGCATATTGCCGTGATAGAGGTCAGCGTCCGAAACATCGGCGTAGCGCATTAACAACCATAACTCGCGGACATAGGCTTTAGCCTCGGCCGAGGAATTCATGTCGGGCTCGGAAACAATCTCCAGTAATGGCGTGCCAGCCCGGTTTAGATCGACCAGGCTATAGTCAGCACCGGTCGGGTGAGTGGTCTTGCCAGCATCTTCTTCCAGATGGGCCCGGGTAATTTTGACCCGTTTGGGTTGACCGTTCACGCTTATATCAACGAAGCCACCGACAACGATTGGCTGATCAAATTGCGTGATCTGGTAGCCCTTAGGCAAATCCGGGTAAAAATAATGTTTACGATCAAACTTGCTAAAGTGCTGCGGCTTAGTATTGAGGGCAAAAGCGGCCTTCATAGCTAGGTTAATAGCTGCTTCGTTCAAAACCGGCAAAGCGCCAGGCATACCCAAATCAATGTGACTTATTAGAGTGTTAGGAGCAGCGTCGCGAGCATCATTATTAACAGCCGAGAACAACTTGGTCTTTGTCTTGAGCTGGACATGGCACTCAATGCCAATCGTCACTTTGTATTTAGAGCGGGCTTCTTTACTTATCATTCGGCAAGGCTCCTAGATCCTTCAGAGCTTCACGGTAACTAATCAGCGCTTCTTTGACTACTGATTCGTTGAGCTTGACTTTATCTGGCCGCTCATTGAGTTGTTTGACAAGGTTGTGAGCTTGCCAGACATCATCATTGTCTTTAAATAATCGTTGCGCCGATACCAGACGCGCGCCCATGGATTTGCCCTTGATGCGCTTTTTCCGAAGGGCTTTGTCTAACAATTTATCAGCCGCCCTTAGTGCTTGTGGCCAAGTTGTCTTATCACGGCAATACAATTGAAGTTCCCGCCACCGGAGGACGAATTTTGGTTTTTTGAGCCGTTTTGACAATAATCGGTAAACAAATAAGACGATAGCTATCAAAACAAGCGCTGACGCTGCGCCTAGTTCAGCCAAAATAAGTTTGCTCATGTCAGTAACTCCTCAACCGAAGCCGCCAAACCAAGCAATGACCGGTCAGCTTTTTGTGGTGCCATCAATTGCAAACCAACTGGCAAGCCATTAGCTTTACCAGACGCTAAGCTTATAGATGGGATGCCGGTTAGGTTGGCGGCTACCGTCATAATATCCGTCAGATACATTTTGAGTGGATCATCAACGTTAGCGCCAATCGCAAAAGCCACCGATGGTGCCGTCGGGCCAAGCAAAAAATCAACTTTTTTGAACACTTGGTTAAATTCGTCTATTAGTTTGGTACGGAGTTGCTGGGCCCGTCTGTAATACGCGTCGTAGTAGCCACTGGATAGAACGTAAGTACCGATCATAATGCGCCGCTTAGCTTCCTGACCAAAGCCTTCACTCCTTGACCAGTTGTAGCTATCGTCTAGGCTTTTAGCCTCTTTAGAACTGTGACCATAGCGCTGGCCGTCATAGCGGCTGAGATTACTACTGACTTCAGCCGGCATAATTATGTAATAAGCTGCTAGAGCTAGTGGCAAAGACGGCAAGCTAACTTCTGTTATTACGGCGCCGGCCTGTTTGAGCTGGTCAATATTATTCTCTATAATTTGCCTGACTTCGGCATCCAAACCTTCGCCCATGTATTCTTTGATAACGCCTATTTTGGCTCCTTTTATGTCCCCTGTACCAACATAACTTTTTGGATCACGCTTAATGCTAGTTGAATCTAATCCGTCTTGATCTGCCATAACATCTAATACATAAGCTACGTCAGCCACTGTTTTAGCCAAGGGCCCAATTACATCCGTACTGCTTGCCATAGCAATCACGCCGCTGCGCGATACTAAACCATAGGTCGGCTTATAGCCAACAGCACCGCAGAAAGCAGCCGGCAAGCGGATAGAACCACCGGTATCGGTGCCGAGTGCAAAAGGCACCATATCCAGAATGACCGAAGCCGCTGAACCACCGCTACTACCACCCGGCACGCGAGATTTGTCGTGGGGGTTTTTAGTAGTCATAAAATCCGAGTTTTCTGTTGAGGAGCCGTGCGCGAAGGCGTCCAGGTTAGCTTTAGCTACGCAGATAGCGCCCTCGGCCTCAAGTTTTTCAATAGCCGTAGCCTGGTAAGGCGCTTCAAAACCTTTGAGAATGTTGCTGGCAGCCGTAGTTTCTGAGCCAAATGTCAAAAAATTGTCTTTAGCTATGAAAGGCACTCCGGCCAGCCGCCCGATTTTCTTGCCTGTCGAAACATCTAGATCGATCTGCTTAGCCCGTGCTAAGGCACGGTCTTCAACCACAGCTATAACGGCGTCAAAATCGCGATTGGCCTCAATGGTTTTGAGGGCTTTATGCACTAGCTCGGTGGCTGTTTGTTTGCCCGACTGAACATCGATGGCAATATCAGCAATAGACGGCCATTGGCTCATAGTATTCTCTTGACTTTTATATGGCCGTCTTTGGTAGCCGGTGCGTTTTTGAGCAACTCTTTAGTACTAACACCGTAGTTGATTTCTGTGTCGGCACGCATAACATTAGTCAGCCCAGTGACTTGACTGGTCGGCTCCAAGCCACCAAGATTTAGTTTTTGTAGCTGTTCAACATAGCCCAAGATAGAGGAAATTTCAGTCTGGAATTTCTCGACGTCTTCATCAGACAACTGCAGTCGCGCTAGTCGCGCCAATTTTAAAACATCATCCTTAGAAAGTTTTGCCATTTCCTAACAGTATATCAAAGAAGTAAACTTGATACCTTTACAATGTTTTTAGGCAGGACTACAATGAACTAAAGCTTGGAGCTTAAATCAAAACTATGAATGTGATAAACCTATTTGATCGTAACGCTGCTGTTAGTGAACAAGAACAGATACACCCTCGTGAAAACGGGGGTGTTTTATTAGAACCACCTGTTCCCTATGACCTTGATGTTGTTAAACGGCGCCTACTATGGCAAACCGACATGGAAGATATTGGCCATTTTGAACGCTATGAAGTTACCTTTGATGATGGCAGTCGCTACCAAGAACAAAAGGCCATGCCACTCAACCAAGAGTATGATCTGGGTGTGTCAATGACCACGCCTTGGTGGGTTCGTATCTCTGGTTATGCCACCGAAGTTCAAAAGGAGTTAGCCAAAGAAGGTATTGCATCGGATTTAGTTGGTCCACCGGAATTTAACTTTAACATCAAGTCTATTTTTCGTTTCTTTGAGCAAGTCAAAATGGAACGGGATGCCTCTGTCCAGATGGTCTTGTTTAAGGAAGCCGCTCGCAGTGGCTTGTTCAGCGAAGAGGAAATGATGGCCACCGGCTATTCACGTGGAGCAATGATGATATGGTATTTGCTGGCCTTCGAGGAAGCTTTCGGTGTAAACCTCGCATATTTCGATTCTAATGATCCATGCTTGACAGAAGCGATCTCAGCCAGCGACGTGGATCTCCATGACCTTGATACCTATACTTATTTACCTCGCGAAATTTTGGCTGGTCGCGAAGCTATTAGACGGCACTCCAAAGAAGATAAGTGGCGGCTTGTAAAACATCATGAACGGGGCAGACATTTTCTCTTACAACACCTGGCGGTCGGAGCTTCAATACTAGACGGGCAGGCGGGCAAACCCCTGCCATTTATACCTAAGGATAAAACAGGATCGGTACGTTTGTATGATGATAGTATTGGCAACCAGGGCGATAAGTTAAAAGCCAAGCTGGTTGGCCACCCATACATCCACGTCGGCGACAGGCGGGGTCTGCACGCATCAGGCATGAGCCCAAATGTGCGACGCGCGGCCGTCGGCCGTATCGCCATTGCCCAAAACTATCATAAAGAGCAGATACCTTTTGGGAATAAAGACTTACTTAAAATAACTTATTTACAAGAGACTGCCTAAAGCTTACTTTTAACGTCGGCTATTATGTCGCGCAGTTCGGCGGCTTTTTCAAATTCCAAGTCAGTAAAGCCAATTGAGCTACAAGTAAGCCGACTATTGGACGATAACTATCAGAGGATACTTGTGTATTGTTCTATTATATGTTATTATACACTTATGTCCGGTGAATTATTAACGCAGCGGGTTCGCGGTAGTGCTATGGCATTTGCCATGGCCGGTTCCTTGATACTGGGTGGCTGTGTAGAAAGCGGTCATACTTCAAAACAGACCAACTCTGCTTCAGCAGAATCCTCACCCTTTACCGGGGCTCCCCAACAATGTATTGAGCCGACAATTGACGAGATTAACACAGCGGATCATTTACTCAGAGCACCCGAAGATCCGCTGGCGAGTATCCCAGTTTCCGTAAGTC
The DNA here is from genome assembly GCA_964604415.1 of uncultured Candidatus Saccharibacteria bacterium. Classification (GTDB taxonomy): domain Bacteria; phylum Patescibacteriota; class Saccharimonadia; order Saccharimonadales; family CAZJQT01; genus CAZJQT01. Next base: position 46,412 of record CAZRYT010000001.1, read on the forward strand.
AGAGAGGATCTGATTACGAGGATCAGATGGCAAAATATGCCGATTTCCTAAAACAAACGGCCGCCGAAGACCACGTAACTATCTTTGATGGTGCACCTGCTGCCAATAACATTTATCACAACCTGGCTGGTATGAAACCCGCGCCTGAATCATTTGCCACGTATCTGACTGAGGTTCAACAGTTTTTAGATCAACTCGGCGTGACCTTGACAGTAGCCGAACCCGGTGTAACGTACTCGTACGGTGGCCGCGTTCCAACTGCTGAAGAATTAGCCACAAAAAGTGCCGCCTATTTATTGGCTGATATTGCCACGGCTTTTTCTAACCTGCCCAAGGAATACGTCGAGTTGGCTGGTTTGAAGCACATTATCATCGTCGCTGGTACTGATACTGAGGATGTCGCCGGCTATGCCAATACCGAATATCCGCACGACACGATTGTCCTGGATATACTTAAAACTCCGGACCAATCAATTTCCCCTAGTGGCGTGAACCATGAACTCTATCACTTGATTGACGCTGCCAGTTGTGGCGCCGCAGATATGTTTAACGACCATGGGTTTGTAGCGTTAAATGGCGACCGTATGTTGTATTCAAACGTTCCGCTTGACACAAGACCTACCTATCCTTCATACAAAGACAGCTTCACAACAGAACAAAACAACGACACACAGATGCTCGTTAATGCCAACCAGCAAGCCGACAATACCTTGCGGTGTCAGATTGTTAGCCAAGAGCTCTCTGATCAAGCCGAAGTTGTAACCGTGTCAGACTATCATCCTAATCCTGCTGAAGATAAGGCCGAGATCGGCTCGGTTATTCCAAATACCAATGACTATGTTGAATTCGACAACCCGCAGTATGCCACCTTATACCCGAAATTTCGCTACCTTTTAGCTCGTTTATATCATCAAAACCCCGGAATTGTCAGGTTCTTTGCCAAAACCAGCCGGCGCCCGATGGAAGATCCACTGCGGGCAAACTGCTAGATTTTAGACTTGATGTCGGCTATTATGTCGCGCAGTTCGGCGGCTTTTTCGAATTCCAGATTAGCGGCCGCTAGTTCCATTTGAGCGCTCAGGTCGCGGATCAGATGGCCGTATTCATCTTTAGGAATTTTCTTGAGATCCAATTTGGCTTTCTTAGCTTCTTCAGGTAAGTCAGGACGCATACCTTTTTCAATAGTTTTAGCAATGCTGGTGGGAGTGATGTGGTGTTTTGTATTGTAATCTTCTTGGATTTTGCGACGGCGATTTGTCTCGTCAATGGCTCGCTTCATGCTGCCGGTGACGTGGTCGGCGTACATTAGCACTCGTCCTTCCTGGTGGCGGGCGGCTCGGCCGATGGTTTGGATCAAAGCTTGCTCACTACGTAGAAAGCCCTCCTTATCGGCATCCAAGATAGCTATTAGACTAACTTCTGGTAAGTCCAAACCCTCACGTAGTAGGTTAATGCCAACCACAACATCATAAGTACCTAGTCGCAGATCACGCAGGATGTCAGTGCGCTCCAAAGTCTCAACGTCGCTATGAAGATAGGTAACTTTGATCTTAATTTCACTTAAATACTCGGTCAGGTCTTCGGCCATGCGCTTAGTTAAAGTTGTCACCAAAATACGCTGGCGCTTATCAATGGTAGCTTTTATTTCGTTGATTAAATCATCAATCTGGCCATCTATGGGCTTAAGTTCAATCTTCGGATCTAGCAAACCAGTTGGGCGAATAACCTGCTGAGCTGGCTTGGGACTGCGACTGAGCTCATAGTCAGCCGGCGTTGCGCTAACATAAACCGCCTGGTTAATGTGCTTTTCAAACTCCGTAAAAGTCAATGGCCGGTTATCCAGAGCGCTAGGTAGCCTAAAACCATGTTCTACTAAGACTTCCTTGCGCGCTCGGTCGCCGTTGTACATGCCGCGTACCTGTGGCATGGTCATGTGCGATTCATCAATAAATAATAAATAGTCGTCCGGGAAATAGTCCATGAGCGTAGCTGGCTGTTCACCTGGCTCACGGTTAGTCAGATAACGACTGTAGTTTTCGATGCCTTTCACAAAGCCGGTTTCTTCCATCATTTCCAGATCAAACCGTGTACGCTGTTCTAAGCGCTGGGCTTCTAGTAATTGTCCATTTTTCTTAAAGTAGCTTAGTCTCTCGGCTAGTTCGGCTTCAATTTTACCCAGAGCACCTTTGAGCTTTTGCTCTGGAGTAACATAGTGGCTACTTGGGAAAATTCGCACCTTTGAGGGTTTTTGTAAAATCTCGCCAGTCAACGGGTCAATTTGCGTGATTTTGTCTATTTGGTCACCAAAAAACTCCAGACGATAGGCTAGCTCTTCGCCGGCTGGAAAAACATCGACAGTATCGCCGCGCACCCTAAAAACACCACGATGAAAATCATGATCGTTGCGTTGGTATTGAATATCAGTTAAGCGTCTGAGTAGTTTGTCGCGTTGATGACGCTCGCCAAGTTTTACTTGCAGTGATAGGTTGCCATAGTCCTCAACTGAGCCAATTCCATAGATACAGCTGACTGAGGCGACAATGATGACATCACGCCGGGTTAAAAGCGCGTCAGTAGCCGCGTGGCGCAAGCGGTCAATCTCCTCATTTATCTGTGAATCTTTTTCTATGTAAGTATCGGATCGCGGGATATAAGCTTCTGGCTGATAATAATCAAAATAACTTACAAAGTAGTGCACGGCATTGTCTGGAAAAAACTGCTTGAATTCTGAGTACAGTTGAGCTGCTAGAGTTTTGTTATGACTAAGCACCAGAGTTGGCCTCTGCTGATTAGCGATCAAATTGGCCATTGTAAAAGTCTTACCACTACCAGTTACTCCTAGCAGAACTTGTTCTTTAACTTTGTCTTCTAGGCCTTTGTTCAACTTAGCAATTGCCGACGGTTGATCGCCAGTTGGCTGATAATTGCTCTTTAGTCTGAGTTTAGTCACCGTTTAATTGTAGCAGTCAGTAGACTCAACCAAGTTGTTTGTGGTGGCCGTCTTGTTCCATAAACCATTTATGGCTGAGCTCAGCAGCGTTGAAGTCCTTGTACTCAATGTCCAGCATAGCTATAACCTTTTTGACCAGTCGGGCTGGGTTATCATCAAGAATCATATATTGACGGTTGACAGCCTCAAGACGGTCAAGTAGTTCGGGAATGATGTCAGCCGTGCCACCACTACCAACCAAGACACCACAAGGCATGCTAGACTCTAGGGCGGTGGTGAATTCATGCAAGCTACCAAAACGACCACCAACAGTAATGATGGCATCGCTTGACTGGACTAGATGGACATCACGACCAACGTAGTGCATGCCAGTAAAGTTGATAAAGTCATAAACCCCAAGTGGCAGGCGATATTTTGAAACATGTTCGCGCAAACTACTAGCCGGTGAAAAACCGATACTCATACCACCGTTTTCTTTGGCGGCTTTGGCTGCGTAAAACGGCAAGCCAACTGTTGCTCCGGTTGTCAAAATGTGTCCAGCTTTAGCTATAGCTTCACCCAAGTCAGCCGCTAGCTCGTGGGCGTTTTTAACAGTTTTGCCGCTAGCTGCTCCGGACACACAGATAGCATAATTCATACAGCGAACTCCAGCTCCGATAGTACGTAAGGTTGGTCAAAAACTCTCTCTTCCAGCTGGTTGAGTAGTTGCCTTTCCAGCGCTGGTTGAGCCAAATAACGGCTATGCAGTTCGGGCCAAAGACTAGCTTGCATATGGTAGAATATTCGTCTTTCGTATGGCAGCTGATTTACTAGATTGATAGCTACGTCCAAGAGATTGAGGCTAACTGGACCATCTGGCGCTGGTAGAGCCACATAATCAAGCTGGTGCCAAAAATGCAGAGCTGGTTCAACCCTGAACAAGACAGCTTCGGCTTTGCGGTAAGCCAGGTCACTTGGCTGTACGTGCGGTTCAAAAATTTCCGGGTGATTTAAGCGCGACTTTTGCCCATAATGTCTAGCGATCATATGCCAGTTTATTGTCTGGCCTGCCAGATTAAAATCGTTGTTAGTTTTGTGGGTTAAAACATCGTCAATCAAACCACCAAAATGCGGTTGAACTTGATGAAACTTAAGGTATGAGCTGTGGATGCGGATCTCACATATTTCTTTGAGGCCATGAGCAAGGCTCAACAGCATCAGTCCTGGTCGATTAGGGATTTCTAGCGGCAAGACCACAACCATGCCTGCCTCCCACGAGCTAACTACAAAACTGTGGTTACTAGCTACGTGTACTTGAGCCAATTTGCTCCACCGCTTAGCTTCCGGGTATAGAACTTCGACTGGCTTAGTCTCAAAATCGGATGATTCTAGCCGTTGGTACAAGTAACTAAGTTTGCTATGCCATCCACTCGACTCAGTCTGTTTAGCTAGACATAGCAAAGCGGCTACGTTCTCTCGCTTTAACATCGAGTCAGCTGAGCGGTAATGCAACTGTCTCATAAGATTTTTGGGTGGATTTTTGGACAAAAGTCGGCGGATACTGGCGGCTTTTAGCGTCCAAGCCGATCTGGGTATTTTCAGACGGTTCAAGACTTGGGCAGATCTTTGCAAAATAAAAGTACTGTTATTAGTGTCTGCGAGTCCCAGTTTTCTCATCAAGAACTCATCGTGCAACTTAGCTAAGCCCAGAGCGGCGTTGTAGAGCTCTTTGGGTGTTGTATCGCGTGGATCCAGTCCAAGAGCACGGGTTTTTTGGTGAAGCGAGCCATATATTTCCGCCGACAAACGGATATCAACACCGGGCTGGCCACTGGCAGCTTCCAGCCGGTGGATTCTATCGGCCAACTCGCGCCTATCGGTTTGGGTTAAATCAGCGATTAATTTACACATTTTCTTTTCTTTTTACTTGTGCCCTGTTGACTTAAGCATAACACCGCTAGACATAAGCGTAAAGAGTTATTTGAAGGGTTCTGGCTTGTACCAACTGGGTGCTTTTTGCAACCATTCGCCTATTTCTTGCTCGGTTAATAGGCCGGCCTGAGCCCCAACTTTCTGAACCACGCTCATAGAGTTGATCGGTGCCCACTGCAGAGCCCCTTCTATAGAGTTGCCCTTCGCCAAAGCAGCCACAAAAGTACTAGAAAAAGCATCGCCAGCACCAGTGCGCTCAAAGGGTGGCGCTGGGTCGGGATACGGCGGCATTTTAAGTTTTTGGTTGCCATCGGAGGCATAAGCACCAGCCGGCCCATCAGTAATGACTACCATTTTAGGCCCAAGCTTATGGAGTCTGGCAAATAAGTCATTGATATTATCGGCTTTGCCGCCGGAAATCTTGGCGGCTTCTTCACGGTTCACAATCAAGACTGCCGAGTGTTGATAGAGCTTAGCCAAACGCTCAGCGCCAGCCTCAATCTGAAAAGTTCCAGGCTGAAAGGCCATATTAATCTCCGGGTTTCGCTCCAACCAATCAGCTATATCATCATGCATACTAAGAGCGTGCTGGCTAATTGAACTAAAATAAACCCACTTCGGCAGTTCTTTTGGAGACAAGTGCGGCCAATGGTAGTCATACTCCTCATGTTTGATTAGAATTGTGCGTTCTTCTTTGTACCAAAGTACGTAATGATAATTGCTCTTCTTGTCTGGATTGATATGGACAAAACGTGTATCAACCTTGGCTTGGTGCAGGGCATTTATCATGTCACGGCCATGTTGATCGCCACCAACATTGGTCACAAAGCCGCTTTTGAGCCCAAGCTTGGCAAAAGCTACGGCGGCATTGCTGGCATTGCCAACGGCTTCAATAACCTCAGCATGGTCAAATGGCAGCTTGGTGGCAAACGGCATAGTTAGCCATTTACCATTGGCATTTTCGTAAGACACCGCTTGATCATCAAGCAGTTTTATAAAAGCGTCCGTTACGACGTCACCGACGGCTAAAACGTCAAATTGATCCATGTTTGCCCACCATACTAACTCCTAGTCTACCACGGCCTTTCCAGCCGAATTAAACATATCAATCTTTTCCTCAACTACTTCCTGAACGGCGGCAATTACTTTATCCATCAACTTAACAACAGCATACTCCGTAGGGTTGTCGGCTAGTACTTTTTCTAAGGTTTTGCGGTAAGCTACGCGCATATCAGAGTTAATATTAACCTTGCTGACTCCGACTCTGATAGCGTCAACAAAATAGTGTCCTGGCGTACCACTACCACCATGTAGGCTGATATTACAATCCAAGGCTGCGCGAATTTTTTTCAGTAAATCAATGTCCAGCATTTTGGGGACTGGGTATTGACCGTGAAGGTTGCCGATGGCGGCCGCATAGGTATCAATTCCGGTAGCCTCAACAAATTGTTTGGCTTCTTCAGGCACCGTGAAATGCTTCTTGATTTCAGCGTAATCTATTTTCTCTTTATGTAAGTTAGAACTACCAGCAAAATAATGTGGCTCACTCTCAACCAACGCCCCAGTTAATTTGGCGTATTCAACGATCTGTTTGGTTTCGGTGATTATTTCTTCAGGAGTTGCGTTGTTACGGGCTTTGCTGATATCAATATGAATAAATTCAAAACCGGCTTCTATGCCAGCAATAGCACCAGCAATGGTTGGGCTATGATCTAAGTTGATATACATTTCTACGCCTAGTTGATCACGGTAGTTATCAACCATATCGCGGACATTATCCAGCCCGATGGCGTCTGCTTCATCCTGGCTAACTTCAACCATCAATGGCGCTTTTTTGGCTGCTGCCGCTTGGGCAACCGCTTTCAAGGTTTCTTGGTTATCTAGGTTGAAGGCGCCTAGGGCAAAATGTTCCTGGCGTGCCCTGGCCATAGCGGCTCGGGCTTTTTGACAGTTTTCCCTAATTTGTTCCAATGCTAGTGGCATATCAGGTTTTCCTATCCATTAAGACGTGGGCCGCCATCATTATGTGTTTAGCAGTTAGGCCAAAATGCTCTAATAATTCTTCCGGATCGCCGGATTCGCCAAAATGATCCTGCATACCAAGGCGTTTTAATGGCGTTGGCAACTCTTCGCCGAGTAGTTCGGCCACAGCGCCACCAAGACCACCGTTGATCTGGGCTTCTTCTATGGTTATGACGGCGCGGGTTTTGCGCGCGCTTCTAAGGATTGTTTCTTTGTCTAGCGGCTTGATGGTTGGGCAATGAATAACTTCAGTATCTATGCCTTCTTTGTAGAGTTTCTCGGCTGCCACTAAGGCTTGATAGGTCATGCTGCCCGTGGCTATGATGGTCAATTCATTACCACCAGCATGGACATAAGCCTGTCCAATTTTAAAAGGTGTTCTATCGGTAGTAAAAATCGGCGTCGCTTCACGCGCTAAGCGCATATAGTTTGGGCGTTTGTCTTTAGCCATGGCTAGTGTCGCACGCTCAGCTTCTAGGCTATCACCTGGAGCAATCACGACCATATTAGGTAGGGCTCGCATCAGAGCCAGGTCTTCCAGCATCTGATGAGTTGCGCCATCCGGGCCGACACTGACGCCGGCGTGCGAACCAATAATCTTAACCGGACGGTTATTTAGACAAATAGTAGTGCGGATTTGCTCCCAGTTGCGCCCTGGACTAAAAGCAGCATAGCTAGATACAAATGGGATCTTACCCATAGCAGCTAGACCCGAGCCAACTGTTACTAAGTTTTGTTCGGCCACACCAATTTCTATAAAACGCTCAGGAAACTCGTCTCTAAATAAATGCATTTGGGTTGATTCGGTCAAATCAGCACAAGCGGCCACAACGTTGGCGTCTAGTTTACCGGCTGTTAGTAGCCCACGGCCAAAGCCTTTACGGATCGGCTCTTTGGCGATATCTTTGGCTAAAACATCTTTGATTAAATGTAGATCGTCCATTATTGGTGCTCGCTCCTAATCTTTCCTTTCAGAGTCCTGAGCTCGTGCAGCGCCTTTACCGCTTCCTCGTGACTTGGTGGTTTACCGTGCCAGTGAAAATCGTACTCCATAAAATCAACACCCTTACCCGGTATAGTGTGGGCAATTATCATTATGGGTTTTTCTACAATCGCCTTGGCCATGGCACAGGCATCAATCACGGCCTCAATGTCGTTGCCATCTACTTCTATAACGTGCCAACCAAAGGCTTCCCATTTGGCTCGCAGATCCTCCAATGGCATGATTGATTCGGTTGGACCATCAATCTGGATGTTATTCCTATCAGTTATAGCAATGATGTTGTTTAGTTTGTACTTACTGGCTAATAGAGCCGCTTCCCAAACGTTGCCTTCGTCTTGCTCACCATCGCTCATGACCACATAAACCCAGCGGTGAGTAGTTTTGTCCATGCGCATGGCGAGCGCCATACCGCAGGCTTGGCTGAGACCACAGCCTAGCGGGCCACTAGTGTTTTCCAGACCTGGCAAGCGTTCCCTCTCGGGGTGACCCTGCAGTCTGGACCCAAGTTGCCTTAGCGTCAGTAGTTCCTTTTTGTCAAAATAGCCGGCTTCGGCCATAGTGGCGTAGCGCACCGGCACACAATGTCCATTACTGAGCAGCAAAATATCACGCTCCGGCCAATCTGGTTTTTTAGGATCGTGCTTTAAGACGTCAAAGTATAGAGCTGTAAAAATGTCAGTGAGCCCCAGTGGCCCAGCCGAGTGTCCACTACCAGCCTGCTCAAGCATGCGGATGATGCTTTCGCGAATAGCTTCGGCTTTGAGCTCAAGGTCTCTTAGACTAAGTGGTTTTGCCATTTTTATGTCCAATTACTTCTCTTATTTTAACATAAGCGGTCTCTGGGTCTGGATCATTCATAATAAAACCACCGACGTTTAAAACATCAACCCCAAGTTCGACCAAAAGTGGCGCATTTCTGTTGGTGATACCGCCGTCCCAACCAATTTCGGCTTCATGATGCAGACTGCGAATGGCTTTAACTTTCTCAAGCAGTAGTAAATCAGCTTTGCCGCCATGGTAACCCAGCTTACCACTGAAAATTAAGACGTGGTCAAAGCTATACAAATACTTTTCGGCTTTTTCGACCGGGGTATCAGCCAGCAAAGCCAATCCGGCTTTAATGCCGGCCTTATGCAGGTGAGCCGCAAACAAGCTGTGATCAACTTTTGCCTCGGCGTGGATCACCACCAGGTGAGGTTTTAGCTCAATTAGTTTTGCCATGGCCGTCGCTGGTAATTGATACATCAGATGAATGTCGGCTTTGACACCATGCGGCCACCAAACATGCTCTAGCCCTGGCGAACGCGTTGGTGCAAATTGGCCATCCATCAAATCTATATGAACACGTGTGGCAAAATTAGCAACTCGCTCCATCTGCGTCCGGTACTCATGAGTGTCGTAGGCAGTGATGGTTGGCGCAACCTGGGCCACTTTATAGCTCGTCAATTTCTTTGATACGTCTGACAAACCGCGGTGCGTCGGCAAACTCAGTGTTTAGGAATGTTTCTACCAACAGATTAGCATCGTCTTTTTCAAATAATTTAGCCGGCAAGCAAAGCACATTGATATCATCGTCATTACGGCTGGATTGAATGGTTTCGCGACTATAGCCCATGGCCGCCCGGATGCCTTTGAAGCGATTGGCTGCGATACACATACCCTGGCCACTACCACAGATCAAAATGCCACGCGGGTCGCTATCACCACTGGCTAGCATGCCATTGACTACCTTGCTGGCAAAGACTGGAAAATCGTCATCAACATCCAATTTTTTATCGCCATCGTCAACCACATCATAGCCAGCCTTTTTAAGATAACGCAAAAGTGTGTTCCTAAGATAGAAACCTTGGTGATCTGCCCCGACAAAAACCTTCATTTATTTCAACCTAAATAAGCGAGTATTTTTCACGAAAGAGACTAAGGCGAAACGCGAACCGGAGTAACCAACTGGATTACTCCGCGTGGGAGTGGTCTCTTGAGGAAGAATACGAGCGTTCATGATTGCAATTGCTTCCCAGCCTCGGCTGTCATTTCCACCAAACGGTTAGAATAGCCCCACTCGTTATCGTACCAAGCCACGACTTTGAGCATATTGCCGCCGATAACAGCCGTTAAGTTCAAATCAACAATTGCCGAATGGCTATTACCAATAAAGTCGCTACTGACTAATTCTTCTTCAGTCACTGTCAGAATACCCTGAAAGTATGGATTGGCGGCGGCAGTTTTAAAAACCTCATTGACTGCCTCGACTGTGACTGGTTTTTTGGTGATGATCACGAAGTCACTCAGGCTGACCACCGGCGTTGGTACGCGTATGCTCAAACCACCAAAAACTCCCGTTAAAGCCGGTAAAGCTTTGGCGGCGGCAATACTGGCACCCGTACTAGTCGGCACGATGTTCTCAGCAGCACTACGTGCTTCACGTAAATCTTTAGCTGGTGCGTCCTGCAATTTCTGGCTAGCAGTGTAACTATGGACGGTGGTCATCATGGCTTTTTCGATACCAAAATTACTTTCAATAATAGCCGCCACCGGTGTAATACAGTTAGTCGTGCAGCTAGCGTTAGAAATTACTTGGTGGTCGGGATTTAAGTCTTGCTCATTAACCCCCATAACATAGGTGTCATGATGAGTGTCGTCCTTTTCTGGGGCAGACAACACGACTCGCCTAGCACCAGCTTCAATGTGCTTGAGCAAGTCCTCATGTTTAGTGAAAAAGCCAGTTGCTTCAATTACGACCTCAACGCCCATTTCCTTCCATGGCAATTTGGATGGATCTTTCTCGGCCAATACTTTGATGGCCTGGCCAGCCACTATCAAGTGACCATCATCAGAGGTAACTTCACGGCTATAAACTCCGTAATTGCTGTCATGTTTCAATAAATGTGCCAAAGTTTTTGGGTCAGTCAGGTCATTAATGGCTACAATCTCCAGATCGGCCCGTTCAAAAGCAATTTTAAAGGCGTTGCGCCCGATGCGCCCAAAGCCATTTATAGCAATCTGTGTTTTCAATTTTACCCACCTCGTCTATATTCAGAGATTATTGTACGAGCTCATAAGGTTAAGCGCAATATTTATAGCCTAGCCGGCCGGAATTAATTCCTCTATGACACTAAAGTCGGTAATTGTACTAAGGGGTACGATCTCGTAATCTTCTCCCCAGGTCGGATAAGTCACCAGAGCTATCCATCCTTGGTTAGTCTCCTGTGTCTCTATAACTTTGCAACCTTGGTAATCAATTGGTTTCATTTCTTGATCGGTCAACGAATAACATGGCACGGTCGTGATAGCTTTATTGCCATCTGGGCTGATACGTACACAGGCATGACTGGTCGGCGTGCCTTTAAATTGCAGTCTTTCATCAGTCATTTTGCCTAGCATTGCAGCAAAGGCTAACATGTCCAAAGCATGTTTTTGGCGAGCTTCGTGAACAGCGTCTTGTGATGCCTGTTGCCGCGCGAACAATTCTTCAATTGTAGCCAATGGGCGTGCTTCAACCCGCTCACCTGGGAATTCCTCTCCCATTAGTTTTTATCCTGATAGCGTTTGACGCAAGCGGTAATGATCTTCTGGGCCTCGTCTGCATCACCCCAGCCGACAACTTTAGTGCTACCAGGCTTTTTCAGATCTTTGTAGTGATTAAAATGATGTTCAATCTTTTGCTTCCACTGATCGTGCAGGTCATCTAAGGACTTAATGGCATCGCCAGTATTGCGGTCATCAGCTGGTACACAAACAATCTTGTGATCATTGTCACCATCATCAACAAAATTTAGCACACCAACTACCTTGGCTTTTAAGTAAACGCCAGTTGGAATCGGGTCATTGGTCAGAACCAAAGTATCAAGCTCGTCACCGTCATCGTCCAGAGTCTGAGGTATAAAACCATAGTTGCAAGGCTTAGCGAAAATACTTGGCTCAACGCGGTCTAGCTCAAATATAGCCAGTTCTTTATTCCACTCAATCTTGAGTGTTGACCATTTGGGAATTTCAATAACAGTGTTGATGACACCGCCATCAACATCACCAGCGTCCAAAATTTTATTAAAATCAGCCAATGTAATATCTCCGATTAATCAGTAATATTGTACACTACCTTTCATGCACATCATCGGCCACAGAGGCGCGGCTGGTTTAGAGTTAGAAAATACTATGGCCAGCATCCAAGCTGCCTTAAATTATAGGGTTGAAGCTATAGAGATCGATGTCCGTAAAACTAAAGACAAACATTTGGTACTGTGTCATGACGCCGATCTTCAAAGAGTGGCTGACGACCAGCGTAGAGTTCGTGAACTTACACTCAAACAGATTCAGAAAATACCACTTCTAACTGGGGCTGTGATCCCGACCCTTGAGGAAGCATTGGAGCTAATTGGAGATAGACCAGTTGTCATAGAGCTAAAAGAGAGTGGTTGTTTGGATATTTTAATAGCAGTGCTAAAAAATTTCCCTGAGGCCAACATTTCCGTGGCGTCATTCAAACATGCTGAACTAGTTAAGTTAAGCCAATTGCAGACCGGGATCAAGGTGTATGGCCTGGAAAGAACTAAGCCATTCGATATTATTCATAACGCCAAACGCTTGGGTTTGAACGGTCTTGGTCTAAATTACTGGCTATTAAACCCTTTAACTTATTGGCTGTGTCGTCGAGCTAACCTAGATATTTATATTTATACGCTAGACAACGCTATTCTAGCTCGGGCAATATCAACGCTGTATCCAAAGGTTTCAATTTGCACCAACTTCCCAAACCGGTTTGTCCGCAAAGTGCCCCGATCTGTCTAGTTGCTTGGTTTAGCTAGATCGGCTACAACTCGTATGTAGTTTTCTGTCTTGTTCTTTGGTATATCTTTAAACCAGTCATTAATAGCTTCTGCAACATCAGACTCAAGCCTGAGTAGCGTACGCCGACCGCGGATAGTGACAATAACTTGACGACCACGCCGATCTTTTATTAATATTTTCTGTTTAACAAAGCGTAGTTTGGTGAGTGTTGAGACTAAGGCTGTCACCTGCGGCAGGGTGACATCAAGCGAGTTTGCAATTTGTGACATGCTGACGCCCTGTTTGGGGCCAGCTGCAATAACGTTCAGAGCCAACCATTCCATGATACTGAGACGACTTTTAGATAGACGGTCAGCTACTAGGCTGCGCATTGCCCTATCAGCACGAGCATGGTTCAGACACAACTCATACATGGATGGCAAAACACTTTTACTCATGAACTAATTTTGTCAATAAAACTTCAGCTTGTAAAGTATCCACAGTTACGCACCGCACTGGCCTGCTTTGTTGCAGAGCCACAAACTCTGCGAGTGCTCTTGGCCCTAAATCCATTTTTTCTTTTCGGTACTCACTCAACGTATAGCAAATACGTATTGTTGCGTTCCTCAAGAACAAAATGAATTTTGGTCTCAAGTGCGCAAACTGTGAAGCCTAAGATCTTTCCATGTCTTCTAGGCGTTTGCGGATCATCAGCGCTGCTGTTGCTCCTTCGCCAGCGGCGCTAGCGATTTGCATGGTGGCACCACTACGAACGTCACCAGCTGCAAAAACGTTCTTCATACTAGTTTCCAGACTACTGTCAGTCTTGATCATGCCAATTTCATCTAGCTCGAGCTTGCCCTTTAGAAATTCCGTATTCGGCTTAAGGCCAATAAATACAAATACGCCATCAGTCGGGAACTCAACCTTTTTGTCTTTGGCTATGTCAGTACCAACCACTTTGACAACGTGACTATCCTGGCCAACAATTTCATCGGTTGTTACGCCCAAATGAACTGTTATTTTATCTTTGTGCTTTTCCAGCTCCTGGATCAAAATGTCACTGGCTTTTATCGTGCTACGCACAAGTAGGTCTATGTGACTAGCGAACTTGGTTAAAAACAGCGATTCCTGAACGGCCGAATTGCCACCGCCAGCTACCACCAGACGTTTGTCTCGGTAGAACGCACCGTCGCAAGTGGCGCAGTAGTGCACCCCACGGGCATAGTATTCTTGCTCGCCCGGCACACCTAGTTTCTTATAATCACTACCAGTAGCTATCAAAACCGTCTTAGCTTTGACTACGCCATCGGTTGTGGTTAGCTCTAGTAATTTACCGTCAGGCTGGATGTCAGTAACATCACCTAGACGGATTTCGGCACCAAAGCGTTCGGCTTGCTCTCTAAGACCATCAGCTAGCTCCAGGCCAGCTATGCCCTTAGGGAAACCGGGGTAGTTGTCTACCCAATCAGTTACGGCCGCCAAACCACCAATGGCACCTTTCTCAAACAAGACCGTTTTGAGGTCCTCTCGGCAGGTGTAAATAGCTGCCGCCAGATTAGTTGGCCCAGCTCCCACCATAGCAACGTCGTAGACTTCTGTCTCGCTCATATTTACTTAATTATAACTTACTTCTAGCCGATAGCCGGCGCTAATTGAGCCAGATTGTAGCCAACTACCACTTGGCGCGAATCATCCTGCTTGGTAACAACTGTAACCGGTACGCTTAGTGAACCACTCAACGCGAAAGCTTCCTGCTGACGATCTGGGTTTTGATCCAGGTTAACTTCCTCGTAGTTAAACCCCTTGGCTCCCAACCAACGTTTCACCATGACACAGTAGGCGCAGGTGTCAGTGGTAAAGATCGTGATATTTTTGACCATTTCTTTAGTCCTTTATTTAGTTTTGTTAGTTATTTTTTAAACGTAACCCTTATTGTATATGGTGCATGGGGTAGAATGCAAGACGCTATATGTTGTGTTTTTTTATCTATTTATCCACCATTTATGGATTTTGAACAGCAATTAACTCAACGTCAAAGACCATATCTGCGTTGGCGCGAATGCCCTGCGGAGGTGATGCGCCATAGGCCATTGCCGCTGGGATCAATAATCTTCGTTTGCCACCAGTTTTCATGCCAGGAATACCCTGTGTCCATCCTTGGATTACGCCATCAAGAGCGAAGGTTATTGGCTGACCACCGTGTAAGTCAGAACTATCAAAAATACTGCCATCAGAGGCGTAAGCACCAGTGTATTTTACGGTTACTTTTGAGCTACTGGTAACGACTTCACCTGTTCCGACCTGTGTATCCGTCGTTTGTAAACTATCAATTTTACTGATTGGGTTGAAATTACTCAGCTTTTGCATGGGTGCTCCTTGATTAGTTTGATTTGTCTGTGGGTTAGTCTGGTTGCTTTGGTGCATTTGCCAGAGTATGCCAGCCGTTATCGCCACTGTTGAGCCCAAGAATAACAAGGCCCCAACCAGTGCAAATATTCTATGGTGTAGTCTAGCCATATTTATCCTCCTAAAATTCAATCGGCGCCTGTGGCCAACCCGATTTTACCGCTTCTAATATACGTCTTTTTAAATTTTCTGACAAAAACGGCAAATTTTCTAGATCGCTAATTTTTACCCAGCCTGGTTGGTACAAGTTCTTGCCCATCTTATTTATGTGATCTTCTTCTGAGCCGGGTTGAAGAGTTGGTTCACCACCGGCAAAATCACATAGGAATATCAGCTGGTCACCGTATGGTACGCCAGCATGTTCAACAAAAACCATGCGCGGGTTGCTGATTGTTAGCTGAGTTTCTTCACCGACCTCGCGTTCCAGGGCCTGTTGCGGTGTCTCGCCTAACTCAATATTACCGCCTGGCAAAGTGTCATACTCCTTGCCAAATTTGTTGCGATGCATGACAAGTAACTTGTCGTTATTGATAACAATTGCTCTGACGGCTCGTCTCATGTTTTAAATTCTAACAGCTTTTAGTTTATCATTGGCAGCTTCGGCGATTTCGTCAAGAATTTTTGCAACTTCGGGATCAGTCAAAGTCTTTTCATAAGAAGCAATCTTTATCCGGAAACTGACTTGTTTGTGGGTTTGGTCATCGTCGCGTTGGAAGATATCTAAAGGTTTGGTTTCTACCAAGAAACCCCGTCCGGCTAAGTTGTCTTTGACCAACCCAAATAATTGGCTAAAACCGACTGAAGTTTTAACTCTAAGAGTAATGTCTTGTTGGACGCTAGGATAACGCGATAGTGGTGTATAGCTTGATGTTGTCTCAAACAACGACTGGAGCCTACCAAGATCTAGCTCAAAACCAGAACTAAACGTAGGTAATTTTAGGTTTTTAGCTACAATTGGCTTGAATTCACCAACAATGCCAACCCATTGTTCGTTGATAGTTATAAACCCAGTCCTGGACTTCTCAAAAGGTGCCAACAGTTGACGACCTTGGGCAAATTTGGGCTCGTGATACGGTTCTATGGCATAATTAACCCCTAAGTTATCTAACAACTCAGCTAAGAACCTCAGGGCTTGGTAATACGGCGCGCCACCGTAGCTTGACTGGACGGTCTTGTCATCAGTTGCAAAAACCAGTGCTAAACGCTCCTCTTCGGCTGGAACATCTGGTTCGTCTTTGTACTGCAGACCTTTAATATGAGCTTTGCCAATTTCAAACAAGGCAAATTCGCTATGACCAGTTTTGATATTAGGATGGATTTTGTCTAGCAAGCTGGGCGTTAAGCTCATGCGGTAGTATTGCAGATCTGGACTGATAGCGTTACTAAGCTGGAAGGCTAGTTTGCGGTCTTGACCAACCCTTTCCAGTAAGTTTCCATGTACAAAACTGTAGGTCAGAACTTCATTGGCACCAGCCTGGCTCATAATACTTCTGATTTGTGACTTAAAGCTAAGTTTAGCGTCTGGTTTGGCTGCTGTTAAGTCGCGTTTGGGGAGTTCCAACGGCAAATGGTCATAACCATACAGACGACCTATTTCCTCAACAATGTCTTCAGGAATCTCGATGTCCGTGCGCCAGAATGGTGGCGTAATCAAGAGTTGTTTGCCAGAGGTTTTTAGTAGCTTGAATTCAACGTTTTCCAGTAATTTAGCCATGGTGCTAATGGGCAGCTTTAGACCCAGGCGTTCATTGACAAAATCTGGATCAACTTTGAGCGAACCTACTTCTGGCCGTTTTGGAAAATTGTCATGGATAAATTCTGAAGCCTGACCGCCGGCATGTTTTTGAGTTTCAGAAACGGCAAAAGCTAGGACATGGTTGCACTGCAGGCTACTTTGGCCTTTATTAAACCGCGTGACAGCGTCTGTAAATAGGCCGTGTTCCATAGCTGTGCGCCGGATGGCGTACATGTCAAAGTTAGCGCACTCCAGCACGATTGTCTTAGTATTTTCATCAACCTCAGTGTCAGCCCCACCCATGACGCCACCTAGCCCAATCGCCACGTTGTCGGTCGCGATGACGATGTCTGATTCGTTGGCGGTCACTTCTTTGCCACCAAGCAAGCTCAGTTTCTCGCCTTTATTAGCTAACCGGGCTTCAATAGTCGGTTTATCGCCACTCAATAGCTTCAGCTTGTCATAGTCATAGGCGTGCAATGGCTGCCCCGTCAGGTACATGACGTAATTGGTAATATCAACAATGACATTGATAGGCCTGATACCCACGCGGCTGAGGTAAGTTTGTAGCCAAAGCGGACTAGGCCGCTTGGCTTCGACGTTTTCAACTATTTGGACCATAAGGCGCGGCACCAGCTTGGGGATGTGATTAACCACTCTCAACATTGGATCGTCGCTGGTTTTGGGGGTTGCCTTGTTGGCCAAATACCATTTGGGTGACTCAAATGACTGATGGTTAATACCGGCAATTTCGCGGGCTACGCCTAAAATACCAAATAAATCAGGTCGGTGGGTAAACATTTTGTTTTCTATATCAATAACGTAGTCATTCAAACCATAAACCTTGGCAAAATCATCACCGGGCTTGGCGTCCAGCGGGTCAACTTCTAATATGCCACTATGATCTTCGCTGATAGCCAGTTCATGAGCGCTAGCCAGCATGCCATTACTGACCTCCCCGCGGATTTCGCGCGCTTCTAATATCAGCGGCTCTTTATCAATGGTAGCTGGCACAGTTGAACCGGGCGGCAACCAGGCAGCTAGCATGCCAGCATGTACATTGGGTGCCCCGCAAACTACTTGGACCAGACCATCGGAGTCACGTCTGACGTGCTTGGCCTGGCGACCATCATCAACTTTGCAGAGGTTAAGCTTGTCGGCATTTGGATGCTTAACGCACTCAACCACTTTAACTACAACAATACCTTGGTATTTTTTGCCGAGGTCAATGACTTCTTCAACTGCACCGAGCTGAGCACCGATTTTCTCCACCAACTTATCGAGTGGAAGCTTAATATCTGTAAACTCTTTGATCCAATTGACGCTAATTTTCATGATTTGACCTTGCTCGCTCGTTCAATTGAATCTTTGGTGATTTCCCAATTACAGGCTTTGTATTTTGAGCAAAAAGCCTGACACAGTTTGGC
The DNA here is from genome assembly GCA_964604415.1 of uncultured Candidatus Saccharibacteria bacterium. Taxonomy (GTDB): domain Bacteria; phylum Patescibacteriota; class Saccharimonadia; order Saccharimonadales; family CAZJQT01; genus CAZJQT01. The sequence continues at coordinate 64,633 of CAZRYT010000001.1, forward strand.
AATTTTTGTGCTGTGGTAGTGCAAACCGCACTCTGGGCACTGATATATCTTTTCAACCATTGAATTGCCTCAAGAAGTCTAGCTTTCCAGATTCAAAATGACGGATGTCTTCAATGTCGTACTTCATCATGACCAAGCGGTCAATGCCACCACCCCAGGCAAACCCAGTATATTTAGCCGGGTCAATGCCGGCCATTTTAAGCACGTTGGGGTGGATCATGCCGCAGCCAAGCAGTTCAATCCAGCCAGAATAGCTGCAAACGTTACAGCCCTTTTTATCACAAAACGGGCAGCTCAGTGCAAATTCAAAACTAGGTTCAGTAAACGGGAAATAAAAGGGTTGGGTTTTAACTTCTAATTGCTTGTTGTAATACTCCTGCAAGAATGTTTTAAGGGTAGCTATAAGATGTCCGGCGTGGATACCTTTACCCACCACCACTCCTTCTAGCTGGTAAAACGTGTGTTCGTGGCGGGCATCAAGGTCTTCGTTCCTGAAGACTCTGCCTGGTATTACAACCCTAATATCCTTGTCATTTTCTAGATCCGCCTTATGGGCCTTGAGTACGCGGTGTTGCATGGTGCTGGTGTGGGCCGGAGCTATTAGGCCCTCAGTTGTTATAAAAGTATCGTAATCATCACGGGCCGGGTGGCCTTCAGGAAAGTTTAAGCTGGTAAACATATGAAAGTCATCATCCAATTGGCGCGACTCCACCGCCATAAAACCCATGCGGTAGAAAATATCTAGAACCGTTTCTAGCTCGGTCATCAACGGATGCTTGCTGCCATGGTCACCAGTTAGTAATTTGGGTTTTTTATCGGCTGGCACATTGGTATCAAATGGTGCCGTGACATCAATCGGCCTCACGTCAACTTGTTTTGCTTGGCTTTCTTCGTCAACCAAGGCATGCAGGTCGGCTTTGAGCTCATTAACTTCACGGCCAAACTGAGCACGCTGGTTTTTAGGCATAGAGCCTAATTCTTCGTATAAAGCTTTTAGCTCAACCGCCCTTAAAATATCAGCTTTGTTTTCCAGCTCAGATAGACGTTTTTTCAGCTTACCAGCAACTTCAGCAATGCGTTTGTTCTCTATAGCCATCTTGCAGACATTATACAAGAAGTCAGACATCTAACTAACACTTGCGCGCCAGGTGTACAATAATAAACATGGGCGTTGTGCTCGATCCGCCTAAACTAGGCCAAATAAAAACTTCAAATCCTAACGAAACCAACTTCTGGCGAAAGGTTGAGTTGCCATTGCCCGGGATTATGACTGCTGGCCAACGTCGGTTACTAATTATTGGCAATGTCATCGTGTTCAAGTTGTCTAACGGCAACCCCGAACTAGAGATTGATTATACCTACCAGGAAAACGAAAAAGACAAGTTGATAGTCGCTAAACTAGGTGGACTATCGACTGTTCAGGCTTTATCTGAACCGTATAACTTGTTCGAATTTAAGACTGGAGATTTCGATCTTGGTGCTTGGAATCAAGTTAGCCAGCTTCTGCAAGGCCAATCTTACGTATCAGCTGAAGACTTCCTAAGCTTACCTGACCAAGCAAACCTCGCCGCTTAAGTGTCTTAGGCGATGAATTCGTTGTGTACGGCAGCCGAGTCTCTATCACTAGCAAGACTGCCATCAGGTTTTTCGTCAAAGTGACTAGTAGGTGAGTCGAGTCGAGCATCAGGGTTGACTAGAAAGGGATTAAAAACCCTTACCCAAATACCGGAATTGTCGTCTTCAAAATCAAGTGGGCCACCATTGTAATATCGTTCTGGGTTCTGGCGGGTATCCCACTCGCCACTTTCAAATTTACTAACTGACATTAAACTTCCTCCTCAGTAGTAGAACCTTGGTCCCATAGTCCATCGCTCTGGGCATCCAACTCGGCTTGAACAGCGCGATCCGCCCTGGCATCACGGTCAAGATCTAAATCATCACCAACAGCAATAGCTTCATCGGCTGGCAATTCATCGCCAAGACCTTCGGCAGCTAATAGCTGTTCCCAATCAGCGGCAACTGATTCATATTCTGGATTATGTCGTGGACTCATAATATTCTCCTTAACTTTCCATATTTTAATCTAAATCTTCCGGTTTGTCAAATATTTGAATTTTCGTCGATTATCTCCTGTGCACTTTTCTTCATGGCCTGTTTCACTTGCTCGCCTAAGTCTTCCAGAGTTTGTTCGTCCCACTTCTCTAATAAGGCTTTGTTAGGCGTATAGGACGCTTTTGTAACGCCAATTACGGCCGGGCTTTTTATGGCGTAGACTTTTGTCCACTCTACATCGCCTTCAGCATCAATGTCTTCTTCTACCTGTTCATTTGACGCAATACCAGCTTTGTAAACTCTAAGAACCAGTCCGCTTTCATCAACAAGGCCAGGTGAAGTCCGGTGGTGAAATTTCTTTCTGGCAATAAAGTCATTATCAATACCAGATAACAAAAGTACATCACTGTCGTCCTCTAGCTCAACCAGTCCTTCTGAGCCGATTTTTTTGTCAGCGGGAGTTGTGAGGAGGTTCTGGTTGCTAGCCTTATATTTTGCTTGGTGCTTGGCTATATCGTGAACGAAACCGAGTGGCTGCACATAAAAAGACGCTTCATCAGCTCCAGGTTTTAGCCCAAAGGTTTCCGGAGATAGGATATCTGTTTCTATGCTGGTGTTAGCGTAGGCAAATATAACTCGGCGATCTTTGGAGCCTTGGCCTTGATTAACCACATAAAACACATCTGGCAACTCACCGTACGTACTAACCGCCCAGTCGTTAAACTCGCGGCTGGATATGGCCAAAGGCTTTTTCTTTGCGGTAAATCCTCTGACGGTTGGGATAAACTGATAGTTATCATCGGCATCTTTAATAGCCAGTTGATAGTTATAGGGGTGGTAATCGTGATTTTCATCATCGCCATAAATCTGAGGATTGACCTCATCTAATACACTGACTAGAGCGGTGCGACCAATGTTGGCGTCTGGTCCAGTGAGATTAAATTTGGCAAAGAGCCCACCTTCTACTTCAACTTCTAAATAGGCATATTTTCCATCCAGCTCGGTTTCCATACCCGAGTTACGCCTGAGGGCTTCATCTACCCAAGTGCTTGTGATAGTTTTTTTGGGTTTTAAGAGTTCAAGTTCTTGGACTTTGACATCAGCCTTGTCGTTAGCCCTATTCTCACGTCCTTCGATATGAAACAAAAAGGCTTTATTGTCGACTCGGCTCAATACTAAGGCCTCACCTACATTGGTTAGTGATTCTGCATGTATAAGTGCGCGTTGGCGTTCACGCCACGCTTCTATGTCTTCTGGGAGACCCTCTATGTTCGGTTGTTGAGGCTCAATTTCTTCTGCTTTGGACTGTATAAGCTTGCGTTTGGATGGGACATAGCCTCGTTGTTGTCTGATAGCTAACAAGGCAGCCATTCTGACACCCACGGGATCCTTTTCAAGTTGCTCTTCTAGTTTCTTAAACTCGTCAACGAGAGCCGCACCGTTAAGCAAGTGTTCGTTAAACTCAATCACATCTGGATCTTCGCTGTGCTGATTCTTACGCCATTTTTCGACCACTGCTTGATCGGCTACATTAGTAATAAAATCCGGATGTGACCGACTTTTCATGACTTTGGCTAAGCCACCAAAGGCCGCTTTTAGGGCTTGGGCGTCGTAAGCATCCAAAAATTCTGGAGCAAAAATTTGACTTAATTCCATGCCGACTTCGTCAGGCTGGCCTCGAGAAAGTTCGTCAAAAATATCGCTCATAACTAAAGCTCCTGGCTATTTAGGATCCAGATCGGCCAGTTGGCTTGTCTAACGACTCTAGAAGGGCTCGGATTCCAGCTTCTTCTATCTCTCTAGCTTCACGTTCGGCTTCGCTTTCTTCGTCGTCTTCCTCATCTTCAGATAGCATCGAAGCTAGCTCCTCACTGGTTGCGGTTTCTGCCTCGTCATCTAGATCGTCATCTTCGTCAGTAGCTTCGGCTTGATCTTCAGCTTCGACAGTATAGATTTCTGAGATGCTCTCAAGTACATCCGCGTTTAAGCCACCATGGCCGTCAGAGAAACGTACTAGATCATCTAGTGAATCAACCCGCTCAAGCGCAACAGCAAATATAGCTCGGGCAGCTTCATCGGCCAAATCAACGCCATACTGATTGGCTGTGATGACTAGTTCATCGGCGGCAAAATTGTATTGCCTAGACAAATCGACAGCCTGCATCGAGACCTCAGGGGCAAAACCTGATCGTACTAGGTCTAGAACTGGCTTTACTTGATCATCAAAAAACGCGTCCTGTTTGTCTGGGGTTATGCGATCTTCCTGCATGCGCAGCGTCAAGACGTCGCCCAGTTCTATCAGCGTTTCACCACGAGTTGTAGTCTCGCCGTTACGACGGTGCACAACCGCGCCTGGCTGATCTGGTTCGTTAGAATAAAGTTCAGTGCTGGCCCGACCCAAAACGTTTAAAGCAGCGTCTTTGATGGAACGAGATAATTCAAACACACTGAGAGCCTCGTCAGTTCGACCGGCTTTTTCAAGATCACCAACCACCTTGGCATAGTCAAACATTAACTCAGGTATAGCATGTGCTAAAACTACTGATCCACTTTCTCGAACCAGTTCCAGTTTGCCAACTTCTTTCCAATCGACTAAACCATCAGGATTTATAACTTCAGGCAAGTTAGATTTTAGGCGTTCACTCAAACTATCTTCTATTTCCCCGGCTTGGCGGACAATAGTGTTTGTGAACTCAGATCCAGCTTGATCGCTCATCAGTTACCTACCTGTTACAATAAACATATATTAGCATATTTAAGCATTTTATGTCAACAGTGGTAATTTTGAAACTAGCTAGCTAGTGCTATACCCAGCAGGTGGGTTGTCACCCCATTTCTCATAACTGTCTAATTTGGCTGCCATAAATTCGTCAGCAATTCGTATGCCGGTCTGGCGATAATCCATGCCTAACTCTTCATTCTGCCAAAAAACGGTGACACCACTTGTAAAATCAGCGCCGTTTTTAGTTCTCCTGAAGACTTCCTTACCGGTGACTACTCCCAGAGTACTGTCTATCTGTACGTGCTCTGGTAATAAATCTCTGAACGAACTTGTCATGTCCCTTCCAACAGGCCCAGTTGCTGGACCACTCAGACCACCTAAGTTGCCCGGGACTTGAAGGGCTGGGTCGCCCATTTCCGTTAAGATGCTTTGGCCGCCAATTGTATTAAAACTAAGTGCCACCCTGCCGGCAGCTTGGGCGAAATAGACTGCCGTGGGGACAATTAATTTCCTCTTTTCCCCTACTAAAGGTGCAATTTTTCGGATTAGCCAAATATCAACACCAATTCTTCTGATTATTTCTTGATCTATCTCTGTCATGCTATCTATGTCATGGGAAAGAATTGGCTCTCTACCGCCTTGTTCATCAATCTTGTTTGGACAACTGTAGTTGACTTCGAGGCGTTTTACTCCAACCTCTACTAGACGCTCAGCCATTTCAGGCAAAACCTCAAATGGGTCTTCACCTTTGCCCGGGGAGATGCCTGGGATTACGTCCTTACCACGATCCTCCGCTTCTTTTTGAAGTTCTGGGTAAACGCTCACCATGGTTTCTATGCCAACGCTCGGTAGACCTAATGAATTTACAGTCTGACCTGTTAGTGAATTATGGTAATAAACTCGCCCATAAAGAGGTTCGTTACCCTCGCCGCCAGCGTAGGTCGTTGACCCCCAGCGACTAAAGCTCAGCGGTGAAGCTAAGACTTGTCTGTTTCTGTCAATAATACTGTCGACATTCGGGCCATTTATTGCGCCCATTGCTGGTGCGAAAGGTACTTCAACCTCTAAACCTAAGAACTCGCTCATAATCCCTCCTTAAAAACTTGCTGTGAGCTGGATTATGTGGTTGACTATAGAAACTGTAAATTTGACGACGAACTTCGTCGTTATTCAGGGAAAATGACTGATTTAAGACTTATCCAAAAAGAGTTGGAAAAATTTGGGCTCTCTAAAGGCCAAGCCAAAATTTATCTGTTACTAGTCACTTACAAAGAACTCCGTATCCAAGAGATAGTCCGACTTGCTCACATCCCACGCAGTTCGGTTTATGAAAACCTGAAGAAACTCTACGAATTGGGGATAGCTGAGGAAATAATAGAAAATAGTTTCAAGAAAATACGTCCGTATTCGGTGGGTGCAATGCGGCATGGTTTAGACGAAAGGATGTTGGAGCTAAAACGGCTGACAAGCGATTTAGAGAAATTAGAGAAAAGTCTAGCTCTAGCTACAGTAAATAAAGCTAACTCCTCAACAGTTGTACGCTATTACAAAGGCCGCTCAGGAGCCAGGCAGTTGTATTGGAATACTTTGAAAGCTAAAAATACCATTTATGTTATGAGCGATTGGGGACGAGGGAGATACGTCGGTATGAAGTTTTACGAACGTTTTGTTGCTGAATCCCGAGAGCGAGGGATCAAAGAAAAGGTGCTAATAAATCCAACCGCCGCAAATCTAGAATCTATCAGAGTATACACATACCCCGGCTCACCAATTTCCCGAACCAAACTAGCAGATATTCGGGCAATAGACGAAAAAAATATCAAAATAAAAGGGGATGTCCTGATGTACGACGATATATATGCCAATGTCTATTTGAAAAACGTCGAAATCAATGGTTTTGAGATTGATAGTAGTCAGTTCGTTGAAACCCAACGATCTATTTTTGAAAGTTTGTGGGAAACAGCTAAACCTATAACCGAATTGCTCTAGTCTATTTTTTTGGAATGGTGATCTGGCCAAGGCCGATTTCACTTGCCGTCTTGCTGCCTTGGTAAAGACTATCTGTCATGAACACGCCATTTTCATAAGCTGTATGGCCATGGAGATCAACTTTCACTACCTTGCCGATTGCCATCTTGCCAATAAACGGCGACCAACCGACCTTGGAACGAATGTGACTTTCGCTAATCTCATAGTGCTCCATAGCTACGGTTACCTTGGTGCGGGGATCTACTTTGTAGCCCATTAGTTCTGCTGGGCGATAGACAGCCTTTTCAACTAACTGCTCCATCGTTAGACGCTTTTGGTGTACCGCCTGTAATAACAAGGGCAAAAGAGTATCCAAGCCAGGCACGCCGTATGATTTAATGGGATTATTAGGATCGCCTTCTGGGTTTTCCTGGTTGGCTTTGTCTTTCTCAGCTCTGGTGTGCGGTGCATGGTCAGTTTCAAAGACATCAATATAGTCCAAGTGTGCCCACAAAAAATCCTGGTCTTCTTGGGTTGCTAAAGCCGGTTTCATGCGGCCATTCCAACCCAAAGTAGCTACATCGTCCTCGGTCAGGAATAAATGATGTGGGCAGACGCCAACAGTCACAGGTAGACCTTCTTTTTTAGCTTTCATGGCTGTTTCCAAAACAAATCGATTGTTGGTGTGGGGTATGTGCAAAGGATGCTCCAGGTCACCAGCTACCATGCCAATCATGTCCTCAACACTGCGGTCTTCGACATGGGCAGCAATTACCTTAATAGGGTTAAGTTCGTGCAATAACTGCGTGGCTTCCCTAAAATCCTCTGGTGTGTATTCTGTATCATTGCCGGTTGTGGGCTCAACATAAAACTTAGTGCCTGATGTCAAAGGCAGCAAATATTTAAGTTGCCCTATGTTGTCTTGTTCTGCGTTATATTCCCCCCAGAAGCCAATATCACAATAAGCATTGCCTCTGGCTAAAGCTCGTTTCATAACCAAATTATTAAGAGTCGTGGTCCGGTTCTTGAATGGTTGTTCGGGATTGGATGGATTATTGGGCATGTCAAAAACGGCTACAACACCACCGGCCAGAGCGGCTTTTGTGCCTGTTTCAAAGGTTTCTTTGTGCGTGGCGCCCGGTTCACGCAAATGAACATGGACATCAACAAGGCCTGGCAGTTCGATATATTCTGTGGTGTCTAACTTCTCATGTTTTGGTAAAGTATTCGGCTCTTGATCCATCAACTGTTCTTGCTCCGTTATTTCAGCTAGGGCTCGCTCTAGAATGGCAACCATGTATCTCCTTGATTTACTTATATGCTATGGCAGCCACCCTGTCTTATGCAAGCAATAGCACTTTTGAAGTTTGGGTTATACTGTTAGGAAATGGAACCCTCAGAAGAACAAATACCACTAGAAGTCGAAGAACAACCTCATACAGAGGAAACTCATTCAGTAGACCCCCTGGAAGAGGCCAAGGCTGTCCTAAAGCAAAATGACCAAGGTAATTACACCGTGCCCAACCCCTACCTCTATCCGCACCAGTGGTTTTGGGACAGTTGTTTTGTAGCTATTGGCCTCCGACACTTGGACGTAGATAGGGCCAAGACCGAAATACTTAGCTTACTACGCGGACAGTGGCATAATGGCATGCTGCCCAACATCATTTTGGCTGATGGCGACAAATATCACCGTGATAAAAACATTTGGCGCAGTTGGCTAAACCCTAACTCGCCAGATGGTCTAGCTACCAGCGGCATCACCCAACCACCAATGTTGGCCGAAGCCATTGTGCAAGTTGGACAAAAACTCAAGGGGGCAGAACGGCGCAGTTGGTACAAGCAAGTTTTTCCGGCTTTAGTCAAATACCACCAATGGCTGTATAACGAACGCGATCCTCACTCAGAAGGCTTAGTTTTGCAGATCCACCCCTGGGAAACTGGCATGGATAACACACCGCCGTGGATTGGTGAGTTACGTGAGCATCAGCTAGCATGGTGGATCCGGTTCATAGAAAAAGCCCGCCTCAGCTGGTTTCTAGGCTTCTTCCGGCGTGACACCAAACTAGTGCCATCCGAAGAACGCTTAAGTACAGTTGAAGCCCTGGCTCTATATAGCACTCAGCGCCGTTTGCGCCGCAAAAATTACGACATAGACAAGATCTTGACCCACTCTTTGTTTGCTATAGAAGACTTGACGTTCAATAGTATATTCATAAGAGCCAATCAGCATTTGCGTGACATCGCCGCCCATATTCGCAAGAGCATTCCTGAGGACTTAGATGCCAGAATGAAAAAGACTGAAGGCGCTTTGGAGGGTCTTTGGGATGCCTATACTAACCAATATTATTCACGCAATTTTGTAACTCATAAACTACTTAAAGAACCGTCAATTGCAGCCCTGATGCCACTATACGCCGGCACAATATCCAAAGACCGGGCCGAGCAACTGGTAAGAATGCTAGAAAACCAGCATTTGTTTGGTGCACATTTTCCAGTGCCATCGATTCCAATTAATTCTCCTTGGTTCAAACCAACTGCCTATTGGCAAGGTCCAGTTTGGGTTAACACTAATTGGCTAATTATTGATGGGCTTAAAAGGATGGGGTATAAAGACCACGCCGAAGCACTGGCGGAAACTACTATTGATATGGTGGCATCAAGTGGTGATGCAGAGTACTTTAGCCCTCTGGATGGCTCTGGGGCTGGGGTGGACAACTTTTCGTGGACGGCAGCTCTGACAATTGATCTTCTGAAGAACCAGGCTTAATTTCATCCGTTTCACTAAGTGGAATTTTTAGCCAGTCTTCACGCGCCATCACGATTAGACCTTTTTCTATGTAGGCTTTCATGAAAATACGAGAAAGCCTGACGGCTCTGTTATTTGCAATTGCCGCAGCTCTGAAAGCATCCCATTCCTCTTGACTAAAACTAGCTACTCTACCTGACTCGTTCAGTTCCATTGAGGTGTATTATGCCATGCTATCTCTAATTAGCAATCAATCATTCGCTGTCGTCGTCTTGGGGTTTTTCTAGTAGTAGTGGGTCAACCTGCTCTTTGCCACCAGCAATTTTTACGACGTCTTTATCGACGCGGGATAGTTCCTTGTGAGCATTGTTGAAGTGTCCGACTGTGGCTCGCAATGAATTACCCAGACGGGCAAAGTAGCCGTCAACGTTTTTGAGGTGCCGCCCCAGTTGTTCAACGTTTTTACGAATAACTTCGGTGTCTTTCTGGATTTCTAGACTTCTTAGTCCTTGGGCGACTATCTGGAGCATAGCCGACAAGGTGCTTGGGCCGACGATGGTTACTCGTTTTTCAACCGCGGCGTAGTGCATCAAATCGCGGCCATTGACCCCGCCAGCACCTATTTTGTTGGCTAGTAGATCATAGTAGATAGCTTCACTGGGTATAAACATCAGCGACTGCTCAAGCGTTCCTTTCTTGGGCAGAATGTATTTGGCGGTTTCATCGATGCGTTTCTTTAGATCTTCCTTGAAAGCCTTTTCAAGTTGTGGGCGGTCTTCGGCCTTGGCACTAACCAAGCGGTTGTAGTTCTCTAGAGAAAACTTACTATCAATCGGCAGTAATTTATCGTCCAGTTTGACGACGGCGTCAACAATCATGCCTTCAGCTAGATGGTATTGGAGTTCATAGGTGCCGGGTGGCAGCATGTTCTGTAGAATTTGTTCCAGATAGAATTCGCCCAAAACGCCTCGCTGCTTAGGATTGGTCAGAACATTTTGTAGCACTTTGAGTTCACCAGCGATATCGCCAACCTGCTGGTTGGTTTTTTCCAGAGAGGTTAATTTAACTGTGACGTCTTTGATGATTTCAGCACTTTGGGCAAACTGCTTGAGCATCTGGGCCGTATTTTTGTCCAGTCGCTCATTGATTTGGGTGTGCAAACCTTCTTTTAGCTGGGTAACGCTCTCAGTTAGAGTGGTAAGGTCCTGTTTCAGCATCAAAGAGCTGCCCTTTTCTGAACCGGTGTTTTGACGCAGCAATAGCACACCAAGCACCAGCACCACTACCCCTAGAATAATCACCGCAATTAACATAAGACTATTGTAACAGTTATAAGAAACGAGTGACGATGAACATAAACACGGCACCGCTCACAGTCAGCCCAATCGTACCGTAAGATGACTTTTGGCTGTGGGCTTCGGGCAAAATTTCGCTGGCACCAATATATAGCAAGAAGCCAGCAAAGAAGCCAAGATAGATAATCAAACCATGGTCGGAAATATGAAATAACAGAGTCGACACAGCGCCCAGCACAGGGGCGATGGCATCGATCAAAAGCAACTTGAAAGCTCTGGCTTTGTTGTTCTTGTGCATCAACATCAAACTGACGGTGTTCAGCCCATCAGAAAAATCGTGGGCGATAACAGCTATGGCGACCGCGATACCTATTTTTGTACCAACTTGAAAACCCAGGCCGATACCAACACCATCTAAGAAGCTGTGGCCAGAAAGCGCCAAAGCCGAGGCCAGACCAACATGCGGATGACGGTGCTGACCATAATCTTCCTCTTGAGCGTGGTGCAGTAGAATACTCTTTTCGACAATATGGAACAGCAAGAAACCGACAATTAAGGCCACCATCGGAACAACGGCATCCACATGCTGTTCTTTTAATAGCTCAAAAATTTCTGGCAAAATATCAAAAGCCACCACTCCCATAACTACACCAGCGGTATAGCCCAATATACGATTGAGGCGATCTTTGTGTCTAAGAGCCGTAAGGCCACCGGTGAGTGTTGAAAAAAAAGTGGAAATAGACAGGACGATCGGTAGCATCTTAATAACCTTTCAAGCTATTTGATTTATCTAGTAAGAATTACCTTTAGTTTAGTCTCCCTATTTATTAAATTGCAAATTATTCGCAATTTAGTGTAAGATTGCAAGATGGATCAAGAGACAAACCTCTTTGAGAATACTTTGAAGAGAAACCATTACTTTGTGACTCGGCCGCGTTTGGCCTTGTTCAAAATACTCCAGAAGCGCAATTCCCTATCAATAGATCAACTGATCAAAGGCTTGCCCCGTCAAGACCAAGCGACAGTCTATCGCAACATTAAGTTATTTGAAAAACTTGGCATAATACGACGCTTACAACTGGGCTGGCACTCCAAACTGGAGTTGAGCGACAAGTTCTACCATCATCACCATCACTTGACCTGTTCAAATTGCGGCAAAGTTTGGGCTTTAAAAGAAAATGATGTTTTAGAAAAACAGATTAATGGTATTGCTAAAAATAAACGTTTCTTGCCCGCCGATCATCAGCTGGAAATCCGCGGCCTCTGCCAAGCTTGCCAATAGTCCTAAAAACATGGATCCCGAGGGATACCCGGGATCTGCGGAAGCCTCACACTTCCACTTTTAGCTTATGCCTGGGTCAGCCCCAATGCAATACTGCTAAGTGTGATTTTGCGCACAGTTTCGAACTAGCCAACATAACGACGAACCGGCGGATCAGCCGCCATAGCCACCGCTCCCAATATGGTCAATTGATTTTCATCGAAACCATGGGTGTGCTCACCAAAAATCTTATAATCACCGCTGAGTCGATGACCATTTCGGGCTTCCCAACGCACTGCCATATATTGTCGCCTGTCGCGCCCTCGCACTACTTCAATTTCGTTGTGAACGTCTATAACCTGTGCCCACTCAGCATCATGCTGAGAAGCAATCAACTTATGTATATTAGCGTCTTCAAAAGCTTTAAGCTCTTCAGGGTTAATCATTGTTTGTGTTACTTATCTCCACCACAATTATAACGCTTACGTCAATGGATTGACATCAATTGGTTGTTTTGACAGTGGCTGTGGCCGGTTTCAATTTGTGGTAATAAATGTAACAAAGGCAAAGAACCAAAACGACCCCATAAAAATACCAAACGCCTCTGAGCCAACCATGCTTGAGCTGAGTACCGAGCGTGAGACTGTGTAGCAGGATACCGAGCATCGCAAAGTCAGGCAACATCTGGACGTAGCGCCACCAGCTCCGGTCTTTAAACCAGCGGCGGAGTTCATAACTCATGAAGACTAGCCAGCAAACTGTTGCCAGCAGCCCTGCCCACTTCAGACTGGGTTTTATATAGTTATTCAGATAACTGCCGGGCGGCCAGCCCAAGCCATCGCGCATCAGTTGCCAACTTAGCAGCCCGGGATGTAAGGCAATTGCAACCAAAACAGCAAATCCGGTAACCTGAAAATAGGTCTTGGTAGCTGAGCTTTCCACTCCTGTTAGCTGCCGTGCCACGCTGATGATGTACTGTGTCCACATCAAGCTGAAAGCCAACAGACCAAAGACTGGGAAAAGGTCGTAGGTCGACATGTGGACTAGCTGCCAGTGGTTGTACTGCCCCCAAGCCGTTATGGCGATGCTCACGACCGTCAATACAAGACCCCAAGCGACCAGGTTAAGCCAGGCTGCTTTTTTGGCGGTATTCATATGTTTTTTAGCATACCACGTTAGGGTATGGCATTGGGTTGAGGCTGGTTAGCATCATTAATACAAAAAGATTCGATGGCTTTGCTGATCTTATATTTGGCCAACTGGCTGCACTTAGGCAAACCGCTGCTGCCCGGACGCGTTGATGCGTCAGAGGTGGCGAAATATTCATTAAGTGGAATCAGTTGCCATTTGCCTGACTGTTTTATGGCCATAATGTAACTGTTCAGCATCGACGAACAGCCGTAAGCAATTTTGGCAAATTGATCTTTTTCTACCTGGTAGACTGCCCATAAACCTACGCCCTTGGCCGTACCTGAACCTATATAACTCTTACAGTCTGCTTGCTTGAGTAGAAATGGCTTGAGCCCGCTTGGAAGTTTGACTGTGCTATCAGCCGCCCAGACTAAGTTACTAGGTTGATTTTTGGCGCTAAGCCACGAGCTGCCGAGAAAACCCACCAGTAAACCGAGCGTCAACAGGCCGGCCGGCAGTCTCAACTTCAATAGTTGTTTTTGATGCTTTTTCAGAAATGGTACTGATTTTTTTGCCATCTTTAATACTTATGCTTAATCTAAGCATAACATACCTCTGTAAGATCTATTTCGACTCGAGCTGGTGAATGCGGTCGTGGTCAAGACCGTAGTAATGGGCAATTTCATGCCATAGGGTGTGCTTAACCTGTTTTTTAAGCCCAGCCAGGCTGTCGACAGACTGTAAAATCGGATGTTTAAAGATGGTAATTTTGTCAGGCAATACTAGATTGTAGTTACTCCCGCGCTTGGTCAGCGGGATACCTTCGTAAAGACCAAATAGGGTCTGGTTGCATGCTAGTCGCAGTTTCTCGCGCTGGGCTGGGGTCGGTTCATCGGCATAAGTTATGGCAATGTTTTTGAGGTTCTTGATGTACTCCTGAGGCAGCTCGTCCATCGACTCGTTTATTAACTGCTCAAAATGGTCATCACTAATGTCAAACATTACCAGCTGATTGTAGCAGACTAGGCTCAGCTATACTGTTGGTATGATTCCATTGGCTGAACGACTTAGACCACAAAAGCTTGCCGACGTTGTCGGTCAGGAGCATTTACTGGGCAGTGGTCAGATTATTCATGAAATTATAGCCAGCAAAACACCGACAAGTTTGATTCTGTGGGGGCCGCCGGGTAGCGGTAAGACAACCTTGGCACGGATTATAGCCAATGAAACTGGCGCAGAATTTATAGAAATCAGTGCCGTCACGGCTGGTAAGGCCGATGTGGTTAAAGTTATTGATCTGGCTCAGCAGAATCAACGTTTGGGCCAACAAACTATTTTATTTGTCGACGAGATTCACCGTTTTAACAAAGCTCAGCAGGACGCTTTTTTGCCGCACGTGGAGCGTGGCACTATCACACTGATTGGTGCTACCACCGAGAATCCCAGCTTTGAAGTTATCAATCCGTTGCTTTCCCGTTCTCGTGTATTAGTTTTGGAGTCTCTGTCTAAAGATGACCTAATCAAAATCATCAAAAAGACTGCAAAAAAGGAAAAGTTAACTGCTAAACGCTTGCCAGCCAAAAGCATCGACCTGCTGGCCGAACTGTCAGGTGGTGATGCTAGAGTAGCCTTGGGCAATCTGGAGCTAGCCCTACAGCTAACTAGTGGAGCGATCACGCCGGAGATTATCAAAACTGCCGCTCAAAAAAGAGCGCCAGGCTATGATAAAAAGGGCGAATACCACTACAACGTCATCAGTGCCTTCATCAAATCGATGCGTGGTGGTGATGCCAATGCCACGCTTTATTATCTGGCCAGAATGCTGCAAGCCGGTGAAGACCCCAAGTTCGTCGCCCGTCGTATGGTGATTTTTGCCTCTGAAGACGTCGGCATTGCTGCCAGCTCAGCTCTGAACCTGGCAGTCGCCACCTTCCAGGCGGTCGAGCGAATCGGGCTACCAGAGTGCCAATACAATCTGTTTCATTGCGCCCTTGTCTTAGCCAAATGTCAGAAATCACGAGTGGTGGCCAGTGCCATGAGCAAAGCTCAGCAAGCAGCCG
>CAZRYT010000002.1:0-68800 GCA_964604415.1 uncultured Candidatus Saccharibacteria bacterium
AATCCATGTTGTCTGTTTGAACAAAACCGGTTACGTCATTAAAAATCGTCTGTAAAACTGGCTGTATGTTGTCTTCGGTCAATTTATCAGCCTCGGCAAACTCGGGTGTGGGGTGAGTAACCCAGACTTTGTTCATGCGCGCTACGTCCAAATCACTAAGGGTGGTAGGTGTTTCTGGGGTTTGTGTAGAGGGGGTTGTAGAAGTTTCAGGAGCAGAGGCTGTGGCGGGGCCAGCGCTTGCAGCAGGCGTGCCAGCGGACACTTTTGACTCCTTGCTATCCTTGGTAACCACAAGTGTACCGACCACACCTATAGCAAGGGCTGTGGCTGTGCCCAAAGCCACAAAAAGCTTGTTGTGGCTTTTCCGGGGTTTTTTTGTGTCGTCGTCGTATGGTGAAGGTTCTGCACCGACAACGGTGTTAGCATCAAGGCTTGGCATATTTTCTGGAAGAGTTGATATGTCATAAGGGGCAGTTAAGACACCTTCTTCTACTGAACTAAGAGGGGTTTTATCAAATTCATTAACAGGTCTCTCGTGACCCGCCTTGCCTGAATGAGGCGTAGAATGGATTGTCTCTACTTGGCTTTCTTCAGTACGTCTATCTTTATCGTTCATAAATCCTCTTAATTAGTAAATGTGGAACAACTAATTATAACACATTATGCTAGGGGTGGATACTCTGGTGCTAAAGAGTTGTAATTTGTAAGGAGTGATATTATAGTTGAGCTAAATGTTAGTGCTAAAAAATAAAAGATTTCACCTATTGTTGTTGGCGGCCGCAACCCTGTTGGGCATTTCAACCGTAGCTCTGATTGGATCGCAAAAAGTGCTGGCTGCGGCAATTACCGAATATAGGAGTTGTAGCACGGGCCAACTACAAGTAATAAAAATTGACGATAGACAGACCGGTGGTGCAACCTGTGATAGCGGTATCAAAAATCTGGTTCAAGAACCAGCTGGCCAAGGCACCTCTATAGAATTTTCATGTTCTGACGGAAGTACACCAAACCAAGTTGGAGGTACACTGTTATGCCCACAGGGTACAACCATGGCCATAAATACTACCGCACCAATTATCTCTGGGACAGCAGGGTCTGCTGCCAGCGGCTGTGCTACTAAGCCCACGACTGATATATGCCACAATGTGATAATTCAGAACTATGTTCAGCCACTTATTAATTTTCTGGGTATCGGTTTTGGCTTAATAACAACCATCATGATAGTCATTGGGGGTGTCCAATATTCTGCGGCTGGTGATAATCCCCAAGCAGTCCAGGCCGCCAAAAAACGGATATTCAATGCTATATTCGCACTGGTAGTATTCATGCTTATGTACGCGTTCTTACAATTCCTAGTACCCGGAGGTTTGTTTTAAATGAAAAACCTGGCTAAACCCAAACTTCTAGTAGCCATATTGTTAGCCGTATTTGGTTTATTGGTATCAGCTAATCTGCACCCTAAGCCAGTCTACGCCCAAGTTTTAGGTGATCAGTGTTCTGACGGCACATTTGCGCCTAAGGGAGTTGCTGCGAATTGTGGTGTTTGTGATAAGAATGATTTTTTTGGCTTGGTTTCCTGGGACAAATATTTGGAGAAAAAAGGTGATTGCACGCCCAAAATAGATTTAGTCGGCAACACTTCACAACCTGATCCAAACCGTTTTAATGTGATTTGGCTGATTGGCTTAGCCATATTTGAAGATATCCTTAGGGTTGCTTCTGTAGTGGCGGTCGCCTTCATTATCTACGGAGGGTTCCGCTATATAACAAGTCAAGGCCAGCCCGATAATACCAAAGCAGCCCTATCTTCTATTATTAATGCCGTCATTGGACTGGCTATAGCTATTATTGGTGCATCGATAGTTTCATTTATAGGAGCAAAGTTAGGATGATATGCATTTACTAATACTTTTTTCAATTGACAGTCCCTTTCCGCAAGTAAGCGGTGGTAGCGGCACCATAACTACTGTTTTGAACATTGCGCTTGGGATTGCCGGAGGACTATCACTAGTTTTTGTAACCTTTGGCGGCTTCAAATACGTTATGTCGCGAGGTGAGCCACAAGAAACCGCCAAAGCCAAAGACACAATTTTGTACGCCGTAATTGGTCTGGCCGTTACTGTACTGGCCGGTGTGATCGTAAATTTTGTGATAGGCAAACTATGATTAGAAAGTTTTTAGCTAGCCTAGGCATCTTGTTACTGAGCCTCAATGCATTTGGAGCCGTTGCACTGGCCATTGATGTTAACAATCAGATTTGTCAGCAGCCAGGGGCCGACCAATCGTCTTTTTGTATGCAGAATACCCAAAACCAAGGCAAAAACACAGTATTTGGCACAGACGGCATCATTACCAAAATTGTCAGTATCATCTCTCTACTAACGGGTGTTGCTTCTGTGATTATGATAATTGTTGGTGGCCTTCAATATGTTTTATCGACCGGTGATCCAAACCGTACTAATACAGCCAAAAATACTATCCTTTACGCTATAGTTGGCTTGGTGGTAGCTGTATCAGCACAAATTATAGTAAGATTGGTATTAAGTAGATTATGAGGAAATTTAAATGATAAAAAGAACATTAAAGTTAATTGCGATAACGCTATTCACTAGTGCCGGTCTAGTGTTAGCCAATACAGGGATAGTAAGTGCACAAGCAGCTGCTCCAGCTCCATCTACTACAGACGCTAACAAAACTGCAGCCTGTGAAGGCTTAGCATTGACGGGTACGACTTGTGATTCGACCACAAATGCAACTGGGGTTAACGATACAATTAAACTCGTTATTGACATCTTAAGTTTGGTTGTTGGTGTGGCGGCTGTCATTATGATAATCATTGGTGGGCTAAAGTACATCTTGTCCCAAGGAGAAGGAGCTAATACGGCCGGTGCTAAAAACACCATCCTCTACGCCATCATTGGTTTAGTAGTAGTAGCGCTCGCCCAAGTCATTGTGCGCTTTGTGCTGAATAAAGTGCCCAAATAAATTTCTTAACTTGATACTTATAAAACGTTTGTGGTATAAATTAATCTGAAGTTTAATAAAGGTAACTCAAAAATCATGAAGAAAATTATCAAGAGATTTCTAACCACCCTATCCATCACTACATTGTTTGCTGTGCCAATCTTGGCCCCAGCGGTGGTTAATGCTCAAGATGCCATCAACACCAACCTATGTAACGGTGCCAATCTATCATTTGACCCTAGCCAGACTAGCTGTGTGAATGATCCAGCTACCGCTCAGTCCAAGGTGGACGATATCATCAAACTGGTCATCAATATTTTCTCCCTGATTGTTGGTATCGTATCTGTCATCATGATTATCATCGGTGGCCTTAAGTACATAACCTCAGGCGGCGACAGCGGCAATATTACTGGTGCCAAGAACACCATCCTCTACGCCATCATTGGTTTAGTAGTAGTAGCGCTCGCCCAAGTCATTGTGCGCTTTGTCCTGGCAAAAGCTGCCCCCGGACCATAAGGTATTTGAAACGAACAAATGAAAATCCCGCGCGGGTTCCGCGCGGGATTTTCAATTAGAGCTTAGTCTTTATTGGATCTGAATCTTCTTGACCGAGTCTTGTTTTAGTTTTGAGAAACTAATAGTCAAGACACCATCTTTCAAAACAGCTTCAATCTCTTCTTCTTTTACCGGTACTGGCAAGGCAATACTGCGGCTAAATTCACCCCAGTAACATTCCTGCACGAAGTAATTCTCAACATTATCCTCATTACCGGCACTCAGAGTGCCACGGATGCTCAAAGTATTATCGGCAATACTGACGTCCAGATCCGATTTGTTAACACCAGCTACGCGGCCCTTTACCACTAGCTTTTCCTTGGTTTCATAAACATCGACAGCCAATTGGCCAGGTACAGCCTCGTCTTCATCCCAGTCATCGTTAGTGGCTGCTGCAGTTGCATCATCGCCTGCGACTGGTGCATCAGCAGGTGCGCCAAAGTCTTCTTCGCCCAAAAAGGCGGCAGTTAGCTCATCTTCCATTAATAGTTCATCGTCACGGTTTTTCCGTGCCATAGTTGTTACCCTCCAGATTATTCCAATTGTGTTTGCAATTTTTGTTACTACTCAGTATAGCTAGGTGGTTATAGGTGTGCAACCGTGGGAACCTATATTTACAACATATTATCAACAACAGGCTGCTAACAGGATTGTGTTTAGCTGAAAACCTTAGTCTAGACTAGTACTTATGCCACCTTCGCCCAAAAACTCTAGCTGCCTGCAGGTTGTTGTCGCAGATGTTCTAGCCGTTCTATGTATGCCCTATCTAAGTCAGTGACACCAAACTGATTGGCTATGCCATAAGCAGCCTCGTGGAGCGCTGGCAAACCGTGGTTTCGAATGTCCATTCTGGCACTACGTCTTGCACCTTCAGGTGAATGTCTAATCGGTTCAATATATTGGTTGATAAGAAAACTGGCCAGGCTGATTTTTTCGATTGCCAGATTCACGGTTATAGGCTCAGGTTCAATTCCGCTTACTACTGCGAATAAATCGAAATCAAGCGTGTTGGCTAGTTGAGTACGATATATCAACAGATCCGGTACAACCTCTTTTTTGACAGCATTTTTAGCTAGACCCAAGACATTGTCTGGGGCGTGATTCTCTTTGGCCCGTTTATATTTGAATAACTTAAGTCCAGCCTTACCGATATGTTCACCAATATGCTGCACTTTGGCTCTGTTGAAGTCCAGCGGCTCATAAACACGGTCAAAATGAACTTCATCAAACTCTCGTTGGAGTCGTCTTAGTCTTAGTTGTTCAGTTTTATTCATAATTCTTGGCGGAAGGGGTGGGATTCGAACCCACGGTACCTTGCGGCACGCCGCTTTTCAAGAGCGGTACCTTCAACCACTCGGTCACCCTTCCAATTTGGCGGAGAGGGAGGGATTCGAACCCTCGCGGGAACTTGCGTCCCCCTAATGATTTAGCAAACCATCCCCTTGAGCCGCTTGGGTACCTCTCCGTGTTGGATGCGGCTCTAACGGATGGAAATTATAACAGATATAGTGGTGCTTAATAACAGTCTTTTTAGCCAATCACATTCAGGTGGTACAATACGCTTATGCAACCAGGGGACACTATCACACCACATCAGTTTGATTCAGACGAGCAGGAAAAGCCTGAAGTTAAGCAGCCTGAGCCCAAACCCGAGCATACTGAACATAAAGCCAAGGCTCACGCGCCTGATGCCAAAGAGACCCCAGAACCAAGCCAGACCTGGAAGTACCATGCCGAAGCCGCCGCTCCAGCAACTACGCCCACTAGCACCCAATCGGTAAATTGGAGCGCATCTGAATACATTGATCACCAAAAAGCAACCAGCTGGTACCTGGGACTGATAGTAGTTACGGTACTTGCCTGTGGTCTGATATTTTGGCTGACTCACGACCTTATTACTCTAGTGGTTATTGCTATAGCGGCGGCTCTGTTTGGTGTGGCTGGTGCTCGCAAACCGCGGACTCTGGAATACGAACTCAATAATCGTGGCGTCCAAATTGGCGCTAAGTTTTACGCTTACGCTGGCTTTAAGTCCTTCACGGTTTTGGAAGAAGGTGCCATTAATTCTATTCAATTATTGCCTCTGAAACGCTTTATGCCACCGATTAGCCTGTATTGCCCACCCGAACAAGAGGATGCAGTAGTCAGCCTAATCGGCAGTTATTTACCGCATGAAGAACGTTCCAGTGACCCAATTGACAGCCTGATGCGCAAGGTTAGATTTTAGCTTCAGCCAAAGCCCGATGTTTTTTATATTCAAGCCAAGTTAGCCAAATCACAAAAACGTCAAAAACGGTCAAAACAATTAAGCCAGCCGAGAAATGATAACTCAAACGGTAAAGTTGGTAGCCGATAAAGGCTAACAATATGGCTATCATCCAGGGGTAGGCCCAAATCTTTTGCTTGAACAAAGCAACAATAATCACAATTTTGACTAACCCATGTGACAGCAGATAAAAAGCTCCAAACAGAGTCGATGAAGATGTTAAATGGGCGGAACTATGACGTAAATAATTGGCCAAAAAATCGTGTGGATCGGTGGCTAGCTCGTGCTCGGTCAACCACATCACCGCATGGTTAATTGTGCCTGGTGAAATGAATAATAAAAATACTCCACCAATAATTTCTAACGCCGAATCCAGCGCCTTAACAACCAAACTTGTATAAAAAGCCTTGTCTAACGCTGAATATTTGTGGTGCTCGGCCATGACAGTAATCATAGCATTACATGGATAGCTGCGATCTGGGATTAAACTGGCTGTTAGTAGCTAAAACCGCTGGAACCAGTGCCGCTTTTGTGAATGAAAAAGTAGTAAACCAGGCCGTAAACAACAGCGCCGATAATTACATACAGTACAACCCATTGCCACATCGGCCGTTTGCCGTAGCCTTTGGTTGGTTTTGATGCTGGTTGATTTTCGTCTGCCATATTTCCCTCCTAACCAATAATACTCCAAGTTCGACCTTGGTACACCCGGCGTGATTCGAACACACGACCTCCAGTACCGCAAACTGGCGCTCTATCCAGCTGAGCTACGGGTGCGCAAAAGAACAGGGGTAATGCTAACACGTTTGAGGGGTTATTACCAGACCACGAGGGTTCTGTAAGTTTTTTTACTGAAACCCCTAAAGCTTACTAGTAAGCTAAGAGTACTTTAAAAAGTAATTGTGGGGAGTTGGCATGAACAAATACTATTTCATTAAGGAAAATGATTTGTGGAGCAGCTACAAACTCAATCAATTAGCCAAATCACCAACCGAGTATGATGATTTGGAAACTCCGCTTAATAACGAGTGGCGCAAACGTGCCCGCCGTCTGCAAGTACGCCGCTGGCGTAAGATAAAACAACAACTGGTCTAGTCCACTTCTGTGTGGCGGAGAGGGTGGGATTCGAACCCACGGTGTCTTGCGGCACAACGCTTTTCGAGAGCGTCCAGTTCAACCACTCCTGCACCTCTCCTCGTCGCGATCATTCTAACAGATTATTTCTTGGTGGGTTCTTTTTCTTTTGTTTCTGTTGATTGGGGAGTTTCTTTAGTCTCTTTGATTGGTTCACTTGGTTTTCCTGCCTCTGTTTTTGCTTTTTCAAGGGCTGTTTTAGGACGAGTCATCCTCTCTGTGAGCAATATAGCTGTGCCAATAGCGATAAAAACGCCACTAACTACTAATGAGCTGTTGGTACTTTTATCGATAATGGCTTTAATAAAACTATTTAACGATGGTCCAACAGTATTAGACTGAAAATTGGGCTGCAAGGCGTTAATAAATCTTGGCAATATTTTGCCAAAGAGCAAGCTGGTTACAAAAACAATAGCGCCGTCATACAAGCTTATTTTGCCAACTGCTCGCCAACCATCACGCCGTTTTTGGTACAGATAAATAATTGCCGCTGCTAACAGGACTGAAAACGTTCCCAGAATCCATGGCGCTAACTTGAGCCAATGGAAAACTTTTGGTAAGGCTTTAAATTGTTCGCTAAATGTTCGACCTTTTTCGTTCTTAGGAATAGTGTCAGCTGTTATGACTGGGTTTGGTAAGAAATCCTGGTTATTCAGCACCTGACTCGTCAGTTGTTGTTGCTCAGTACTCAGGTTAACCCCAGGCGGACGGCAGTCTATCTTGAACGGATCTATATCACCGCTGGGAATTGACTGGCACGGCGGTAGTGACTTGAGACGTTCAGCCGCATGCATCCCTACCCCGTTGGCTATGACTTGCTTGTTAGAACTCAGGTCAACCCTGAAATCAGGCTGAGTCGATCTACCATCTAGCCAGTGATAAGTTCCGTCTAAAAACTGTTCACTAACGCTTCTCAGCTCAGTTGGAGTAAAAGCTTGTTTGATAATAGACCTGATAGCTGGATCGTTCAGGGGAACATCGTTTGAGGTATTCTGGTTGGATTGGTCGGCTTTATCCAGTACAAAATTCACAAAATTGTCATAAATGTGGCTTTTTACTAAGCTGTCTTTCAGTGGTTTTGACGATCCGATCAGAGATAATACAACAACTAACAGCAAAATCATTAACAGGCTAAAACGTAGTAGGCTCCGGCACAGCCAGGTCAATAATTTGCGGCCTAGTGACATGTTAGTTCTAGGGTACAATATTCTTATGGCTGAGGACAGTATTTTCACCAAAATCATTAAAGGCGAGATTCCGTCTCACAAAATCTATGAGGACGATAAAACCATTGCTTTTATGGACATCCATCCAATCCAGCCAGGCATGGTTGTGGTGACTACCAAGAATCAAATCGATCATGTCTGGGATTTACCAACCGAAGATTACCAAGCCTTAATGGCAACAGTTCGCAAAGTTGCCAAAAGGTTGCGGGAAGTATTCGCTGAGAAAAAACGGGTAGGAATTATGATTGAGGGTTTTGATGTACCACATGCTCACGTAGTTGTGGTTCCTGTAAACAACGGAAAGGAACTCCGTGAGTTAGCCTCGGATACTGAACCAGACCACCCTGCCCTAGCCGCGCTGGCCAAAAAACTGGCTTTCTAAGGTACAATAAAACCATGCTGTCTAACTTAATGATCGGATTCCTCGTCGGCGCCGGCTTCGGTGCCTGGATTTACAGTAAAGTCATCCGCAGCACCGGTGGCAATACCAAAAATGCCATAGTTGTGGCTGGGATTGCCGGCTTTCTGGCTCTAGCAATAGTTACCATATTAATGGGCGTAATTTTTAAACACTGATATAGCCGGATAGTGCCAAAATACTTTGATTATTGGGCCTAAACTAGTACGATAATACTCACATGAACGAGGTGGGTTTAGGCAAGGCGTTACAAAACGCCCGTAAAAAAGCTGGTCTGACACAGCAGCAACTGTGTCATAAGACTGGACTTAGCTACTCTACCCTAGCCAAGATTGAACGCGGTGCTATCAAGGCTCCATCAATCTTTACAATTCAATCGATTGCAGCTGCGGTTGGCAGTGGCTTGGATGATCTAGTGGGTGCTTTTGCCCCTGCCCTGCCCGATCACAAACCCAAACTAGTTTCCAAGTCCGGCATTCGTTTTATTTACTTTGATATTAATGGTTGTTTGGTGCGCTTTTTCCACCGCGCCTTCACCAAACTAGCCGAGGATACTGGCGCTTCACCTGACGTTATCGAGACTACCTTTTGGCACTACAATGATGCGGTTTGCAAGGGTGAAATGAGCCTTGTAGATTTCAATTCTGCACTTAGCAAACGTCTGGGCGGCAACAAAATTGATTGGGCACAGTATTATCTAGAAGCGGTTGATGCTATTGAGGAAATGGACAAGCTAGTAACTTGGGCGAGCCAAAATTATCACGTCGGCCTGTTATCCAATATTATGCCTGGGCTGATTGATTCAATGCTGACCAAGGGGTTATTACCCAAACTTAACTACGACGCTATTATCGACTCTTCGGTAGTCGGTGCCATCAAGCCGGAAGCCAAAATTTATAAGATAGCTACCGAACGAAGTGGGGTGAAAGCAAAAGAAATATTGCTGGTAGACGATTCACGCGCCAATTTAATGGCTGCCGAGAAGTTTGACTGGCACGTGCTTTGGTTTGATGATTTTCGCCCGTCTGAGAGTGCCAAAAACGTCCGAATGGCATTAGAGCCTAAACGTTAGAGAAGCGATTTAGCTCGGATTGTTGTTTAGCTAATAGTTCTTTGGCGTCAATCAGTCGTTGCTTGGTTTCTTTAACGAGTTCCGCCGGCGCTTTTTGGATGTAAGCTTTGTTTTTCAGCCGGCCTTCCATTTGTTTAATCTGCTGCTCAGTTTCGGCTATTTTGGTACTCAAACCATCTGTAAATTGCTTGATTTGCTTCTCGCTTAGATCTAACCACATTTCGTGTTTAGTAGAAATCAAACTCAGCCCAGCGTAGTCTTGAGCCTGCTTAATTTCACCTAGTCCCGCCAAACTTTTGATCAACTCGGCATTTTCGCTCATGAAAGGCTGGTCGCTGTAGTAAAGATTCGGTTTG
Source organism: uncultured Candidatus Saccharibacteria bacterium (assembly GCA_964604415.1). Taxonomy (GTDB): domain Bacteria; phylum Patescibacteriota; class Saccharimonadia; order Saccharimonadales; family CAZJQT01; genus CAZJQT01. The sequence goes on from CAZRYT010000002.1 coordinate 9,992, forward strand.
CCAACCTTAAGGCTGCCTGCAATATAGCGGATTTCGCTGACAATTGACCTAACTTCTTCAAATTCTTTAGCTTTACCAATACTAATCTCCATTGCCTCGGGCCACGGGGTGGTAATGAGCAAGCCTTTTTCCCATTTCAACGTCTGCCAAATGGTCTCGGTCACGAACGGGGCGAATGGGTGTGTCAGCTTCAAAATAGTTTCTAGAGCGTAGGCCAGGACACCTAGATTTGGTTCGACTTTACTGGCTTCAATGTACCAATCAGCCAAGTCATCCCATAGCAAATGGTAGATGTGGTCAGATGCTTCTGCAAAGCGGTAATCGTCCAAAAACTCACCAACTTCTCTTATAGAATGTTGTAATTTACTCAATATCCAAGCATCAGCAGCAGTTTTTGGGACCGGGTTAGACTTGAGATGAAACTCATCACCAACCTTGTCTTCAATAAATCTGGCCACGTTCCAAAGCTTGTTGGCAAAATTACGAGCTTCCTCAACCCGACGTGGATCATAGCCTCGGTTCACGGCCGGTACACGGCCGGCTATCAGGCCCATCCTGAGGGCATCGGAGCCATAAAGGTCGACTTCAGCCATTGGGTCGATAACATTACCAACCGATTTGCTCATTTTGGAGCCATCCTCAGCCAACACGTAGCCATGGATATAAACTGTCTCAAAAGGTACTTTACCGGTAACATAAAGTCCCATCATAATCATGCGCGAAACCCAAGGGTAGAGGATCTCACCACCGGTTTCCATTAGGGAATTCGGGTAATAATCTTTGTAGTCATCACTATCAGGAAAATCCAGGGTAGCGTAAGGCCAACTGGAGCTAGAAAACCAAGTATCAAACACATCCGGATCGCGTTGGTAGGTCTTGCCGCCAACAGTTATTTCCTCTTTTTCTACGTGTTCGTCATAGATCCAATCCTGCGGATCCTCTCTGTTAACAAACGCCGGAATTGGTATGCCCCAAGCAATTTGCCGCGAAATATTCCAATCTCTAAGGCCTTCTAGATATTTGATAAGCTGATCTTTTTTGGACTCGGGATAGAACTTGATCTTCCCTGCCCTGAGCACTTTTATAGCCGGTCCGGCTAACGGCTTCATATCGACAAACCATTGCTCACGCAGCAGGGGCTGGATGACTGTGCCGCACTTGTAGCAGTGTCCAACTGAATGGTGATGGTCTTCGATTTTGTCGACAAAACCTTGACGCTCCAAATCTGTTATAACAACTTTGCGAGCATCTTCTACAGTTAACCCACGGTAGGTTGCCGGGGCTTCATGGCTCATCTTGCCCTCGTGGTCTATGACACTAATCATTGGTAGATCGTGGCGCTGCGCTACCTCAAAGTCGTTGGGGTCATGAGCCGGCGTGATTTTAACAGCACCAGTACCAAAAGCCGTGTCCACAAATTCGTCAGTAATAATCGGCACTTCCCTGTTACTTAGTGGCAATTTAACGGTTTTACCGATGAATTTTTTGTAGCGCTTGTCGTCTGGATGGACAGCCACGGCCACGTCACCCAGCATAGTTTCCGGCCGCGTAGTCGCAACAACCACTTCCCCGCTACCGTCAGTCAACGGGTATTTTAGGTAGTATAAATGGCCGCGTACATCGCGGTACTCAACCTCAATATCGGCAAAGCCGGTGCCATGGAAAGTACAAAAATTAACTAGCCTTTCACCTCTGTAAATCAAACCCTCGTCCCACATTTTTTTGAAGGTCTTGTAAGAACGGTCGATGATTTTATCATCAAGCGTATAGACGTAGTGATCCCAGTCCACGCTGGCACCCAGACGACGGAACTGAGAGTCGTAGTTATCCTTGTTTTGGGCCACGAAATCCCAAATCTGTTTGTATAACTCTTCTCGACTGAAATCAAAACGGCTTTTACCCTGTTTAGCCAGCACTTTTTCATAAACAACTTGAGTTTCAAAGCCAGCGTGATCAGCGCCTGGTAACCAGAGAGTTGAGTTCCCTTTCATGCGATGATAACGGATGACAACGTCTTGTAAGGCAAACATAAAGCTATGGCCAACGTGCAAATCACCATTGGCGTTCGGTGGTGGCAAAACTATAGAGTACTTCTCTTTTGAGCCACGAGCTTTTGGTTTAAAAGCGCCGCTTTTCTCCCAGAGGTCGTAGATGTCAGCTTCGTAGGCTTTTGGTTCGTAAGTTTTTGACAACTTCATACAGATTGGTAGTATACCACCCCTGTTTAATAAACAGAAACACAAGCAGTTTTCACGTAAAAATTAGACAAAACTACACAAGGCTTTCACACGAAAACCCTCTGCATTTCAGTCTGTCCCACCGTTTATGTTGTGTGCGATCCGCATGGACTTGCGGATAATACCAACTTTTTGTTTTCATAAGCATTATATCATCTAAAATAACAGAGACAAAGCATTGACCAAAGATGTTAAACATGTTAATATAAGACAATGTCAGAATCTAGCTTTTCATCTGCCGAATTTAAATTACCAACACCGACAGAAGTTGATATTGCCCAATTTCCTTCATGCGTTATAGAGATCTTTGAAGCTGATGACTACAGGGGTGATACAACGCGTTTGATTTCGGATACGGGTTGGGTATATGAGTTTGATACCGATCGAACCTATGTATTTCCTTTTGAATTTGATTTCCAAGACAACCAGTTTGACGAAGGAACAGCTGTCATGACAGTGGATGTGGACAATCAAGGAAGAGAAGGGCACGGTTACATATGTTCGAGAATCCATGGGTATCTTATGCCATATGTCGGGTTTACCCGGACTGAAGAACGTAAATTACGCGAAGGATTAGGCAAACGTCGCCTTCGAATAATGAACGATCTATCCCTTAAATTATTTGAGATCCCGCTTAGTTCTAACGCAACTATGGAAGATGAAGCAGTCAGTCTATGGGCTAGCCTGGTAAGAAGCGAAGAAGCTGAAATCGTAGACTGGGACGGGCATTACGGACGGTTTCGATTTCTTATAGAGAACGCAACTACATCGACAGATTAGAGGCGATTTCCAGAGAGTAGGGGTCGGCGGTGGGTTGTTTGAGCATAGCTTTGTAACAGCCTAAAGTAGCGATCATGGCACCGTTGTCGGTACAGAGTTTGCGGTCGGTATAGCTGATAGGGTAGGGTAATCTATCTGATAATTCCTTGCGCAGGGCAGAGCTGGCGGCCACACCGCCACCAATAGCCACGCTCTTAGGCTCGAACTCCTCATAAGCCAACAAAGTCTTATCAACAACTGTCTCCATAGCCACTTTTTGGAAGCTGGCTGCTAAATCGGCCTTTTGTTTGTCGCTGAGAAGCTCTGAGAGGCCACTAGAAGGGAAATCATGGCTTTTACCTGCCAATTCCTGGGCTTTCCTTAGGACAGCCGTCTTGAGGCCTGAGAAGCTGAAGTCGTATTTACCCTGAAGTTTGGCTTTGGGCAGACTAAAAGCATTTGGGTCACCGTTTTTGGCAGCGATTTCAATACTTGGGCCGCCAGGGTAGGGCAGGCCAAGGATTTTGGCGACTTTATCAAAGGCTTCACCGATGGCGTCGTCGTGAGTTTGACCTAGAAGCTTGTACTTAAAGTGGTCTTGCCAGAGCACCAACTGCGAATGGCCGCCAGAGACAATCAGCCCCAGCATTGGAAACTCTGACTGTTTAGTCGGCAATTCATAACCGGGCAGGGAAGTCTGCGTTAAAAAGTTCGCGTAAATATGACCCTCAACGTGGTTGATAGCGTAAAGCGGTTTCTGTTTGGTAATAGCCAAAGTCCGAGCTGTCATAACACCTACTAGCAGGGAACCACCAAGACCGGCGCCATATGTTACAGCAATCCCGTCCAGCTGGTGCCAGCTTGTTTTGGCTTGGTCCAAAGCTTGATTAATAACCGTCATGATGGCTTCAATGTGACTACGCGCAGCAATTTCAGGTACAACTCCACCGTAAACGGCGTGCAAATCCATACTGGAAAAGACAGCATTGCTCAGCAGTTTTTTGCCATCTTCTACCACTGCGGCGGCAGTCTCATCACAACTGGTTTCAATCCCCAAAATACGCATGGAACTAGTATACTTTAGGTCATGAGTTTTAAGTCCGCAGTAAAAAAAGTCATGCCACGCAAGGTATTTAAGACAATCGAGCCGGCGGGGCACAAAGCTGAAACCATTACCCTGAACACCCTGCATGGTTTTCCGGCAAAAAACCTAAAAGTCATTGGTGTAACGGGGACAAATGGCAAGACCTCAACCTGTTTTTTGATCCATCGTATGCTGCGCGAAGCCGGCTATAGCGTCGGGCTAATGACCACTGTGGCTTACGGTTCTAATGATGATATTAGGCCGCAAATTCACCACATGACCAATGTTAGCGTGCCGGAATTCTTGGTGCGGCTTAAGGAAATGAAAGCTCAGGGCGTCGAGTGGCTGGTGCTGGAAACAACCTCACATGCGTTGGCTCAGCACCGGGTTTGGGGTGTGCCGTACTCGGTTGCCGTCATGACCAATGTGACACACGAACATTTGGCCTACCACGGTACTTTTGCTCGTTATTTGAACGCCAAGAAAATGATGTTCACCATTGCTAACCACAATAGAAAAGGTCTGCGCACCGGTGTTATTAACGCCGATGATCCAAATGCGCTGATTTTTGCCAAAGCCATTGAAAACCCACTAACCTACGGTATCAAAAAAGGTGATTTGCGAGCCACAAATGTGCAATTAACGCCCAATGGCGTCAGCTACAAAGCCACTTTTGGCGACGTTACCTATAACATTTCCTGCCAGTTGCCCGGCAGTTTCAATATCTACAACTCTTTGGCGGCTGTAGCTGTGGGTCAGGTAATGGGACTTGCCCCAGAACAGATAGAAAACGGCATTGCCGTGCTGCAAGGCGTCGAAGGCCGAATGACCAATATTGACGGCGGCCAGGACTTTGACGTCATTGTTGATTATGCCCATACGCCCGACAGTTTCGAAAAACTTTTCGCGGATATCAGGCCAATGGTCAAAGGCAAAATCTTTGCGGTTTTTGGTAGTCTTGGCGGTGGTGATAAAGGCAAGCGGCCACAACAGGGCCAGATAGCCGGCAAATACGCTGATGAGGTGGTGCTGACACAGGAAGACGACCGGCAGGAAGATCCCGACCAGATCCTAAATGACATCGTGGTTGGGGCTGAAAAAGCCGGCAAGATCAAAGACAAAGATCTGTTTTTGATTCATGACCGTACCGAAGCCATCAAATTTGCGCTAAGTCGGGCCAAAAAAGACGACATGGTTTTACTCCTTGGCAAAGGTCACGAAAAAACTCAAGAGGACGCCAGCGGCGAACACCCTTGGGATGAAATCGCCACAGCCCATGAAATCTTAACAAATCTAAAATAATCTTGTAAAAAACGCTAAACCATGCTATAGTATCTGCATGGTTAGTTCTGATGAATCCGTACAATTAAAGCCTCTGTTAACCCCTGCCGAGCAAATCGAGCACGATTGGGCGGAGCTTAGTCAAATTGGCGACCAGCTAAACGACGCTATTACAGATGAACAATTTGAGGCCATAGCTGACAGAGAAATGTTTCTAAAGACAAGAATTGACGAACTGACTGCACGCGGCTTTAGGCCAGCCCAAACTATTGTGAAAAACGAAATAAGTATTTATGACGATGAATCAACAGCCGAATTCGGCTCTGAAATTACTAAAATTCCTGGAGTTGAATCGGTCAAGTTTGTTTCAAAGAATGATAACCATGCGTCTAAAATAAAAGACAAAGACATGGTTTCTGTTACAGCTTTTACCGAAAAGCACCAAGACAAGGATGGTGGTGTCCCGATTGATTCATTTGAGGTCGTGACCAGGGACGGAATTTCGTTCAGACTTATTGACGTCAGTGAACATCTATCAGCAAATGCTAGAGAACCTTTTGCCAAAGGAAATCTTCGCGAATTTAAACAAAGGGCATTGAGTGATTTGGTCAATGAGCTTGTGTTGTTTTCTGCGTCAAACTTTTCGTCCAGTGGCAAAATCCGTACGGTAACTCAACGCAAAGACCTGCGCTATTTACAGGTTGGGAATAAGCGGGTCTATTTTAAACCTATCAGTATCGAACAATCTGAAAACACTGACGGTGTTGAATCGGTGCGGGCTTTTGTCTATATTGGGAGTTGTCAGAAGAACATGGAGAGCAATTTGTACATGACTCTTCTGGGCATCAATATGCACATTTAATTTGGGATGGAATACAGATAATGCACAACAATAACAATTTGATTGGCGAACAAATAGACGTAGTGGAACTCTATGGCCAATTAGAAAACGAGAAACACGAAATTGTCGAAGCTGACGTAATGCTTGATCTGCAACGCGTCGGATTATGTGCTCTTACAGTGGTAACAAAACAGAGGTATGAAAACTTGATCTTGACTAAGCAGGTAAATGAACTGAACGGGTTAGACAAAGGCATTATCCCAGAAGAAACCGAAGATACAGCGATGCCCTATGTGGTCAATGAAGATAACATTACACCTCAACTACTTGACGATAAGTTCCTGAATCATACGGTCTGGAAGGGCTTAGCAGACTGTTTGGTGCCACAAGCGTGAAACTAGTTTCTAAGTTCTAGGGTTAGACATTTAACTCCACCGCCTGATTTCTGGAATTCAGTTATTGATGTTGGCAAAACTGTCATACCGCGCTGTCCATATTGCTTAATCAAGCCATGCGCTCCCTGCGGGATAACAATATTTTTGCCATCACTCATAGCATTCAGCCCGTAAACCAACGCATCCTCATCTGTTGCTTCAACCACGTTCGGAACTAATTCGTGAATCTTACTTAATGATTCGGCGCTAAAGGCCTTTGGCCAAAGCGCTACTGTATCGTTACTAACTATCGTCAAACAGGTGTCCAAATGGTAAAAACGTGGGTCTTTTAGCTCTATAGCTATAACTTTTTTATCAAAAAAATCAGCCAATTCATGATGACTGGCTTTATCGCTCCTGAAACCATGGCCAGCAAAAATTAAGTCATTCCAAACTAACGCATCGCCTTCACCTTCAAAATCATTGTGGGGCAGGAAGATGTCACGGTAGCCGGCGGCTTCAAACCATTGGCGGAAATACTCAGTTTCAGGCTGGCGTTCAGCGTAACGGAAACGGGGTAGGGCGACTTTGCCATCTATTACCAAGGCGCCATTGGCAGTAAAAACCATATCCGGTAGCTTTTTAATCGGCTCAATCAATTGGACATCCCATCCCAGGGTTTCAGCATAAGTTTTGTAAAGTTTTTGCCACTGTGTGCCAGCAAGTTTTGTATCTACCTGGTTGCCCTTATCCATCCAAGGGTTGATCTCGTACTCAATATCAAAACACGTTGGTGCGCACATCAAAATAGTTTTGGGCATTAGCGTTATTATAGCAATCAAACTCACTTGACAGAGTAATTAGCACTCGGATATTATGAGTGCCAGCGGATTGGTGATGTTTGCGAGGACTACCAATCCTTTTCTAACCTGTAGGAGGATACCAATGAGCGTACCAATTGCTCCAATGGCCGATTATGTAGTCGCCAAAAGTGAAGAGGCCGAGACTAAAACGGCCAGCGGATTGTACCTGCCTGACAACGCCCAGGAAAAACCTAAGGTAGCCAAAGTTTTGGCGGTCGGCAAGGACGTCAAGCAAGTCAAAGCCGGCGATAAGATTATTTATAAAAGTTACTCAACAACAGATGTCAAACTAGGCTCAGACGAGTTTATTCTGGTCAAAGAAGAAGACATCCTAGCGACTGTAAAGTAAGGAGAAACCGATGGCAAAGAAAGTATTTTATGATGATGATGCTAGACGGCGCGTACTAGGCGGAGCCAAGATTTTATACGACGCAGTCAAGACTACCATGGGTCCAAAAGGTCGCAATGTAGTTATCAGCAAAACTTACGGCAACCCAACGGTTACTCACGACGGTGTGACCGTAGCTAAAGGCGTTGAGCTGGAAGATGTAGATGACGAGACGCTGGGCTACAAAGTTGGCGCTGAGCTTATTAAACAAGCTGCCAGCAAAATGAACGATGTGGCAGGTGATGGCACAACTACAGTTACTGTACTGACTTATCACATCTTGAACGAAGCTAACAAACTCATTGCTGCCGGACATAACCCAATGCAGTTGCGCAAAGGCCTAGAAGCCGCGGCACACGAAGCCATTTCCAAGCTTAGTAGTTATTCTCAAGACATTAAAAGCGATAAAAAGCGCGTCGCCGAGGTCGCGACTATCAGTGCCAGCGATCCAGAAATTGGTAATTTGATCGCTGAAGTTATTGATAAAGTCGGCAAAGACGGTGTTGTCACGGTTGAGGAAGGCCAGGGACTGGCTCTAGAGTCAGAGGTGGTCGAAGGGTTTACCTTTGACCGTGGTTTTGTCAGCGCTTACATGGTGACCGACACCGCCCGCATGGAAGCCGTTGCTGAGAAACCAGCCATTGTCATTACCGATAAAAAAATTAGTTCCGTTCAAGAATTCTTGCCGCTATTGGAGAAATTAGCTAATGCTAACAAGAAAGATTTGATCTTGATTGCCGAAGATGTTGAAGGCGAAGCCCTTGGCACCTTGGTACTGAACAAGCTCAAAGGCGTTTTCAATACGATTGCTATCAAGGCTCCAGCTTTTGGTGACCGCCGCACAGAGATCCTGGAAGACATTGCTATCCTAACTGGGGCGCAGGTTATAACCGAAGACCGCGGCATGACGTTTGAAAATGTCGAGCTAGACGTAGTTGGTGGTGCTCGCAAAGTGATCGCCGACAAAGACAACACTACAATCATTGAAGGCGATGGTTCTGCCCGCGATGTTAAAACTCGAATTGGTCAAATTAATGCTCAGATTACCTCGGCTACCAGCGAATACGACAAAGAAAACCTGGAAAAACGCCGCGCTGCCTTGCAGGGCAAAGTAGCCGTCATCAAGGTCGGTGGTGCCACCGAAACAGAGATAGAAGAGAAGAAATTCCGTGTCGACGACGCCGTTGCGGCCGTCAAAGCCGCTTTAGATGAAGGTATCGTAGCTGGCGGCGGTGTCACTTATGTCGACCTTTCAAAATTAATCAAAATTGATGGTGCTTCTGCCGAATCAGCTGGTGCTAGTTTACTAAAAAACGCTCTACTTGAACCATTCAAGCAGTTAATGGCTAATGCTGGGCAGAACGCCGAAGCAAAATTGGCAAAAGTCACCGAACAAATCAAACATGGTGTCGGTATCAACGTAAACGAGCCAACCAAACTTGTTAATCTAAAAGAGGCTGGTATCGTTGACCCAACTAGAGTTGTTAAAGAAGCTATTCAGAACTCAGTCTCAATTGCAGGCACATCCATGACTATGGGCGCGCTAGTAGTCGACGTTCCTGAACCCAAATCAGCTGCTACGCCGGACATGTCCGGCATGGGCGGCGGCATGGGCATGATGTAGGACTATGAGGGAGCCGAGATAGGTTCCACCCACCAGCGCCGGGCAAAAAAATGTGACTTGTGCTCGGGCTACTCCTTACTGAGGACTCATATCACAAGACTAAGTTCCATTGCTATGTTTTCCTGAACCGGCTCGACATGTAATTTAACCGGCTCACCTTCGGTGAGTTCTTGCGAAGCAAAGAAAGCCAGACCAAGGCCATTATCACAAAGAGCAATTGCCGCCCAGGCTCGTCGGTCAGACTTATCCACTACTTGAGTGTTAGCGGTGGTAGGAAAACACCGAGCAAAGTCTTCAAAATGAGAAAAATATACGTCTGCATCATGTGTTTCAGGCACAAACACAGAGCCTATGGGCTCGAAAGAAGGAGGAGATAAAATGCGTATGACCTCCCGGGAAATAAATTCTGCCGGGCGGCTGGGCGCCGGGATAGCTTGGCTACCCTTCGTGACCTTGTTAAATTCCTTCACCACCCCATCCCATTGATCTCCAAAAGTACTGAATCCGCGGTGTGGTTTGGGATCTCCACTTACTTCTGCTAAAAGATCGTTCCACGGGTCAAACCATTTGCTAATATGATCAGCGTTTCTCAGTATTTTTAGAGCCTCATCATTCTGTAGTAAATCTGAAACGGCAGCGAGTAAGTGGGCTTCGGCAGCTTTGGCACGAATATCACTGGCATCCATGATTGTCCATAATGCAGTCTGCATCATGGGATCCCCAAGCTTATCACCCCACTTCTCTAGTAGGTGAGGGTGGTCAGCTACTAACCGATCCGCCACCATTTCTCTGAAAGTCCGGTTATCAATCACTTCATTGAATGCAAACATCGGTTGATTTTCCATGAAGACTCCTTAATTTAACTAACTGCAGCATAGTAGACAATCTTCTAATATAGAGTAAATTATTATGTAATATTGACAAATATCTAACACTTTGTTAAATTATTAACATGATTACACTACGTTCTCTTGTTGAAGCTGAACTTAGCAAACAACCGGACATACTTTACTGGCTACAAGAAGATCTGATTAATGTAACGAGTTTGGCGCGTTATCTAAAACCTACGATTCAAGAACAACATGGCGAGATCGTGGATTTGGGAACAATTAGTATGGCTATTCGCCGGTTACTGGCCAATAAAAAACAATCTCTAAACAAAGGTATTCGCGCTCCCAATGCCAAAAATATTCAGATACAACTTGATGTGACTATTTTGACGTTTGAGAAAGGAAAGCCATTACAGCTGGCAAAAGGAGAGAAATATCGTTTTTTTAGTTTTGCTCAGGGGCGTAGCGAGTCGATGCTTGCTATAAGTCAAGAAGACGCGTCACGCTTCAAGAAGGATGCCACACGGATTCAAAATAGTATGGCCGCCCTAACAGTTACGCTAAATAACGAATCGAGTAAAACCATCGGGGCATATGGCTACATCGTACTGCTACTAGCGGTCGCGGGTATTCCGCTGGCTGAGGTGGTGACACTTCACGATGATATAACTGTATTGATTGCTGATCAGCATGTTGACACTGCATTTCAAATTTTGCGACAGGCTCTAAAGAGTTCATGAATCGCTAGGCTACCTCTTCTGAGAATTCGTTTTTGCCAAGCAACCTAGCTCTAATCTTAGCTGAGCCGGTTTCATGAGACTTCGGTATTCTATAGCCTGATAAGCCTGCCGGCGGATGCATGAAGGTTACGACCGCATCACGCTCTGCTTCAGGATTATCGTTGAGTACACCATGCATGAGCTGAGGCAACTGACCATTTCGCTCAAAAATATTATCAGGCAAACGGTTATAGCCAGCACCTAAGAAAAGTTTTAACTCTCCGCTTCGATGCGCAATCGGTGAATTGATCGTCTTTTCTAGACTGGCGTCAAAATCTGCCACTTCAATGGGCGTTTTTATGCCGTTATTGCTAGGTGCTCCCACTAGACCAGAGCTACTCTCCCAATTAGCAGCCGTGAAAGCGCTTCGGTCAATATGTAAATCTGCCTTATATACAGTAGCGGCCCCAAGGTAGCGCAGTAATCTAGTAACTATTTGATTATCTAGGCTATCGGGCGCCAACATAATCTCCTCCAAATCGAGTGCGTCATAAACTGGCCTTAAAGCTTTGATGGTGGCTTGTTGCAACTCAACGCAACTGCTTAAAAAATCATGCATTACTCTGGGTAAATTCCCGAGCTGATTTTTGGCACGCTCTAAACTGCGTGGACCAATGTGGGCAACATCTTTATCTTCTGTAGATGGTTCATCATGATTGATGGAGTGTGGATTTATCTTGCCGATACGCCGCCGGTCAACATAGTAATCACCGCCGGCCGTAGGATCCGTTGGTGTGAAGGCAATAGCATCCGCAAATTGTTTGCCACCTGGTTCATAACATAGATCTAAGAAGTCCCTGAACTGGGCAAACAAAGGGTCAAGATCGGCTCCTGTTACACCGTAATCAACACTCATAAAGCCTTTAGCCGGTATTTGTTCGTGCAAATATTCTCTCAAAGCATCTTTGCCTGGCATGGTTACCCTCCATGTTTTTGCGTTGTAGGTCAAGTATAGCAATTAGGTTGTAATGCGCTAGTCTTGCTAAAATAGCTATAATGTACTAGAATAAGTATTATTCAAGGGAGTTTAGTAAATGTGGCCATTTAAGCGCAATAAATCGAGTGATAATGAAGCTTCTGTTCCTACAGAAGCAATACCAGAAGTGCCTCAAGAAGTAACTCAGTACTATGAATCAGAACGCCGGGAAAGAATTGGTGTAGCCTGGTTGCTTGGTTTAGTTACGCTATTAGCTACCATTGCTGTCGTTTTTGTAATCTTTTTTGGTGGCCGCTGGACTTACCGCAAACTGACAAACAAAGACAATCATCCAAAACCAATCCCAACAGTGGTCAATAAAGCTCCGGTGGCAACACCAGCTACTCCTAAGCCCTCTTCAAGCCAGTCCTTCAACACTAGCCCGACACCGCCAACAACTTCTCCAGCACCTACTACTACAACTGCACCTCAAACTAGCTCAGCTACAACCCAAACGCCTTCACCAAGTACTACGCCAACCGTCGCAGCTAACGGTAAGCTTGCCAACACTGGTCCTGGAGATGTTGTCGCTATTTTTGGCTTTACGACTATCGCCGGTACTTTGTTCTACAACCGACGCTACCGACACCAATAATCTGGCCTAGTTAGCCGACCCCTAGCTAATAATCACAATTGGTTTGTGACGCTTATCACAGACTGGCTTGGTCTGTTTGGCTCATAGTAATGACTGCAGAAGAGGGAGAGGTAGTTATGGCAGAACCAGCGACTCGTCAAGATGTGCAGAATAGTGTTGATCGTGCCAAATCCTCTATCCTGAGTAGTGTTTTAACGCGTAACGACTTGCAATCATTGGCCGGACAGATACGTGGCGCTATTTTACAGGATCTGCATGGTATGCACGCCGAGAACCAATCAATCATGCGACAGTCGATGAACTACCGCGAACAACTACTTCAGCGTATAGCCAGTTTGGAGCGGAGCGTCATAACTCTTCAACAACAGGTTGGCAAAGTACAGAATCAACACACACAAACAGCCACTTCAATAAGTAAGATGCGTCCTGACAACGTTCTAAGTTTCCAGCGTTTTTAAGAGTTATTTTGGTTTTGAGTGAAGTAGTTGATTTCGTTGATAACATCTAATAGAGCTTGAGCGCGAGCTTTATCATCGGTAATCTGCTTGGCAGCTTCAAAAGCGTCAGGGATCATGTCTTTATTGTCACTGGCTTGAATCATCATCATGGTCGTACGGAATTTTTCTTCTGGTGACTGATCTAATTGACCTACTAGTGGGCTCAATTGCTGCAAGGCTTGCTGCTTAATATCCATCAGGTCACTAGGAGTTCCAGTTGATTGATCATTAGCCGGTTGGTCACTAACGGGAGTTTCTATGTAGTCGGGTGTGTTATCGGATGTAGCATTGTCAGGTGTAATGTTGTCCGGTGTGCCATTGCTAGGTAATTCGGGTGTAGTTAAATCAGCCGCCGGCATAGAAGGTGCTCCGGCTGCGGCAGCATTCAGCATGACATCATTGTTAGACGGTGTATTATCGGTTGGCGCAACTGTACCCAAGTCATTGGGGGGCGTCATAGACATTACATCATCATCGGCTTTTTTCTGATCGTCGTTAATTCCAAACATTAAACTTCCCACTCTTTATTAATATGCTTTTTCCACTATAGCATAAGTGCTTTGATGTATGTAAGCTAGGAATAAGATGTTGGATGATTTGAAATACATACATCATAAAGATGCTCAGGACGCTCTGGGTATTGCTGAAAAGCAATGGCAACAGCTGGAACATAGCTTTGAGACCAAAGATTGGGAAATTGCCGGTGATTGCCAGAACGTCGTACTGGCCGGTATGGGTGGTTCTGCCCTGGCTGGACTCATCAGCAATAGTTGGCCCGGCTATAAACTGCCATTTGAAGTTGTCAGAGGCTACGACATACCGGCCTACGTCGGTCCAGCCACATTGTTTATTGCCTCGTCATACTCTGGGAACACCGAGGAAACTATTACGGCACTTTCCCAAGCTACGGCGCGTAAAGCCCAAGTAGTCATCCTAAGCTCTGGTGGCAAATTGGCTGAAATAGCCAAGTCAAAGCATTATCCAATCGCGCTGTTGCCTGAAGTAACTGAACCGCGTTATGGGGTGTTATACAGCCTAAAAGCCTTAGTAACGGTGCTGGAAAAATTTGGTTTAGCCAATAAAGAAAGTGCTGAAAAAACCATGCATGAAGCGGCTGATTTTATAAAAAAAAGTGTAGCCAACTGGACTCCGGACAAGCCAACCTCCCAAAATCCGGCAAAAAAATTAGCTCAGGAGCTAATGGGCAGGGCACCGGTTATATATGCCGGGCCAAAACTCTTTCCAGCTGCTTACAAATGGAAGATTAGTTTTAATGAAAACGCCAAAAACGTTGCCTGGTGCAATCAATATTCTGAGTTTAATCACAACGAAATGCTGGGTTGGACTAGCCACCCGGTTGATAAACCATATAGTGTCATTGAACTTCGTAGCAACCACGAACATCCCAGGATACAACGACGTTTTGAGGTTACCGAACAACTACTTTCGGGCCAGCGCCCGGCACCGCATGTTATCCAAGTTGAAGGCGATACGCTATTAGAGCAACTTCTTTGGTCGATTGCTTTTGGCGATTTTGTGAGTTTATATCTGGCGCTGCTAAATGGGATTAATCCGACACCAGTAGATTTAATCGAGAAATTCAAAAAAACTTTAGATGCTTGAACTATTTTCATGTCCAGTGCATTCTAGGTAGTAATGTTTGACGTTGGTAGCCTAGGCACTATTATGGCAATTTTTGCCCACCCCGATGACGAAACCTTCACCTGCGGAGGGCTACTTAGTATGGCAGTTGCTAATGGCCAGACAGTAATATGTGTGACGGCCACCAGAGGCGAGGCCGGGGTTCGTGATGAAAAACGCTGGCCAGCCGATAAATTAGGCCAAATCCGTGAGCACGAGCTAGAAGAGGCTTTAAAAATTCTTGGTATTAGTCATCATCATTGGTTGGATTATGAGGACGGTCGTTGCCACCAAATACCAGACACTGAAGCTGTCGCCAAGCTCATCAAGCTAGTTGATAAGTATCAACCCGACACCATTATAACTTTTGGACCTGATGGCTTAACTGGACATCAAGACCACCAAGCGGCGTCGCGCTGGAGCAATCTAGCAATCAAACAGTGCCCCAAAACTGTAGAAATCTACTACGTCATAGACTCCGATGAGCAATATAATGACTTCACCAAAGCAGCCGATGAAAAGTTTGATATTTATTTTAATATCGACAAGCCAACTCTGGTGTCACGCGCCAAGTGTGATATTTGCCTAAAGTTACCAACAGATGTGATTAACAAGAAAGTAGCCAGCCTCAAGGCTCAAATTTCTCAAACTGACGCCATGTTTAAACAAAACAGCGAAGAATGGTTTAGTAAGGTTTATGCCTACGAAACGTTCGTCAATGCCAACCGCCAAGACATAAAGTGGCAAACGGCCTTGTCCTAGATCGGTTTTTCTTTTAGCCCCAATAAAAATGCGATATAAGCTACCACTAGATGCAGTCCAAAATAAACACCAACAATGATCGCTATTTGTTGCAAATCCAGATCAAAAACAAAACCGCTCAACACTAAACCACCGACTATGTAATCCAGCTGATCAAACGGAAACCAACGCTCGCCTGGCTTTTTGCCCACTAAGCGTTTGAAATAACTCTCAATCGCATCACCCAGTAGAGCCCCAAAGCCGACCAAAGCACTGTGAATTAACCATAGCTTCAAATTGTTGCTATGAAAGTAAAAATGATTGGTTATAAGACCAGTAAATACCGCCATAAGCGTGCCTAGAACGACGCCACGCCAGCGTTTGTTGTCACCTAGTAGTCTCTTGCCGTGATAACTAAGCCCAAAATCCATCGGCGTTTGCCAATTTTTTATGATCGGTAAACGATTGGCCAATACTGGGCTCATGTTGGCAACGCCTGCGGGTAAGAAAAAAAGCAACGTTCCGAAAAAGCTCATCTACGACCTTGTAGTTTTTTGCGTAAGCGATGATATTTGGGGTAGAGCAACGCCCTAGTTGTTGGCCGCTCTGTCATAGGTGTACCGTGAGCAATTTCATCCAACAAACTACCACGATTTGGCAAAGATTTAGTCTGCGTAAACGTCCGGCCAAGTCCTTTAAAGCCGTGGGCATCGCTACTAGCGGCCGAGCGTGAATGGTTTAGCCTGACCCAGATAGCTGTCTGGGCGCTCCGGTTTTGCCAGAAAGCGCGACCATTAACCACCTCAACAATGTCAATAAAATCATGCAACTCTTCCATAACAGCCGGGTGCAAACCGTGCCTAATTGATTCAAATGGATGCGGTATATAAACTAGGCCATCCTGGTCTTTGATCTTTTTGACGGTTTCAAGTGGCGACAAACCCGGTCTGATAGCTTCAGTTAGGTACAAGCCAATAATCTCACCTGACGTCGTCATTATTTCCTCACCAACAATGATATGTTCACCCAAATGATCCTTTAGCTGGGTCGCAAAATCTATGGAATTGTGGTCAGTCACCGCCACCAGGTCCAACATGCCGGATGACAAAGCCCGGGCGTATTGCTCGGCAGTTATGCCACCGTCTGGAGAGGTAACTGAGTGGGTGTGTAAATCAATTTTGTACATCGGCTAGTTTCCTAGTTATTCTCACCAACCGGCCAATGGCAGTTAGGCTGGATAATATAGCTATAACAATCACGGCTAGTGCGACGCGGTTTGATAGCAAGCCGATAAACAATATAAACATCCTCACCTCAAAGCGCATCAGTCCATCAGCAAACAGGCGGTTAATCTCATTGGGCGATAAGTGAGCGTCTTTTATAGCCGTTTCGCCCTTAGCTTTAACGTAGGAAACACTTAGCGACGCTCCGCAAGCAACCACAGCCCACACCGCCAAATATGGCCGACCAGTCTGAGCAATTATCTGGTAAGCGGCACCAGTGTAGAGTAAAACTTCCTTGATACGGTCGGTGCTGGCATCTAGCACCATACCAGCGTTGCTGGCACGCTTTTGCAATCTGGCTAGCTCGCCGTCTAGTGCATCAAACAAACCAAACACTACCAATAAGCCAGCGGCTAATAAATTGTGTTGAAAGGCTATCTCCCAGGCTATCAATACGTGTGCTATCAGTCCAACAATAGTCACAGAATTAGGGCTTAACCTACCTCCACTGAGTTTATTGAGTACTATGGCAACTCTACGCATCAACGATCTTACCAACGAGCGCATCCAATCCATAAGGCCATTATACGGTGTTAGTTGCTATACTGATAGTTATCATGGCTAAAACTTCAGAGCCAACTGGCGTGGTGAATGCTCTGCTGTTAGCTAATCTAATCAGCCTAGTTCTGTTTGGGCTCAGAGTTATTGCTGCCCAAAACATTCGCTACTGGTTTTTGGTTTGGAATCTAGCTCTGGCGTGGCTACCGGTTTTATTTGTTTGGCTACTTATCAAACAACTTAAAACCAAACGTTGGCAAGAACCTTTGCCGATGTTACTAACACTGCTTTGGTTGGGGTTTTTGCCCAATAGTTTTTACCTAATAAGTGACCTAATACATCTGCAATCGACCGGTGATATCGGTGTTTTGTTTGATACCGTCATGTTTATGTCATTCATATTAAACGGTCTTGTGGCTGGCTACCTGAGCCTCTACCAGGTCCACAAACAACTGATAAAACGCAAGGGTAGGGAAAAAGCGCATATTTTTATAGGTGTAATTCTACTGCTGGTCAGTTTTGCCATTTATTTAGGGCGGACGCTTAGGTGGAACAGTTGGGATGTACTGCTAAATCCGGCCGGCGTCTTGTTTGATGTTTCAGAAAGAGTAATTAGTCCCTTAGAACACCCACAGGCAATTGTTACAACTACAACTTTTTTCTTATTACTTGGCAGCGTCTATATAGTTATCTGGCAACTTACCAACCAACACGAAAATAACAAGGACTAAAGCTAACGTTTTATCTGTTATTATTAGGTGAATGAAGCGGGAAATTGAGCAAGTAATTGCCACTGTTTGCAAAGATTTATTCAAAGTCGATGTTGAGGTTAGTTTGACTCGAACAACTGAACAATTTGGTGATTATGCTACCAACATAGCCCTGCAATTAGCAGCTAAGAAAAAAGTGAAACCCGGCGAAATCGCTAACCAATTAGTGATAGTGCTAGAGAAAAAACTGGCGGGTATTGTAGAGAAGATATCAATCGCTGGGCCGGGTTTTATTAACCTTACGCTGGCTGGCAAAACCTTGGTTAGTGAAGTGTCACGCGTCAATGAAAAATATGGCCACAACGATCTATATAAAGACAAAGTCATCGTAGCTGAGTATTCAGACCCAAACCCATTCAAGGTTTTACACGCTGGGCATTTGTATACCAGTGTTGTTGGTGATGCCATAGCCAAACTATTTGAGGCGGCTGGGGGCAAGGTTCACAGAGTTAATTTTGGCGGCGATGTTGGTCGGCATGTGGCTATTGCTATGTGGGCGATAATAAAAGAACTTGGTGGAGAGTTTCCGGATAAACTATCGTCCATTACGGAGAAACAACGTCCAGAATGGATGACCAAGGCTTACGTTAAGGGCAATAATGCTTTTTTGGATAACGCAACTGCAAAAAAGGAAATAACAGAGCTCAATAAGCGCATCTATCAACTACACACTGAGAATGATCATAAATCACCACTGGCACAAATCTATTGGACAACTCGGCAGTGGAGCTACGACTACTTTGAACAATTTTATAGTCAGATTGGTAGCAAATTTGAGAAATACTATCCGGAAAGTGAAGTTGCCGAGCTAGGTTTAAAAACTGTCCAGGAACAGTTAAAAAAAGGCGTTTTCAAGAAGTCAGACGGGGCAATTGTGTTTGACGGCCACAAGCACGGTTTACACACCAGGGTGTTTATTAACTCTGAAGGCCTGCCAACTTATGAGGCCAAAGACACTGGTCTGATACTACAAAAATGGCAGGATTATCATTTTGACCTGTCGGTCGTCATCACTGCTAATGAAATTGCCCAATATATGCAGGTAGTTTTGAAAGCTATTGAACAATTCAAACCGGACTTGGTCAAAAAAACTGTTCATCTGACTCACGGCATGATTAAACTTCAGGGTGGTGTCAAAATGAGCTCGAGGAAAGGCAACATCCTAAGAGCCGTAGATGTGCTAGACGCGGCCGCTAAAGCTAATCATAAGCTCAGCGGTAAAGAGCAACCCATCGTGGTGTTGGGCGCGGTCAAATACGCCTTTCTAAAACAGGGTTTAGGGGGTGATATCATTTACGATCCAGAAGAGTCAGTCGCCATTGCTGGCAACAGTGGGCCATATTTGCAGTACGCTCACGCCCGGGCGCGCAGCATTTTGGCCAAAGCCAAAGCCAATGATGCTAAGATTGACTATTTTGATGAAGCCGAACGCAGCCTAGCGCGCAAAATTAGCGAATTCCCAGAGGTGGTTGAAACAGCCGTGACTGAATTTACGCCGCACCACATTGCTACTTATCTGTATGAACTTGCCCAAGATTTTAATAGTTTTTATGAAAATAGTCGGGTGATAGGTGACCCACGTGAGCAGACACGACTCAAGCTAGTAGAGGCTTACGCCCAAGTTCTAAAAAATGGCCTAGAACTACTGAATATTACTGCCCCGGAGAAGATGTGAACGTTCTAATTGTCCCGGGTTATGGGGACAGATACGACTATATAGAAAAAGCAACAGAACACTGGTCAGAAAAATATGGTATCGAACCGGAAATATACGTGTTTGGTACCAAGCCTGAGGATGAATATGCTCCCAATTGGCTAGCTTTTGAAGCTAAGCTTCAACAAATGGGTAATACTGCCATTATTGGTGCCAGTTTTGGGGTAACCATCGCGCTAAGAGCCCTGCAAGACCATCCGGATATTGTCAGCTGCGCAGTTGGGATTTCTGGTCCGCATGACTTGAAAGACATGGATCAAAAAACTGTCGATAAAAAATATCAACTACTCAATGAATCATTACCAGCTTTTTCGGTTGATAAATTGCCGCTTGATAAGGTAATGACACTAAGGCCAATCTATGATGGCGTCATTGAACCTAAAAAAGTTTTTATAAAAGATGCAACCAATAAGCGCATGCTCACAATCGGTCATCCGCTGGGCATCTTCTGGGCATTCAAATTTAATGGCAGAGCAATCACTGACTTTATAAAGGCTCATCATGACAATAGTATTTGATTTTGATGGTACGTTGGCTGATAGCCAATCAGTTGTCTTGGAGCTTTACAACGACACCGCAAAAGAACGTGACTTTAGACATATTAACAGAGAAGATTGGCCTAAAGTGCGGCGCATGGGTATAGCCGAAGGCCTAAAATTTGCCGGCATTAAAGCCTATCAAATACCAGGACTTCTAGCACTTGGCAAACGCGAAATGGTCAAACGGGCAAGAGATATCAAATTATTTCCGGGCGTGGCAGATGTAGTCAAGCAGCTCAATGCCTATGGCCACGAGGTTTATTTACTCAGCACCAACTCTAACCAGGTTGTTAATACGGTTCTAAAAAACAATGGCCTCATTGGCTACCTGACCGTCCTAAAAAGCTCTCAGATTTTTGGCAAAGCCCGCGCTATCCGTGGCCTAATGCGTAAACACAAACTTAAGTCTGGGGATGTTTGGATGGTAGGTGATGAAGTGCGTGATATTCAGGCCGCCCAAAAGGCCGGCGTCAATATCATATCTGTTACCTGGGGCTTTCAACCGACCGATGTGCTTGGTCCAGCTGAACCCACAGCTTTAGCCCAAAACCCGGCCGATATTCTAAAAATTATTCAATCCAGTCATGACTGAACAAAATAATGCTCTAACTCAGCTTGAAAAGGCTCTGCAAAAAAGCGCCGATCCAACCAGAGCATTAGCGTCCTCCAGGTTTTTTAGAAACGGACCCGGACAATATGGTGAGGGCGACAAATTTTTGGGCATTAGAGTACCTCAACAGCGGCTAATCGCTAAACAGTTCTATAAGGTTATTTCGCTTGATGACACACTTAAATTGTTGAAGAGTAAGTGGCACGAATACCGGCTGACCGCCATAATAATTTTGGTAACTCAATATCAAAAAGCTGATGCTAGCGGCAAAAA
Source organism: uncultured Candidatus Saccharibacteria bacterium (assembly GCA_964604415.1). Taxonomy (GTDB): domain Bacteria; phylum Patescibacteriota; class Saccharimonadia; order Saccharimonadales; family CAZJQT01; genus CAZJQT01. The sequence goes on from CAZRYT010000002.1 coordinate 31,189, forward strand.
AATTATAGCCAATGCTTACCATAAGAACCGTCGTTACGTTAATAACTGGGATTTAGTAGACAGTTCGGCGCCCTATATTCTGGGTGATTATTTGCTGGATCATGCCCGCGGCGTCTTGTACCGTCTGGCAAAATCTTCATCTGTCTGGGATAGACGTATAGCCATTATTACGACCCTAAACTTTATCAGAAATGGGGAATTTGTAGACACTCTAAAATTGTCTGAACTGCTGCTGGATGACAAACATGATCTTATGCATAAAGCTGTCGGCTGGTGTTTACGTGAGGTTGGTAAAAAAGATAGAAAAACTCTTTTAAAGTTCCTTGATCAACACGCTAAGACAATGCCCAGAACCGCTCTGCGCTACGCCATTGAACATTTACCCCCAGAGCAGCGGCAGCACTACATGGGAGTAAAATAGAGGAATGCTGGACACTACTAGGCGGATGATTGAGCAAGTTGGTCGTAAGATCGGATTAAGTAAAGACGAAGTAGATTATTTACTCAAAATCGACCGCGAGCACCTATTTGATATAACTTTGAGTAACGGCAATACTCATCAGGCTTACCGAGTACAGCATAAAAATGTTTTAGGCCCGTACAAAGGTGGAATTCGCTTCCATCCAGAGGTAGATCTGAACGAAGTTAGGGCATTGGCAACGCTTATGAGTCTGAAAACTGCGGCGGTTGGCCTGCCTTTAGGTGGTGCCAAAGGTGGTGTGGCAGTCGACCCAAGGCAACTAAATGAAGCCGAACTAGAAGAGTTATCCAGAGCCTACGCTCGTCATTTACATGCCCATATTGGTCCGGATAAAGACATACCGGCACCGGATATGAATACCAACGCTACCATTATTGATTGGATGGTTGACGAATACGAGCAAGTTACTGGCGATAAAACTAGAGCTAGCTTTACTGGTAAATCAATTGAAAAAGGCGGTAGCCTAGGCCGCGAAGCCGCTACTGGCCGCGGTGGAGTACTGACTCTAGAGGCGGTCTTAAGGCACATGCACCAGGACAAAGAAGAGTTAACCTATGCTATTCAAGGTTTTGGTAATGTCGGCTTGTTTTTTGGTGTAATTGCCGAGCAGTTACTACCCAACCTACAAATGGTGGCGGCCACAGACAGCAGCGGTGGTATCAGTACGCCATTTGGCATGAGCGCTAAAGAACTGGCAGCTTACAAAAAAACCGGCGCTAAGCTTATAAATTACAGCGATAGTGCCAGTATCAAACTGGATAATGATCAGCTACTAAGCGAGGAAGTCGACGTACTGGTTCTAGCTGCTTTGGGCGACGTCATTACCACACACAACGCCCCTAAAGTGCAAGCCAAAATCATTCTGGAATTAGCCAATGGGCCAGTCTCTGACAAAGCCTACGACTACCTAACTAACAAGGGTGTAATTATAATTCCAGACGTCCTAGCCAATGCCGGCGGTGTGATAGTTAGTTATCTCGAGTGGCTGCAAAATCGCGCTGATGAAAAATGGGATGAAAAGCGCGTTGATATGGAAATGGAACATTTCCTGATGCCCGCCGTTAGCCAAACACTAAGATACGCTGAAGACAATAAATTGTCGCTAAAAGAAGCCGCTCTGGCCCGCGCCATGAAGCGTATTATTGACGCCCGGGTATAATATTATGGAAATAAGGAGGTGCGATGACTGAGGAACCTAAAGCTAATCAGGTGGTGGAGGGCAGACAAGTCATAATCAACGTGCCACCGCTAAAATCACCTAAGTGGATGCAAGGGTTTTTAGACTTTATTCGTCACCAAGGGGTAGTCGGTCTATCAGTTGGTTTAGTAATTGGTGTGGCTTCAAAAAGCTTAGTGGATAGTTTAGTAAATGATATTTTTAACCCCGTTATTGGTTTAATTGGTGGTAGTGGTGGTTTGGATAGTCGATATGTTTGTCTCAAAAACGTCGCTGGACAGTGCACCAACAAGCTAGCTTACGGAGCGCTCATTAATAGTTTACTAAGTTTCATAATCATTGTTGCGGCGGTTTATTTTGTGATCAAAGGTTTGAAATTGGATAAACTAGATAAGCCAAAGGCTGAGTAGTCACTCCTATTTTTCCTTTAGAGACCACTTCCATGCGGAGTAATCCAGTTGGTTACTCCGGTTCGCGTTTCGCCTTAGTCTCTTTCGTGAAAAAGACTCGCTTAAGTCTATAATTAGAGTATGAATTTATCAGAAGATGAATGGAAGCAGAAGCTAACACCCCAGCAATATAAAGTACTCCGTCAGAAGGGCACGGAAGCGCCATTTTCAGGAGAACATTTAAAACAAACTGATAGCGGCATGTACACGTGCGTTGCTTGTGGAACTGAGTTATTTAAGAGCGACGCCAAGTATGAATCAAATCAACCAGGTTTGACAGGCTGGCCCAGCTTTGCCGACGTGGCCAAAACCGGATCTGTAAAGCTGCTAGATGACAACAATTACGGCATGCACAGGACTGAAGTTGTCTGTGCCAATTGTGGTAGTCATTTGGGGCACATTTTTGATGATAGCAGTTCACCAACTGGTCAGCACTACTGCATTAATTCCGTCTGCTTAAACTTTAAACCGAAAGATAACAAAGGTTAATATGGCTGGTTAGCCAGGAACATTAAAGAATTCTTCTAGTGTTGTCACACTGGTATTATGCATTTCGGTTGATAGTTCAACTCCAACATAGCGGAAATGCCATGGTTCATTACGATAGCCAGTAATTGTTGCTTTATCGCTTGGATATCTAAGTATAAAACCGTATTTGTAAGCGTTAGCTAACAGCCACTGGGCTGCGATGGTTTGGCCAAAGCAGTCTTCAAAACAGCCGGACTTGCCAATATCGACAGCCCAGCCCGTTTGGTGCTCAGAATGTCCTGGGTGGGCACTTTCACTATCAGCTTTAGCTTGACCGAAGCTTTTTACTTCATTGTTATAAACGGTGACTTGAGTGTAGTAAGAGCGGTAGCCGCTTTCAGCAACCAGGGTGTAGCCGGCGGTTTTAGCGCCAGTGAACAATTGACTCAACTCATCAGCCGCTACTTTTCTCATCAATTGTCCATTACCAACAGCTGTCAGGTCATTTGGTGCATAGGTCAGCGGGTTTAGAGCTCTAGGTTTATTAACCACTACCCAAAGACTGGTTGGGTCGTTGATTGAATATTTAGATTTATCGAAACTTGGCGCTGGGCTTGGCTGGTTACTTTTAACAGTTGGGCTGCCATTTTGATTAGTTGGGGTTGGTTTTTTGATCTTGGTCAGCATCAATACCACACCAATAATTGCCAAAACCACTACAACTGCGAAGATTATTTTTTTACGCATGCAACGCCTAGTATATCTTTACGATATAATAACCTGCAATGACAACTGATGAAAAAAAGCAGGTTCCTACTAAATTATTGTGGTTGGATCTGGAAATGACTGGCTTGGATCCTAGCAAAGATTTGATTTTGGAGGTGGCCGCCGAAGTTACGGATTTTGATTTCAAAACTCTAGCCAGTTATGAAGCCAGGGTGAAACAAGATAAAAAGACTGTGCTTGCCCGCATGCAAAACAATATTTGGTGGCGCGATTTCCCAGCTAACCGCGATGAATTTGTTCAAAAATTGGATGATGGCCAAGATCTTAAGCAGGTTGAACAAGATTTGGTTGCGTTAGTAGAAAAACACTTCGGCGATGAGCCGGCCGTGCTAGCAGGCAACTCTATCTACAATGACCGTGGTTTTATCAAGCAATGGTTACCAGCCCTGGACCTTAGGCTACATTACCGCATGTTAGACGTCAGTGCCTGGAAGATCCTAATGCAAGGCAAATACGGCGTAAATTATGAGAAAAAAGAAGTCCATCGTGCTTTTGACGATATTCAGGCCTCGATTGCTGAGCTCCAACACTACTTGGACTGGTTCAAAAACAATTCAGCCAATAACTAGTTGACAATTACAAATTTGGGTATAAATTGAGAAGTTAGAAATAACATTAAGTGTGAAAAGGAAAAACAATGTCAAATACAAATCGTTCAGAAAAAATGGTTATTGATGACGATTTAATAAATGCTCGGGGTTTATTTTCAAGACAGCAGATCCTTGAAGTAACTGATGAAATTGATCTTCGTGACCCAAGCGAACTAGCAATAGAAGTTGAAACAGCTCGCTTAAATAAACTGAGCGAAATGGCCCTTAGAACTGACACCACTGCTTTAAATGGTTTGGTACACACACTGTATTATTCCCAGGTTGGTGCAGCTCACATTGTCTAGACAATAGGCCAATCTGATGCCAAACTTGTGGCATGGATCACAAGACAGTTGAAGAATATATTCTAAGTCTGCCAGGGGCTAAGCTAGATTACCCCTTTGGTGAAGGTGTGGCAGTCTATAAAGCCAAAGATAAAATGTTTGCATTGATTGCCGAAAAAACTAATCCACTCAGGATTAGCCTAAAGTGCGATCCTTTGCTATCTAAAGTTCTACGCGAGAAGTACGAAACGGTTCTAGAAGGTTATCATCTGAACAAAAAATACTGGAATACTGTTATTCTGACTGGCCAGTTACCCTGGGAAGAAATCCAAGCCCTAATTCATCACAGCTACCAGTTAATTACTGGTGAACACGGCGTAACGCCTGATATAAAATAAGTTACTGACTGGTGGCCAGCAGCGGCCTGACGGCGTTAAAGTAGGCGGCCAAGGTCGCTTTGGCTTTTGTGTCATTGCTAGAATCGTGCAGTTTTTTGATATCTTGAGCGTAAGTTAGCAGTTCTGATTGCAAGATATTGGTAAAAGTTCCGTCAAAACTGTTGGCTTGTTTGGCGGTGGTTAGTTGGGCGTCGGTTTGGACATTTTTACCCAGGGCTAAATTGGCGGCTTTGGTGTTGGCTCCAGACGACTTAGCGTACTTAAGAATGGTTGATTGCTGTGATTCCAAAGTTGTTTTGGCTGTGATGGCCAAATTTTTGGCGTTACTATCTGTAGCTGACTCAGAACCCAAACCGCTGATACGAATGGCTTCAGTTTGTTCCTGGGCGAGTTTTAACCATTCTTGTGACCTACTACTACCGCCACCACTAACAAGACTGAAGACAATTATGGCAACTATAAGTAGAACCGCTCCGGCAATACTAATAAAAATAACTCGTTGCTTTTTGGAACCACCACCAAACAAGCTCGGCTTGGGCTGGCGCTGTTTATTAACAATAAAATCGTAAGGATCCTGCTGGACTGGCGCGGGTGTTAACGGCGGCGGCGCTGGAGCAGGGGCGTTCGGTTGCATATGCATAATGATAGTAGAAAGTTATTGAAACTGCTAACCCTTTCTACTTTCTACTTTTAACCTTAGACTATAAAGATGGACTCTGTGGATGAGATCAAACAAAGGTTGAATATTGAGGACGTTATTGCTGAATATGTCCAACTAAAACGCTCTGGCCGCAACTTTAAAGGCCTGAGTCCGTTCAACAATGAAAAAACACCGAGCTTTATGGTCAGCCCCGAAAAGCAAATTTGGCATGATTTTTCTTCAAACAAGGGTGGCAATATGTTCAGCTTTGTTATGGAGATGGAGGGTCTGGATTTCCGTGGCGCCCTGGAACTATTAGCCCGCAAAGCCGGCGTTGACCTTGACCAGTACAGGGGCCAAAGCGGCAGCAATGCCAAGCTTAAAGAGCGTTTGCGTGAAGCCTTGCAACTGGCTGCTAAGTTCTACCAAGTTCAGTTCAGTCATAGCTCTGAGGCTATCGATTACGTTTTCAAAAGACGTGGTTTCGCTAAGCAAACAGCTTTGGATTTTAAACTTGGTTATTCGCCCAATAATGGCACAGCATTGTTAGATTTTATGAAGAAAAAAGGTTTTAACGAAGATGAGCTAAAAAAAGCTGGCCTGACCGCCCAAAGGCGTAATGGCACAGGCGATATGTTCCGTGGCCGCTTAATGGTGCCGCTCATGGACACACAGGGCTCAGTCATTGGCTTTACAGCCCGGCAGTTGGACGAGGATCCTAACGCTCCCAAGTACATCAACACACCACAAACCCTACTCTACGACAAAAGCCGTCACGTCTATGGTCTTAATCTGGCCAAGGAATCAATCCGGCGTCAGAAATATGCCATTTTAGTAGAAGGGAACCTAGATGTGATCGCCAGTCATCAGGCTGGCGTTAAAAATACTGTGGCTACCGCCGGTACCGCGTTGACTGAACAGCATCTCAAGGCGCTGGGGCGTTTCGCCAATGATATTCGGCTGTGTTTTGACGCTGACAGTGCTGGCTTAGCGGCTACTGAACGTTCCATCCCAATTGCCTCCAGAACAGGGGTAAAACTAAGTATTATCAACCTGCCTGGCGGCAAAGATCCGGATGAATTAATCAAACAGGATGTGGCCAAATGGCAGCAGACAGTTGAAAAACCAATTTATGCCCTGGATTGGCTAATTACCCACTACCAAAAGCAGTTGGATCTGGATTCTGGCAGTGGCAAACGGGAGTTCAGCGACTTACTTTTGCCAACTCTAAAAGGTCTGGGAGATCCGGTAGAGCAGGATCACTATATCCGTAAACTTGCCAAACTCATCGACGTCAACGCCTCAGCCTTACGCGAAAAAGTCGAGGCCAAAAACTCTAGTGCTGTGCAACTCAAAAGATCCAAAGCCGTCCAAGTTGTTGATGACCAGCAACAGCTAGAATGGGCAAAAGCTCAAGACCACTTGCTGGCACTAACCTTGATGCGGCCAGATTTGCGTGACCTTCTAGATTTGATTGATTCGGAAATGTTCCCACAAGACTCAGGCAGGCAACTGCTGGAATATTTGCAGACGCACCCAGACTTTGATGGCAACCTGACCCACGCTCCTCTGTTGCAATCTATCGCTGACTATGTCAAAATTATCTCATTACAATATGAGGCGTTATTTATTGATCTAGATGAGACCGAAGCCCGTTATGAGGCCAACCGTCTCCGGATCCGCCTGATTGACATATTTGTCAGAACTAAAAAAGCCCAAATCTCAACTGCATTAAAAGAAGCCGATGACGAAACCTCCCAAAAGCTTCTAACCCGCGTGAAAAGCCTAGATAATTTATTAAAGACCAGTCAGGAGACTATCTGATGCCAGCCAAAAAACCTGCCAAGAAGGAAGAGCCGGAAATTGATCCGGATATGATCACCAAAAAGGACGATCTGTTTAAGAAAGCCAAAAAAGATGGCAAAATCGACCAACGCGAAATTTTTGAAGCCATTGCTGATGTGCCAGAAAACGCTGAAGTTTTGGACATGCTCTACACTCAACTAGCCGACAGCAATATTTTGGTAGTAGAATCAGCCGCACCCGTGGCCGGCTTTGGTGACCAGTGGGAAGCTGAGGAAGAGGAAGAAGTCGTCTTGGACGACAACGCTTATCTGGATGATATTGCAGATGACTCCGTGCGCTTATACCTGCGCGAAATCGGTAAGATACCGCTGTTAACAGCCGAAGAAGAACTGGCTCTAGCCAAAAAAGTCGTGGCCGGTAGCAAAGGTGCCAAAGACAAAATGGCCGAAGCCAACATGCGTCTAGTTGTCTCAATTGCCAAGCGTTACGTCGGTCGCGGTTTGGATCTACTTGATTTGATTCAAGAGGGGAATACCGGACTCTTGCGCGCTGTTGAAAAGTTTGACCCGGACAAGGGTTTCAAGTTCTCAACCTACGCAACTTGGTGGATCCGCCAGGCTATCACGCGTGCTATCGCTGACCAGGCCCGTACCATCCGTATACCTGTGCACATGGTTGAAACCATCAATAAATTACTGCGTACCCAGCGTCGACTAACTCAGGAACTCAACCGTGAGCCAACCAATGAAGAAATCGCTGCTGAAATGGAAATTGACGTCGACAAAGTCGAACACATCATGAAGATCAAACAGGACATTTCATCTCTCGATGCTTCAGTTCGTGATGATGAGGAAGATTCTGTCCTGGCTGACTTTATTGAGGATGAAGACACTGTCAGTCCCGAGGAATCGGCCACTACCCAGTTACTTAAAGAGCACGTCAAAGATATGCTGGGTGCTCTAACAGAGCGTGAACAAAAGATTTTGAAACTACGTTTTGGGCTAGAAGACGGCAAAAGCCACACTTTAGAGGAAGTTGGACAGGAGTTCATGGTTACCCGTGAACGCATTCGCCAGATTGAAGCCAAAGCCCTGGCCAAACTACGCAAGCACAAAGACGCCAAAAAGTTACACGATTACATAAAGTAACCCTCATCATTTTCACTTAGGGTAGGGGTCCGCGCGGACAAGCAAGGAATATCACGCGCTGCCCTGGGCATAACTAACTTAAGTAAAAACGATTCGCTTAAATGTTCTTGACTAGGGCGTAACCCAGTTTTTTGTGATTTTCTATATTGTAAGGTTGGGTCACAAAAGCAGGGTGTTTGCGCAAACGGTAGACTAGGGCATTGAGCGCCCATTCTGATCCCAGTTCCTCTCCACGCCAAACCGCGTCATAAATTTCTCTTTTGGGTACCACGCGTCCTTGATAACGCTTGAGTATAGCTAGAAGTCGGCGTTCTTTTACGGGTAGTTTTGAACTTACCAAGCCAACCACTCCGTCATTAAATAACGGTGAGAATAGCTCAAATTTTTTGCCTTTAGGTACGACCAGGCCAACATTTGTTAGATAGATATCTGGTTTAGCATATTCGCCGGTAGTGGCCACTTTTCTAAGAATAGTTTTTTGTGAAGCAGACAGGTGGGACCAGATGTTCTCGAAAGATAATTTGATAAAAGGATCCTGGATTGGGTTAGGGCGATACTCGGATTGCAGGAGTAACTGCAAGAACTGGAAATGGCCACCGCTTAAACGCACAATTTCTTTAAATGTCTGGTCGTCAATCTCTAATTTAGGACCATAGACGTCCAAGAGGTACCGTAAGTCATCTTGACTATAACGTTTCAGGTAATATTTATTAGCGAGCAAACGTAAGTCCAAATTGGTTAATTCTGCCGGCAAAATTGTCTCCAGACGCTTGCAGATACCAAAAACAAATACAATTTTGGACTGATCCACACTCTGTAAACTCCGCAAATAACGGAAGAAATCATTATTAAAATCTTTGAACAACTTATCAAAACCACTAATGATAATAACCACTTTTTCATCAGTTTTTAGAATATGACTAAGTCTCTCTTGGCAGGTACGGATCATTTCCTCAATGTTTTTACCGTTGCTTTTGCCGCCAAGTTGTTCCACTAGATTACTGAAAAATTCTTTTGAACTTAGTGAGGGCAGGCTAAAGACGTCAATATGTATCATCTTGCCGTAAGGCTGACGAGCCAGCTGTTTTAAGAACACAGAGATTCCACAACCAGGTATGCCAATGACTGAGGTTGATTGGCCGCCATCCAACATCTTCTTTATGGCGCCGAATTGTGTGCTAGCAAATTGATGGTCTTGGCCCATTATTATAATTCTATCTATAAAACGTCATAATTTTATCATATTTGCATCAAGCATGCAAGACAAATATTTCTTAGACTAGTAATGTCATACAAATTTAAGTGAAAGGAATCGACATGGAACTGAACCCCATACCAACTATGACTAAAACAGAAGCAAGACAGTTTGCGAATGTACTAACCCAAACCGTATTTAGGGATAGGTCTGAAAAAAATCAATCAACCAAACTGACCGATCGCCAAAAAATGGTTGCCAATTTAGCAATCAGTCAATTACTAGATTCGTCTGATGAAACTGTGAAGCTCGAGTTAGAGCAAACTGAACTAAGTGATTTAGTCAGGGTAGCTCAAGAAGCTTTAGAGGACCCACGGGGCATCATGTTTGGCCTGATCGCGCCTGAGCTTGATATGGATGATACCTTCCATTGGGACGAGCGTGGTAATGCGCTTAGATCGTTAGCGATAACTGCCGATTTTGTAAGACTAGCTCGACCCCGAAGAGAAGGGAGCTGACATGGAATTTACTGAACATGGACTAGAGTTGACTAGACAAGAAGCAAGAGACGTAGCGGAAGTATTTAGTATCACAGCAAGCCTGAACAATTGGGGGCCACTTAGTGGCGTTGTTCATGAGCCAACCACAGAAGAACGAACTGAGGCCAGAGGCTTGGTATGGCAAGCTGCACCGACTTTAGGTCCTGACTTTGCAAACCCGAATATGCTTGAAGAAGATAGGTTCATCCTTGGTGCTGAGCATTTTCCGACAGTTAAAAGAATTGCGGAACTTGCCTTGGATAATTCACAAAAGATTATCTCAGGACTATGTACACCAAATGTGTGCGACGGCTACCGTAGCGAATGGCGCCCAGCTGCTTACCATATTCTCGCCATGACTGCCGAAATCAGCGAAAAAATTCAAATACTCGAGCAAAATCCTAGTATTTCTCCTGAAAGCCTCAACGCAAAGAAAGTTCCTTCTTATCCACCCGAAGTGGAACACGAAAAAACAATAGAAGAACGAACGATTGAAGTTGGTCAGGCTTTACGAGAACGCAGACAAGCTCTGGGGTACAATCAAGCAGAAATTGCTCGAATGGCTGGGATGACTCGAACGTATTTAAATATGATCGAAAACGCAGAACGACCGAAGGTTTCCGACAAAAATAAGTACAAACTGTGGCCCTCTAGGAAGATGCTTACAGGTCTCTCGGTAGCATTAGATTTAGATACAGACATGTTACTAACTTTAGCTGGATACGACGTAGACGCTTAGGTAGGTTACAATAAACGCATGAAAATTGTTGGGATTGGCGGTTTGCCTAGGAGCGGCAAGGATACATTGGCAGAGATGCTCATGAAAGAGGGCTATTTTGGCTTTTCTTTTGGTGATTTTACTCGCAAAAATGCCCGTGACAGACACAAAGACAAGTCAGATCCTATCTCCGTAGCCAATATGACCGAGACATCTAATTGGCTGCGGGAAACCGGTGGCCCGGATGTGATTTTGAACGAGGCGCTCAAGGAATTTAATGAAGCCCAGACATCCGGCAAAGACTATAGAGGACTGGTTTTGTTCAGTGTTCGTGCGCCAGTAGAAGTGGACTGGATTCTTGAACACAAGGGTGAGCTTATTTGGGTGGAAACAGATGATAAGATCCGCTATGAACGCGGTTTGAATGCTCTACGCCCCGGGGAACCCAAACTTTCTTTTGAAGAATTTATGCGCCAAGAAGCTTTGCAGTGGCAACCACAACCAGGAATTCCCGAAGATGCTCAAATGAACATCAGCTATGTCAAACAACATGCCACCAAAACCGTCGTAAATAATGGTAATGACGTCAATAAATTCTTGCAAGTCGCTCAAAATGCTCTCGGTTTGAACTAATTAACAGAGTATACTTTTAGTTATGACGGAGAGGAAAAAACTGGCGATAATTGATGGTAAGTCAGTCTTTTACCGTGGCTATTACGCCATGCCCAGCCTTAGTACCAACGATGGTACGCCAACTGGCGGAGTTTATGGCTTTGCCACCATGGCTCTGGAAGTTATTAAATTGCTCAAACCTGATTATGTAGCTGTGGCTTGGGACAAACCCAAAACTAACATCAGAAAACGCCTGGCTATGTACCCGCAGTACAAAGCTAACCGCAAGCCGGCACCGGCGGATTTTAAGATCCAAATACCTCTGTTACATGAACTACTCAGAGCTTTTGGCTGGCCACTTTACGAGCTAGACGATTACGAGGCTGACGACATCATGGGCACCCTGGCCGTGCAGGCAACAAAAAAAGACATCGAGACCATGCTCATAACGTCGGACTTAGATATGTTGCAGTTGATTAATGACCACACGCACGTTTACGCGCTCAAAAAAGGTCTCAGCAACATAGAATTGTTTCACCCAGAAAGCTTTGAACAAAAATACGGCATTAGCGCCGAACAATTCTTGGACTTGAAAGCCCTAAAAGGCGATAGTTCGGACAATATTCCAGGGGTACCGGGCATTGGTGAAAAAGGCGCCATCGAATTACTCAAGCAGTTTGAAACCTTAGACGGTGTCTACGATAACCTGGTTTTAACCAAAGAAACCATCCGCAAAAAACTGGAAGCCGGCAAAGACCTAGCCTACCTGAGTAAAAAATTAGCAGCTATTTGGACCGATGCCCCGATCAAGCTGGACCTCAAAGAAGTTGACGGCACCAAAGCCGAGCCAGAAAAGATTAGGGAAGTCTTGCAGAAACTGGAGTTCAAGTCTCTGGTGCGCCAACTGCCCCAAATCATGCAGATAAAACCGGAGGATGAACCCAAAGGCCAATACACACATAAATCAACAGAGGTAAAAGTTATTAGCAGTGATGCTGAACTAGCCAAACTCAATCTCAGCAAAACTGACAAATTATTTATCCATAGCCGCAGTGCCGGCAAACACGGTAAAGATCCATTAACACTAATTGTTAGCCCAGACGGCAAAACAACCTATGCCATTGATCTAAATAAAGTATCAGCCAAAGCCCTCGGCTCTCAGCTTGCTGGTGTTGCGGTCATAGGCTTTGACGTCAAATCAACACTGAAAGTTCTGCTGGAGCTAGGCTTGGAATTACCGGAGGTTGCTCACGATGTCTTGATTGGTGCCTTTCTGCTCAATTCACTGCGCCGTGACCAGAGTCTGACTGATCTAGCCAAAGCCGACTTAGATTTTGAAGGCTCGCTGGAAGATCTGACAAATGAGGAGTTGGTGGAACGGGGCAGTGAAATCATCAGTGTTATCAGCGCACTGTATAAAATTCAGGTAGATGGCTTTGCCAAACTACCTAAAATTGCCAGCCTGGCAGAGGTTATCGAATGGCCGGTTATCACAGTGCTAGCCCGCATGGAACACACCGGCATCCAGTTAGACGGTAAGTACCTGGGGCTAATGTCAGAGAAACTAAATGACGCCATTTCTGACCTTGAGCAACAAATTTACGGCTACGCCGACCAGGAATTTAACATCGCTAGCCCGACTCAGCTGGCTGATATTTTGTTCAACAAGCTCAAACTACCGACGGCCACCATCAAAAAAGGTAAGACGGGTTACTCAACCGCGGCTAGTGAACTAGTTAAACTACGTGAAGCCTCGCCCATTATCGATTTTATTAGCCAATTCCGAGAGGTTACCAAGCTCAAAAACACCTATGTCGATACTTTGCCGACTCAGGTTGATGAAAATTCACGCTTGCACACAACTTTTGCCATGACGGTGGCCCAGACTGGGCGTTTGAGCTCCAATGACCCGAACTTGCAGAATATCCCTGTTAAAACCGAGCTAGGCAAGCAAATTCGCACTGCATTCGTGGCTGGTCCTGGCAAAATGTTTGTCAGCGCCGACTATTCACAGTTTGAACTACGCATTGCCGCTTATCTGTCCAAAGATCAGCGGCTGATAGATATGTTTAACAAGGACGTAGATGTCCACTTGGCCACCGCAGCCGAGGTTTATGGCCGGGCTGAAGAGGACGTTACCAAAAACATGCGCCGTGAGGCCAAGGTTCTAAACTTTGGTGTCATGTATGGCCTGGGCGCGCACGGCATGACTCAGCAAACCAGCCTGAACTACGAACAAGCCAATAGTTTTATCAAAAAATACTTTGAACTTAGACCCAAGCTAAAAGAATACATAGATTCCGTCAAAGAGCAGGCACAAAAACAGGGGTATGTTGAAACTATTTTTGGCCGCCGCCGCCCCACACCGGACGTGCACTCATCCAATTTCGTCGTCCGTGAAGCCGCCATGCGGGCGGCTGTGAATATGCCATTTCAAGGCAGTGCGGCCGATATTATGAAACTAGCTATGGTCAAACTCCAGAAAGAACTAGACGGCACCAACTGCAAACTACTCCTGCAAATCCATGACTCTGTCATCGCCGAATGCGATGAAAAAGACGCCGAGAAAATGGCCAAACTATTCAAGGATGTGATGGAAGCTACCCACAAGCTACCCGTCAAGCTAACAGTAGATACATCTACCGGCAAAAACTGGGGCGAACTATAATGTTTTTTGCTGTGATTCACAGACCCGAAGCAGATTTAGAAGAAATAAAAAGGATTAGTAAAAAATACGATCCTTATTTTGACCTGATAGAGCCACATGTAACTTTGTTATTCCCAATAAAAGATTCGGAAGTTTCGCAGCAAGAACTCGTGAGTCATATAAAACAAATAGCCAATAGTACTGATCCATTTAAGGTTGAATTTAATTCTGACTCCACTGAACTGTCATTTGATCAATGGTTGTTTTTAGTCCCCACTCAAGGGAAGCGCGAATTCAACGAGCTACACGACAAATTATATAGTGGAGCTAACCATAGATTCTTGAGAGAAGATTTACCTTACTCTCCGCATGTAGGAATGGGACATTTTGCTAAACAAGCTACTAAACAGGACCTAAAAGATTCAAAAATCCTTGATCTGGACGAAACTAAGTATAAAAAAGCCTTGGATGAAGTAAAATCAGCAAAAACTACACTTCAATATACTGCTACAGAGATAGAACTCATTGGTGTGGATGATAATTACGAAAAATCTTGGACTATTCAAAAATTTAAACTTGGCAAAAACTGGGGTGAGTTGTGAATGAAACTACTACTGAGAACTTTCGGGAAAAATATTATCCTAGAGAAGGTTTTGATCCAATCAAGGTTAGGATTGAAGGTGATGCACCAGCCGAATGCTTAGAAGCATTAGACCAAGCAATGCGACTGTTGGACAAAGCTCTTGGTGAAAATCTGTATAAATTATGCGCTGGATTGGAAATTAGCATAGTTGATGATTTGGCTACAGGGGGAGGAGGACATGCCATAGCAGAAGAAAACCGAATAGAGATGGACAAAACCAAAAGCGCCATGTCTATCAATGAAGCCAGAAAATATTTAACCAGCCAAGGCATTATTGAAGAGGGTGAAGAAATCGGTAATCTTATCGGCGAAAGTGATGAACCCTGGAGCGAGATGGTACCGGGTTTAATCCATGAGGTCGGCCATATTATTGATTGGCGGGCGCCAGGCAATAAATACCAGCGCCTAGATCCGGTAGATTCACCGACCAAATACGGCCAAACAAAAGGCCCACACGAAGCTTTTGCAGAGGCCTTTACTTACTGGGTATATGATTTGCCACAATCAACAGAAGTTACGCACATCGTAGAAGAAACTGTGCGCCAGAACAAGGGCAAATAATGAAAAATTACCTAGAACAAATTGACCAATATGCTAAGGAGTTAGAGAACTTTGTCAGTGCTCATAATCTGCCAGAAGCTTGGTTTGCGCAGCCTGACCATGTAGCTATCAAATGTGCTAATGGCATGGACTATGAAGACACCATGGAAGAATTAAAAGACGAGGCAGAACAAAGAACTGAAGTTGAGATGCATGGTCGCCGCCTAGGCACAGTCAAGCTAATCAGCTCTGTTGCATTGGGTAATTTTGGTGATGTTAGCTGGGTTGAGGTCATGGAACCTCGTCCAGAAAAAGTTGGGAAGGACCTGGTTGGGCTTGATCATGCTGAGTTTCATTTCCCGAACTTCAAGCCAGTAAAAATAACTTTCAACATGCGTGGGATTCATTATGAAATGCCGAAAGATAACCCAGAACATCAATCTATCAATGTAATCATAAATAAAGTAACGGATCACGAAGTTAAATTTAATGATAAGACTTTGGCTGACATTGTTGCCCACGAGCTCAAAGAGGGAAAGGCAAGAGTATTATGACTAAGGTTTATAACAAACTGGTCAGGGATAAAATCCCGGAAATTATTGAAGCCGATGGCGGTAAACCGGTAACCCGAATTTTAGAAGAAAACGCGGTTATGCCAGCACTCATTCTGAAGTTTGACGAAGAAGTAGATGAATTTGTTGTCGATCCGTCTCTAGGCGAATTAGCTGACATCCAAGAAGTTGTTCTGGCTCTGGCTGGCTTAATTGGCGTAACGCCAGAACAATTAGAACAGGCTCGTGCAGAAAAAGCTGAGGCTCGCGGTGGTTTTGATAAACACATTTTTTTGGAGAGAGTCGATGACTGACTTGCGCCAGGAAACGGTTGATACCTACAACAAGTCCGCCAAAGAATTAGCTGAGTATTTCCGTGGTATTGGTTCACGAACTGACGATATCGAAAGGGGCTTGAAACTGGCAGGTAATCCGAAAATTCCCAATATTTTAGAGATTGGTTGCGGCGATGGCCGTGACGCCAAAGAAATAGTAAAGCTAACATCCAATTATAAAGGCTTCGACATATCCGAAGGCCTGATAAAGATAGCCCGCAAGCACGTACCAAGCGCTGACTTTGAAGTTGCCGACGCGATTAGTTACAAATATCCTAAGAATCTGGACGTAGTTTTTGCATTCGCATCTCTGTTACATTTAGACAAAGCTGAAGTAAGATTGGTACTTGATAAGGTGCATGGAGCCTTAAAATCTAACGGTATTTTCTACATTTCGCTCAAATATGCTGCGAAATATAGAGAAGAAACCAAAGAAGACCAATTTGGCCGCCGCATGTTCTACTTCTACAAACCCGAAATCATCGAAGGCTTAGCGGGCAATAACTACAAAACCCTAAAAACATGGCGCGAAACCCACGGTCACACTGAATGGTTTGAAATAGCTCTTCAGAAAATCTGACGAATATTGCAAAAGTTGCATAGCAGTGTTATAATATGCTCATTCGAGGTGTTATGAGATATTTAATAGCTGTCATTTTAGTAATTCTAGTCGTGGTGTTCGGCACCGTGGCGTTACTGCGTAGTTTTAATGGTGGCTCTAAAACTTCTAAAGCCCTTAAAATTACCAAAATGGCTGACTTTGATAACAATACTAACGCAGTTGTCAGCTGGACCATGCAAGGCCGACTAGTTGGCGAGAACCAACGCCGTTCTTTGCGTATTACTGTCACCGAATCAGAGCGCACAGCTGAAATCCTAGATGGCTACGAACAAACACCTGATAAAACCCAGACAGAAGGTAACACCCAAGCGGCTTTTGCTACCTTTTTACGCGCCTTAGATAACCTAAACTTTGGCCGTCCTAGAAACTTCAAAACTAGTGATGAGCGTGGTTTTTGCCCAACAGGCAACCGTTTTGTTTACCAACTAGATGATGGTAGCAATCAAGTTTTTAGAACATGGGCAGATTCCTGCCAATCTGGTGATGGCACTTTTGGTGGAGTAGCAGCAACTACCGGCACACTATTCAAAGCCCAAATCACTGACTACGGTAAATTTATTTTTAACACTAGTTTACAGTAATAATTTGTTACAGTAGAGCGGTGATTAAAGCCGTTGTTTTCGATTTCTTTGGGGTTATCAGCTCAGATGAGTATTGGGACTTTATAGGTGTTGATAAACAAAAGCCTTCAGTTTTCCGTGAGATTAGTGATCAAACCAATCTGGGCAATATTAATTGGCAAGCTTTTTTACACAAAGTAGCCGAAGTTAAAAAAATAAGTGTAGACGAGATTCAAGCTGTCTATGAATCAGAACAGCTAAATCCTCAAATCCTATCTCTAATCGAGACTCTGCACGCTAAGTACAAAACAGGCTTACTCACCAACGCCCATCATGACTACATTGATCAAATCATAGAAAAAGCACATCTACGTGATTTGTTTGATGTACTGGTTATTTCTTCCCGAGAGGGCGTAATCAAACCAGATCCTAGAATATTTCAGATTATGCTGGATAGGCTAGGGGCAAGTCCTGAAGAAGTAATTTATGTTGATGATCAGCAAAGACACGTTGAAGCAGCTAAATTATTAGGGATCAGAGCTATTTTGTATCAAGACTACCAACAACTGGCGCAAGAGTTAGGCGAGCTTTTATAGCACAAGTGGTATAAAGCCAAGTTTTTTTGTGTTTTTTGTCACAAAAGCTTAAGCTTCTTGACTAGCGGGGTTATAATTTAATTACCTTAACTAAAACAAAGGAATAAAAATGACCCTCACAGAACAACCACTTTTGTATGAATTATACGAACATGGCAGGGACGTCGGTATGGTTGTTGGCGGACTTTGCTTGGACGCACAGTATTTTGAAGACCAAGCTGAAGCAGCCGGACATGATACTGAGGTCCTTGTACCACTAGCTGATACCGCCCTAAGGTTGGCGCTAGTTACTGATCCTGATAACTAATCTCTTATCCGTTTTACAAAGCTCTTGTAATTTATGAAGTTCAATACGTAGTGCCCCAGCCAAAGACGCGCTTTTTACCCCGATTATTATTTGCTGAGGTTGAACCGTTACCAACACTTCATCGTAAAAGTGCTTTCTGACGTAATCTTTGATAATCCTGATCTCTGGTGGGGCGGAGAAATCTTTTTTGCCTAAGATGTCACCAATCGCGTCTGTCATACCCCGTATTGTACAATGGATACCACTATGCCGGAGCTACCAGAAGTCGAAACCGTTAAACGCGGGCTAAGTCAGTTCTTGCCTGGCAAAAAGATTGTTGGCGTTACGCACGATTGGCCCAAGTCCTTTCCGAACGCTGAAGCCGACGTAAAAAAGTTTCTAATTGGCGCTAAGGTTAAAGAGGTAAAACGGCGCGCCAAAGTGTTAATAATTGACTTGGATAATGCCTACAGTCTGGTAATCCACCTGAAAATGACCGGCCAGTTGGTATTCCGCAAGAATGATGACAGTCTTAGGTTTGGCGCCGGGCATCCAAATGATAGCCTGATAGGCAAACTGCCAGATAAATCTACCCGCGTAACCTTTGACTTGGGTGATAGCAAGCTTTTCTTTAACGACCAGCGTAAGTTTGGTTGGGTGAGGCTACTACCAACCATAGAAGTGCCCAACATTGACTTTATGAAGCGGGTAGGACCAGAACCTTTAGATGCTAAATTTACCGCCGAACAATTCCGGGAACGCATCAAAAGGCGAATGAATACTAGCATTAAAGCTGCGCTTTTAGACCAGTCAGTTATAGCTGGCGTAGGCAATATATATGCCGATGAGTCACTATGGGGAGCCAAAATTTATCCCGGAAAACAGGTTAAAAACCTAAGCACTAGCAAATTGAACACATTATTTGAACAACTTCAGTATGTTTTAAACCTAGCCATAGAAAAAGGTGGCAGCACCGACCGCAATTATGTCAATGCTGAAGGCAAGCGTGGTAGCTACATGGACTTTGCCCGTGTATTTAGGCTCGATGGCCAGCCATGTCCATGTTGCGGCACGACTATCCAAAAAACTCGGGTTGCTGGCCGTGGCACGCACTTTTGCCCTAAGTGCCAGAAGGTGAGTTTATGAAAAAGGCTTCTATCAAAGATCTACAAGAGGAGATACTGGCCTTAGCTAAAAACAAAGGCTTTCCACTTAAGCCTAGCGACCAAGCGTTTTTAATCAAGCGTATTTTATCAGAGGTAGAAGAGCTGCAAGACGAAGAGAAGCCAGAAAAAATAGCTGAAGAAGCCATAGATATTCTGGTTCAATCAGTTCAACTGGTTTTGGCACTTGGTTTAGATCCAAATGAGATTTACAGACAGAAAATGGACAAAAACTGGCACAGGAAATGGCAGCGTAGAGACGATGGGGAGTTCAGATCATCATGATAACCACACTTACTGGCGAAAATTCTTTTGCTTTGAAGGCTGAATTACATCAACGTGTTAAAGATTTTGTGTCCAAACAGGGTGACATGGCACTAGAAAAACTAGATGGTGAAGAGGTTGAATTTGAGCGTATAACAGAGGCATTGCAGAGTCTACCATTCCTAGCTAGTCAGAAATTAGTCGTTCTACATACTCCAGGTGCCAACAAAAAATTTACCGAAGAGTTTGAAAAACTGTTGCCAACTATCAGTGAAACTACAGATGTAATTATGGTTGAACCCAAGCTGGATAAACGTACCCAATACTATAAAACACTCAAGGCCAAAACTGACTTTAAGGAATTTAACGAACTCGACGAAAATAGTTTGGCCAGATGGCTGGTTGATGAAGCAAAAAGACAAAATGCTGAGCTGAGTTCAACTGATGCGCGCTACTTAATAAGCAGAGTAGGTACCAACCAACAAATGCTAGCAAACGAGCTAAAAAAACTTCTGACCTATGAGCCTAAAATCAGCCGGGGTAGCATTGATTTATTAACCGAACCAACCCCGCAAAGTAGTATTTTTAATCTGTTAGATGCGGCTCTGGCAGGTCAGACCAAGCAAATGTTAAAACTCTACGAGCAGCAAAGAGCGCAGAAGGTTGAACCGCAACAAATTATTGCCATGCTGACTTGGCAGCTGCACGTTTTGGCAGTTATCAAAACTGCTGAAGGTAAAAGTGACAGCGAAATTGCCCGCGATGCCAAACTCAATCCTTACGTGATTGGTAAAAGCAGAGCAATCGCCAAGGAATTAACTTTTGGCCAGCTCAAAACTCTAGTCAGCAATCTCGTCAAACTAGAACAAGACCTCAAATCTATCTCAATAGACGCCGACGACGCCCTTCAAGCTTACTTGCTTGGAGTAACGGAATAACTATTTCTTTTTAGTTGTAGGCTTTTTGGCAGGGGATTTCTTGGCGACAGGCTTTTTGGCGACTGGTTTCTTTGCGGCAGGCTTGGTAACGACTTTTTTGGCTGAACCAACGGTTTTAACACCGGCGGTTTTAGCTTTGGCGGCTAGTTGTTTCTTGATACGGGCGGCTTTATTGGCGTGAATAATACCTTTTTTAACGGCAGTATCTAGCGCGCTCTGGGCTTTGGCGTGGCTGTCACCCGCAGATTTTTTGCTAGCAAGATCAGCCTGAAAAGTTTTCAGAGCAGCTTTAAGCGTTCGCTTGGTCTTAGCATTGCGCAGGGTTGCTTTCTTGGCAGTACGGACACGCTTTTTGGCGGATTTGATAATGGGCACTAGGACTCCTTAAAAATTAACGATAAATTTACAGTCGAAGCTAGACTATAGCAACAGAGGCGAGATTTGTAAAGCAAAACCATGGACATTGCTTGTGCTTTATGGTACGATTCGATCAGTTAGGATCAAATACAAAAATGGATACTCAAAAAGCTCAAGTTGTTGATTGGCTAAAGTCTGCCAACAACGTTTTGGTGACTGTTAGCGCCAACCCCTCAGTTGACCAATTATCAGCCGCCATTGGCTTGACGTTACTTCTAAACAAAATGGGCAAACATGCCACAGCCGTTTTCAGTGGTCAGACCCCGTCAACTATTGAGTTCCTGCAACCTGAGAAAACCCTAGAAAAAAACACCGACAGTCTGCGTGATTTTATAATTGCGCTCGATAAATCCAAGGCTGATAAGCTGCGTTATAAGGTTGAAGACCAAATGGTTAAAATCTTTATAACTCCTTACAGAACTTCGTTGAGTGATAAAGATTTGGAATTCAGCCAAGGTGATTTCAACGTTGATGTTGTGATGGCCTTGGGTGTCAAAGAACAAACTGATCTAGATAAAGCCATAATTGCGCATGGACGCATACTGCACGATGCTAAAGTAGTTGGCGTCAGTAATAATCCGGCTCAACAACTAGGTAATGTTAATTTGATAGATACCAGAGCTAGCAGCTTATGTGAGATCTTGGCGGCACTAGGTGTCAGCCTGCAACCTGATATTTTGGATGCCCAGATTGCAACTGCTTTTTTGACAGGTATCGTGGCCGAAACCGACCGCTTCAGCAACCAAAAAACCAGTTCTGAAACCATGCAAATGAGCTCGAAGCTAATGACTGCTGGTGCCAACCAACAATTAGTGGCTAAACAATTAAAACCTACGGAAGAAAAAGTCGAGCTATTAAAAGAAGTGCCAGACAAAAAGATTGATAGTAAAGACGATAAAGGCGCTCTAGAAATCGAGCACAATGAGCCGGCTCCTAAGGAAACCGTAACTGAGCTACCTGAGCCGCAACCTGAGCCACCAGAAATTGAACAGATTCATATTAGTGAGGATGGCCAAATTGAGCCACCAGCCCCAGAAGATAAAACTACCGAAAAATCCAGGTTTATTTTAGAGCCACCAACGCTTGGCGGCCGGTTAACTGCCAATAGCGAGCCGGAAGCACTAGATCCAAGCACCGACCCGTTAGGTGCTAAAACCAAAGAAACACCAATCCTAACTCACACTGAAAAAGGTGAGAACAAAACTAACAACCCGCCAAAAACTGAGCCAGCTAAACCACAGCCGAGCAAGACATTAACCCAGCTCGAGAAGGAAACTGACAGTCCGCACCTTGATCAACCTGCCACGAATGACAATAAAGCCGATCTTGACAGTGCTCGGCAAGCAGTTGAAGCAGCAGCACCGCCAACTATAAAACCACCAGAATCTCTGGGTTCTCAGTATATTGATATCGATCCTAAGCCTACTCCAGCTAATCCAAGTCCTCCGCCAACGCCAACCGAAAACGTTACATCAGATCCTGGTCTGCCTCCAGGTTTGTCGCCGAACAGGCCTGATTTGCCGCCACCGAGTCCGTTTGGCACCAGCAGCCCATCAGTAGTGCCCCCACCTCCAGTGCCCCCACCGATGATGCCTCCACCAGTCAATCCTAGTATGAGTTCAGGCCAACAACCGTTGCCAAACGCCGAAAACGACAACGACGCCCAAGAACCACCCGTTGCGCTTTAGCAGTTATACTGTAGGCCATGGATGGCTTACTACTAGTTGACAAACCTTCTGGCTGGACTAGTTTTGATGTGGTAGCCAAGGTTCGTGGCATGCTAAAACAAACTGGCATCGCCAAACCAAAAGTGGGGCATACGGGTACGTTAGATCCGCTAGCTACCGGTTTATTGGTTTTAGTAGTTGGCAAATACACCAAGCGCGCTCAAGAATTCTCCAAATTGGATAAAACCTACCAAGTAACTATGAAACTTGGCCAAACCAGTACCACAGGCGACGAAGAAGGTGAAAAGGCCAAAATATCCGACAATAAACCGACCCAAAAGGAGCTAGAAGAAGTTCTCAAACAGTTCACCGGCCAGATCGAGCAAGTACCACCGGCCTTCTCGGCTATAAAAATTGGTGGCCAACGGGCCTATAAACTGGCAAGGGCAGGACAGAAGGTGGAGCTTGAAGCCCGTAAGTTAGAGATTCACAAGATTGATCTAGAGAAATATGACTACCCAGAGGTACAGTTTACGGCCAAGGTATCATCAGGAACCTACGTCCGTTCATTGGTGGCTGATATCGGTGAAAAACTTGGGACTGGCGCATACATGACAGGGTTGAACCGCACCCAAGTTGGGCAATTTGAATTAGAAAAAGCAGTTGATATAAGTAAAATTATGTGGGATAATATTGCCCAGCACATAATTCAAACAGATGACAAGTCTACCATTTAATTCCGAATTTCCTGAACCCCACGATATCTACAAAGACTATATGCCCGTTATTGATGAGCTGCATTGGAAAGCGCGACACAAAGGGCATCTCGATATAGTTTTAGGTGTTAATGCCTTACATTTGTGTGTAACCGCATTCTTTGCAGCTGAGCAAAACTATTTGGCTACAGGTCTTTTTGCTGGTTTATTGGTGGCAGCCAATGGTATAGAAAGAGCTGCGCTACGTCAAAGCTATGAAGACCACAACCAAAAGTAACCTTGCATAACAGAGAAGAGTGTGCTAATATCATCCGTAACGCCATCAAAACTCTCGATAATTTAATAAGGAACTGAATGATTTCAACCCAGAAGAAACAAAAGATTGTTGCTGACCTGCAAAGTGACAAAAATGACACTGGTAGCCCTGCCGTTCAGGTTGGCATACTAACTGAACGCGTCAAAGAGTTAACTGCTCACTTGAAGACCAACAAGCATGATTTTATGGCCCGCCGCGGTCTGTTACAAGCTGTTGGCAAACGCAAGAAACTACTAAAGTATTTGGCCGAAAAAGACAGCAAAGCGTACTTAGAACTAGTCAAAAGTTTAGGTATTCGCAAGTAGGTTTTAGACATTAGGCGCTTACCCAAGTGCCTACAATCTAGAATCTAAATTCTAGAGCACATCAATTAAGTGGTAGGTGATGGAGCACAGGTTTCCAATTATATGGACACTTGGACCTCATTACCTACAGAAAGGAACAAATGAGTACTATAAACCCATTTGGAAAAGACATTATAAAAGTAGAAACAGAACTTTGCGGCCAGCCGCTAAGCCTGGAGATTAACCGCGTTGGTTTTAGGACAAGCGCTAGCGTAATTGCACGCTACGGCGAAACCGTAGTACTAGGCACAGCCATGGTCAGTGAAAAATCACTGCAAGGCTTTGACTACTTCCCATTATCAATTGATTATGAAGAGCGTTTTTACGCCGCTGGTAAAATCAGCGGTAGTAGATTTGTTAAGCGTGAAGGACGTCCCAGTGACGACGCCATTCTAATTGGTCGTTTGATCGACCGCCCAATCCGGCCGCTGTGGCCAAAGGGCTATCGTCATGAAGTACAGGGTGTAGCTACAGTCCTAAGTATGGATCCTAACTTCCGTCCTGATATGGTGGCCATGATTGCTATGAGTACAGCCTTTTGTCTGACTGGTGCGCCATTTGAAGGTCCGATTGCCGGTCTAAGAATCGGCCTAGTTGACGGCAAGCTAAAAGCTTTCGCCAGCGCTGAAGAACTGGATAGTGGCGACCTAGATCTAGTTGTAGCTGGCACCAAAGACGCCATCATGATGGTAGAAGCTGGCGCCAACGAAGTCTCGGAAGACTTAATAGCCGAGGCCCTGGAATTTGCTCACAAACAGATGCAACCAGCCATTAAATTGCAGGAAGAATTACTGGCTAAAGTCAAAGTTAAACCCATGGAATACGTAATTGATGCGCCGGATAGTGATATTCAGAGTCGAGTTGACACCTGGGTAGCTGGCAAACTTGGCATTGGTCTGCGTCAACCTTACCCAGAACGTAATGAACTAGTGCTCGAAATGCGTAAACAAATGCATACTCATTTTGCCGAAGAAATTGGCGAAGAAGCCTACACTGAGCAAAGACAAGCTTATGATGATGCTCTTACGTACGCTCTACATAAAGACGTCCGCGAAGGCATAATTAAGGATGGTGTACGCCCTGATGGCCGCAAACTGGACGAAATCCGAACTCTTAGTTCTGAAGTGGGGATTCTACCCAGAGCTCATGGATCATCTCTGTTTACTCGTGGTATGACCCAGGCTTTGAACATAGTCACTGTGGCACCGACTTCGTATGCGCAGCTGTTAGATACTATGGAGCGCAACGACGCCCAAAAGCGTTACATGCACCACTACAATGCGCCAGGTTACACAGTTGGTGAAGTTCGCCGACTGGGCTCACCAGGGCGGCGTGAAATTGGCCACAGTGCCTTGGCCGAAAGAGCGTTACTGCCGGTTATTCCAGCTGAAGACGTCTTCCCATACGCTATCCGTTCAGTAACGGAAATCATGAGCCAAAATGGTAGCACCAGCATGGCCGCAACTTGTTCTAGCTGTTTGGCGCTAATGGACGCTGGTGTACCTATTAGCTCCCCAGTTAGCGGTATTGCTATGGGACTAATGCTGGATGGCGACAAAGCCTATATCCTGAGTGATATTGCTGATGCTGAAGACTTTGCCGGTGATATGGACTTCAAGGTAGCTGGCACAGCTAAAGGCATTACAGCCCTGCAAATGGACATGAAAGTTCATGGCCTGGACGCGAGTTTGCTAAAAAAAGCCCTAGTCCAAGGTAAAGAGGGCCGAGCTGAAATCCTCAAACATATGATTAGTGTGCTTGAAGCTCCTAGAAAAGAAATGAGCCCATACGCACCCCGCGTTGAGTCAATCAAGATTAATCCCGATAAAATTCGCGAAGTCATTGGTAAGGGCGGCGAAACCATCAATAAAATCATTGCTGAAACTGGTGCTGAAATTGACATTAAAGATGACGGTACAGTCATGATTGCCAGTCCAGATAAAACTAGCATCGACGCTGCCACACAGTACATTCGTAACCTGACTGAGGACCCAGAAGTCGGTCATATCTACGAAAACGTGCCAGTTGTTACCGTTATGGATTTTGGCGCATTTGTACAAATCCTGCCTGGTAAAGACGGCTTGGTTCACGTTTCTGAGATGAGCGAAGAACGAGTTGAAAAGCCTAGCGACGTGGTCAAAGAAGGCGACCGTGTAACGGTAAAACTAGTGGCAATCGATGATCGTGGCCGCTTGCAACTAAGCATGAAAGCAGCCGCAAGAGACAAGAAATAAGATGAAATCGCTAAAAGCCCCCGAACAATTTAAATCACCAATTGCTACTGCCGTCATGGCCATTGTCGGTGTCGGACTAGCTTATCTGCTAGTAACCAGAGCATTGGATACTGGTAGTTGGTGGCAATATCTGGGCGCAGTACTGCTAATCGGACTCAGCATTCGCTTAAGTGCACACACTGTTACACATAGATCAAAATAAAATGACTACTCAAAAACAACTAGATGACATCAAAGCCAAGATAATTGAGGACAAAGTTTGTCCAGACTTGGCCAAACAAGCAACTCAGCTAGTGTTTGGTGTTGGTAATCCAGACGCTGACATTGTTTTTATCGGTGAAGCACCGGGTAAAAACGAAGATATAAAAGGTGAGCCATTCGTGGGTGCGGCCGGCAAATTCCTAGACAAGATGCTGGAAATGATCAAACTCAAACGCTCAGATATCTACATAACTAACATCGTTAAATACCGGCCACCCAATAACCGCGACCCATTACCAGATGAAAAAGCCGCTTTTTTGCCATATTTAGAGACTCAGCTAGAAGTAATCAAGCCCAAACTGACCATAACGCTTGGTCGTCACAGCCTTAATTGCTTCTTGCCGGATCTTTCAATCAGCCAAGTTCACGGCCAACCGAAACGTTATAAAGGCAGAGTTTTTTTGCCATTGTTTCACCCGGCGGCAGCGTTGTATAACGGTGCTATGAAGCAAACGCTCATAGACGACTTTGCTCGTATCCCATTAATTTTAGAAAAAATTTAATTCGTTAATCTTAGAGAGGAAATAAATGAACCCAAAACAATCAAAACTAGGACAAAACCGTCCTAATAACCAACAACCGCGTGGTAGCGGTATCTCAAGAGGCACGGCTATCCGCGCCCACAAACGTACCCAAGACGATGCTCAGCGCATCATCAACCAGTACGCCTTTGCCGACCAATCTCAGCCGGCTGGTGCTCAGACTCCAATGTCTGACGACAAGCTAAAAATCACTTTCTTGGGTGGCCAAGAAGCCATTGGTGAGAAAAACATGCAGGTAATAGAGTGGCAAAACGATGCCATCATCCTAGACTGCGGTAACGACCTAGGCGTTGATCTGCCAGGCGTTAACTACACCATCGCTGATACAACTTACCTGGACTCGATCAAGCACAAACTACGCGGTTATGTCATCAGTCACGGCCACCTAGATCACCTAGGCGGACTAAGGCACATAGTGCCAAAATATCCAGCACCAATCTATGGCTCACGCTTTACAATTGGCGTCGTTGAGAAAACTTTTGACGATGCTGCCAGCGAGTCCGGGCTAGAATTTAAGCCCAAAACCATCATCATGAACATGGACGCTCACGAACGCCTCAAGCTAGGCATTTTTACGGTTGAACTTGTTCGTATAACTCACTCTGTACCTGAATCTTCTTGTATCGTTGTTGATACACCGGTTGGTCGCCTAATAAACACCGGTGACTTTAGACTTGATCCAGAACCACTTGACCAAATGCCCAGCGACAAAGCCCGCCTAAAACAACTTGGTGAAGAAGGCGTATTGGCACTTTTGAGCGAGAGTACTTACACTAACGTTGAGGGTCGTCAATTGACCGAACATACTTTGCAAGACAGCTTCCATGACCTGATTGGCAAGGCTGAAGGCAGGGTATTTGTGGCCATCTTCTCCAGTAACATGAACCGTGTCCAAATGATCGTTAACTCTGCTGTTCAAGCTGGCCGCCGCGTAGCCTTAGATGGCCGTAGCATGATGAGCTACGCCGAAATTGCTGTTAGGCAAGGTGTACTCAAGATTCCCAAAGGCACCGTGCTACCGATGCGTGAAATGCCTAATATTCCACCAAATCAAGTACTGGTTATTTGTACCGGTGGTCAAGGCGAACCTGGCTCAGCCCTACAGCGCATGGCCGAAGGCGAGCACAAACACATCAAATTAACAGCTGGTGATACAGTTGTCGTTAGTTCGACACCAATTCCTGGTAACGAAATCCGCTACCAAGTAATCGGCAACGATCTAGCCAAAATTGGTGTGCACTTGTACCGTCATCCAACCCACGAAATCGATGGTTCTGGACCCTTGCACGTTGGTGGTCACGCCCGCCGTGACGAACACCGCGAGATGATGCAACTTGTTAAGCCAAAATTCTTCATTCCTATCTATGCCGGCGCCTTGAACCGTAAATATCATGCCGAAATGGCCGTTGAGGAAGGCTGGAAACGCGAAAACGTCATCATGGCAGACAACGGTGAAAGCCTACTATTTACAGAAAATACCTGGGAAAAGGGTGCTGAAGTGCCTCATGGTAACGTTTTGGTTGACCAAAGTGGCGCAACTGTCAGCAATGTAGTCATCAAAGATCGCATTATGTTGGCCGAGGAAGGCCTGATTGCGGTTGTGCTAACCGTAGATAAAAAATCTGGCAGACTGCTAACCAGCCCAGATATCATCAGCCGTGGCTTCATATATATGAAGGACAATGAAGAGCTGATGAATAATTTCCGTCAGGAATTACGCCGGGCTGTCGAGCAGCGTTACAGCCGGATTGATCTGGATCGTTTTAAGGCCGAACTCAAGGACCATATTACTCACTTCTTGTTCGAGCAAACCGCCGGTAGTCCCATAGTCATTCCAGTAGTAAATGTCGTCGGTGGCGGTGGCAAGGTTGAAACCAAGGTAAATGGTAATGGAACCAATGGTAATGGAACCAAACCACATTCTGAGCAAGAAGATCTGGCGGCCGCTCAACAGAAGCGGTTTCAAGAGATGCGCGCCAAGTTACTTGGCATGGACCAGCCGGATTAACGGTAATGAGGGAACCGAGATAGGTTCCCTCATCGCGCCGGCAAAATGGGATACATTTTGTCGGGCTACTCCTTCCTGAAAACACAAAATCAGCTTGCTATCTGGATAATAAAATTGCCTGTTATTGACAAAAGGGAATTCAGGAATATAATTTCCCGCTGTCCTGAAACGAACTTAAGAGACGGGACTAGAAGGAATATTTTGAAACTAGGTAACCGATTACCCATATATGAGCCGTTTGATGAAAAGGTCATGGAAGAAGCTATACGTCAAAATCGATTAGATATTTTTGCAAAACTTGGGCAAACAGCTAGCGACCCAGAGTTAATAGATCTGAGCGAGGCCACAACAGAGACTGTTACCGAAACACAAACAACCTAAACTGTATTGACAAATGTTGTAAAATTTGCTGTAATATAGCAATGACAGATGTCAATGAAGCAGATTACCCTGAAGTATTTCAAGATCCTCAGTTGCGCCGTGAAGCGGGTGAAGGCTGGTACACTAGTGGCCTTAACAGGATATTATTGGGTGCCCTTGTAGCGCGCAAAGTACTTGCTCATGAAATTTCTCAAGGTGGACATAATAAAGACGACTCATTGTTGGATGAGTATTTATCGCAAGTAATGCATGTCGAGACCCTAAAAATACAATTTGGAATTGTTGATCCACCACCCCTTCCTCCAGAGAGTGAATAGTTATATAATTGAATCCTAGTTATGGCTAAAAGAAAAAAACAAACAAAAAAACGTAACACCCAAAGAGAAGAAGAGCGTTCTAGCTTTTGGCCATTGGCCGGCGCCATCATTATGTGGTTGCTGGCTGTTTTTGTATTACTGGGTGGCTTTGGCGGCGGTGGACCACTGCCCAAAAACTTGTTCCACGGCGCTTATTGGGCACTAGGCTGGGGAGCTTATCTAACACCGGTCGCCTTGATATATTTTGGGGTTGAAAAGTTTAGGAGTGATGACCACCAAATACCATTCGCCAAATTTGTCAGCATGTTGGCTTTTATTGTTATGTCATCTAGTTGGCTGCACGTTGCCTATGCTAGCAAAGTAGCCACCAACGAATTTACTGGTGGTCATGGCGGGGAAGTCGGCAGATTATTTGGTAATCTTGCCCTCGGTGCACTAGATAAAATCCCGGCTGCCATTATGTTTTTTGTCTTTGCGTTATTATTGTTTTTCCTGACATTTGCCATTTCACCAAAGGTTTTGATCAAATTATTCGAACTATTTAGGCGTGAAGAGCCGGACACTGACCTGGCGGCGCTCAAATCCAGCAGCCACGGCCTTAAGCTTAATGAAGGTGTGCCGGTGGAACATTACTCAGGTGACGCAAGCCGTCTTTCTAGCTTCAAAAACACAGCCCAAAAACTTAGTGGAGCCGAAAATCACGAAGCCCTAACGACTACAAGTGACCCAGATTGGAAATTCCCGGGCCTGGACCTATTAAATGAAAAACAAGACAAAGCTGACGCCGGTAATATAGAAGGCAATGCCGAGATTATTAAAGAGACTTTGGCCAATTTCAATATTGGCGTTGATATGGAGGGCGCCAATATTGGCCCGCGTGTTACCCAGTTCACCCTAAAACCACCAACTGGGGTAAAACTAGCTAAAATTACCCAGCTGGAAAACAACCTAGCGCTTGATCTAGCTGCCACATCGATTCGTATTGAAGCCCCAATCCCGGGCAAAAGAGCCGTTGGTATCGAAGTACCAAATATCAAACCAGCCACAGTTAGAATTAGTTCTATTCTGCAATCACCAGAGTGGGGTGACCTAAAAAGCCCGCTAGCCATCGTCATAGGTAAAGACATTTCTGGCGCGCCAATCCTTGGTGATCTGGAAAAAATGCCACACTTACTAGTTGCTGGACAAACAGGTTCCGGTAAGAGCGTGATGATAAACGACATTCTCACCAGTTTGCTGTACCGCAACAGTCCGGCTGACCTAAAGCTCATACTAGTTGACCCTAAGCGGGTGGAGCTCAAGCCTTACGACGAAATTCCACACCTTTTGACACCAGTTATCACTGAGCCGGAGAAATGCATCAGCGCCCTTAAGTGGACAGTGGCCGAGATGGAACGGCGTTATCGGGCACTAGCCGAAGTCAAAAAACGCAATATCAATGAATACAATACCCTCAAAAAAGAAGAGGGCATGCCCTACATAGTTATAGTTATAGATGAGCTCTCAGATCTTATGATGATGGCTGCCCGCGACGTTGAAGCCTTGATTGTGCGCATTGCTCAGAAGGCGCGTGCCGTTGGCATCCACCTAGTTTTGGCTACTCAGCGACCTAGCGTAGACGTTATCACCGGTCTGATTAAGGCCAATATTCCGGCCCGTATAGCTTTTACCACCGCTAGCCAGGTGGATTCACGAACCATTATTGATGGCATGGGCGCCGAAAAACTGCTTGGCATGGGCGATATGCTCATGACCACCGCCGAGCTTCCCAAACCCAAGCGTATTCAGGCAGCCCTGATTGAAGAAGCCGAGACTAACCGAGTCACCGACTTTATTCGCATGCAGCGTCCACCGCAATACGATGATGAAGTTGTCAGCCAACCAGTACAGTTAAATGGTCGTGGCGGCGTTGTGGCTGACTATGGTGGTCAAGACGTTGATGATGACATGTACCGCGACGCTGTTAGAGCTGTGATTGATGGTCGTAAAGCTAGCACCAGTCTACTACAACGTAGGCTTAGAATTGGCTACGGCAGAGCAGCTCGGTTGATTGAAACCATGGAAGAACAGGGAATTATTAGCCATGCTGACGGCAACCGTCCGCGTGAGGTTCTAGTGCATTCTATAGACGAAGTTTTTGGCGGCGGCGTAGCAGACGAAACGTCGTTTGACGACATCCCCGACGAACCCGAAGAAGTATAAGTGTATTGATAAAATGTGAGCGACCCTTGACCAACAGGGGTAAATAGAGTAGAATCCTGGGAGCTTAACTCAAGCTTCAGGTTGCGGCCAACTTTAGAGCGCGTAGCCTTAAACCAACGGAAGGAGTTCAATTGAACCAATACGAAATTGCAGTATTGTATCACCCGGATTTGGAAGTAGATTTGTCCAAAGCCGAGGAAAAAGTGACCAAAATTATCACCGATAACGGTGGTAAAGTAATCAAAACTGACAATTGGGGCAAGCGCAAACTAGCTTATCCCATCAAAAAACAGGAACATGCTATTTATGTGTTTTACATCGTAGAAATGCCTGGTCCAGGCCTAATAAAGGTTGAGGGTGCTTTGAATATCACCGACGAAGTCATTCGTTATCTGATAGTCAAGCAAGACTTAAAACTAATGGCTAAGATCGAAGCCGCCAAGGCCGATAAAGCCAAAAAGGCCGCAGAGCGTAACGATAGGACAGAAGACTCTGAGGAAGAGTAAAACGCACATGCTTGACAGCAAATTGCTAATGGAGCTAGTGTATATGTACAAATTAATTGGGACATATGTCCTACAAGGAGGGATGCCTTATGGCACGTAGTTTTAACCAAGTAATATTAATGGGTAACCTTACCCGTGATCCGGAACTTAGACAGATTCCGTCCGGACAATCAGTTTGCAGCTTTAGTTTAGCTCTAAACCGCAGCTACAAGAGTAAAGAAGGCGAATGGCAAGAAGCCACTGACTATATTGATGTGGTTGCCTGGGGGCCCCTAGGCGAGCGCGTAGCCCAATACCTAACCAAAGGCCGGCCCGCGCTTGTAAATGGTCGTCTGCAGTCCCGTAGTTGGGAGCAGGACGGCAACAAACGCAGCAAAGTAGAAGTTGTCGCCCAAGACGTCACATTCCTCGGTGGTGGAGGCGGTGGAGCAGGCGGCGGCAGCAGATCTTCTGAAGACAATTCTTCAGAAGAGGAAGCACCAAAACCTAGTAAAAAAACCAAAGCCGACGACATTGTCATAGAAGACATCGGCGACGAACCAATCAACTTAGACGATATACCATTTTAAGGAGTAATTAATGGCAAAGATTTTTAAGAATAGAACCGACGTAGCTTACTTTGACTACAAGGATTTCAAAACCTTGCAGCGTTTTGTTAACAGCTACGGCCAGATTGAAAGCCGCAAAAAAACCGGCTTGCGTGAACACGAACAGCGCCAATTGGCAGCTGCTATCAAGCGTGCCCGTCACTTAGCCCTATTACCATTCGTAGCTACTAGTTAAGGACAAATAGTGCGTCACCTAGATATCGCATTGGCTTTAATTGAACAAGAAGGTGTATATTTTCTGCAATTAAGGGGAGCAAATCCAGAAATTGGTGGCGCAGGTTTAATTGGCTGCTTTGGCGGTAAAATTGAAGAAGAAACCCCCGGTGTGGCTATTTGTAGAGAACTTAGCGAAGAAACTAATCTGGACAACTTAAGAGAAGAAGATATAGAGTTGATTGGTCGCGTGAGAGTACATAGTGACCATAAACTTGAAAAAGTTTCTGTGCACGCCCATGTTTTCCGCATCGTAGTGGGTAGCGATATGAATATCGAGGCTAAAGAAGGTGATCTTGTTCGACTAACACCCGATGATGCCAAGCAAAAACTAGATAACATGACTACTGGCACCCGGGCAGTTTTTGAAGAAATAATATTTTAAGGAGAGCTTCATGGCTTTAGGCGTAACTGATCTTAAGAAAGGGCAGATATTCCAGCTGGACGGTGTACCGTACCGGGTGGTTGAGTATGCTCAAAAAGTCATGGGTCGGGGTGGCTCAATAGTGAACGTTAAGATCAAAAGCCTGACTGACGGCAAGGTGCTGGATAAAACTTTCAAAGGTAGCGATTCAATTGAACCAGCTGATATTACTAACAAAAACGTTCAATATCTCTATAGCGATGCCCAAAACTTCTTTTTCATGGACGAAAACACCTATGAACAATTTGAGATGTCGGCTAATGATATGGCCGACAAAGCTGGTTATATGAAGGAGGGCGATAAGGTCCAAGCCCAAATGTTTGATGGCCGCGTGATTAATATTGAGCTACCCAAAAACGTCCCACTCAAAGTTACCCATGCCGAAAACGCCGTAAAAGGCGACACCAGCTCAGCCATTACCAAAGACGCCGAGCTAGAAACCGGTATACACGTAAAAGTTCCGGCTTTTATCAAAACTGGTGATATTATCTCAGTCGACACGGTTACAGGAGCTTACCGTGAGCGCGTCAAAGACTAAAACACGGTTAGATCAAGAATTAGTTAAGCGTGGATTGGTCTCAACACGGAGCCAAGCAGAGAATTATATTAAACTCGGGCTAATTAAATTAAATGGAAAAATAATAAATAAATCAGGTTATTTAATTTACCAAAATGATGAGATTGTGGTATTAACAGATGAGAAATATGTTTCCAGAGCGGCACTTAAATTAAAATCAATTACTAATAAATTAAATATTAAATTTGAAAATAAAATAATACTTGATGTTGGCTCTAGCACAGGTGGCTTCACAGATTTTGCCTTGCAGCACGGTGCCAAGAAGGTAATTGCCGTTGATGTCGGCACAGATCAGCTGCATCCAAGCCTATTAACAGATAAGAGAATCGAACTGCACGAAAAAACTGATATCAGAGATATTAATAAATTATCTAGTTCACCCGATATAGTTTTGATTGACGTGTCATTCATTTCATTAAAAGAAATATTGCCAAAAATAGCTGAATTAGTTAATAAAAATACTGAGATTATTGCAATGGTTAAACCGCAGTTCGAATCGGGTGATCAAATGAAGCACAAAGGCGTTATAAAGAATGATAAAATCCGCCGGAATATACTAAAAGATTTTGAAAGTTGGACACAAAATTTGTTCAAAATAATAAACAAGGCAGATTCGGAAATAACAGGGGCCAAGGGCAACTTAGAACGCTTCTATCTGCTCAAACGGCTATAGATAAGCTTTGAGTTTGTCGATGTTTTTTATCTTTAAATACTGGGTGTTGGTTTCTATGAAACCCTTCTTTTCCAGTAGTGAAAGTTCGCGGCTGGTAGTCTCACGTGAGGCATTAATAGAACTAGCAATGTCTTGCTGTCTAAGAGCTACATTTATTTGAACTTGCCCATTCTTTTCTTGATCACCAAAGCGTTGAGAGGTATTTAGTATAAATGAAATTAGGCGTTCACGAACGGTACGGTACTCTAAATTAATAATCCGCTCAGAGTGCAATCTATACATTTCCATAGTCATATCTAGTAGTGGCAAGTGCGAATACTCGGAACTCTTTAGGTAGGCAAGAAAAGCTGACCTGGTAATCCGCCAAACATCGGTCGATGACATGGCTTGGTAGATAACTTTACGCTCTTGACCGGTTACAGCCCAGATGAGAGGGAATATTTCGTGATCTTTACGGATGATGAGTAAGTTTTCCTCACCATACTTCGTGATATCAAAGGCTTTGACTAACCCCGAATTGATATAAAAAACGCCCGTAGGGGTTTCCCCGGGGCGAATAATGAACTCACCTTTGTCGTATTTCAGCCTGGTACCAGATTTAAAAACCTGTACCAATGCGGCCGTCTGTTCTGCGGAGGCCAACATATATGTATTATGTCACAACTCTTTCAAAACCGTGTGATAAATGTCTCAGCTAGTTTGTGATGTAACTAACCGACAGTTACCCAAAACAAGCCTAAGATGTAGTTATTAACAAGGGAGGTGCGCGATGATCCATGAACGTGTGGTCAAGGAGCAGCTAAAACGTATTGGCTCCGACTTTAAATTCTGGGGGGTCAGCGAGCTACGTGAACTTCCCAAAGTCCTGTTTGAAGGCGAACAATTAAACCATGTTATAAACGGCCGCTACACCGGTGGTTTTGCCACGCTATGCGCAACCGACCAGCGCGTCTTATTAATAGACAAAAAACCTTTTTACCTAACGCTCGAGGACATTCGCTACGATATGATATCTGACGTTATGTACAATCACCGTTTGCTAAACGCCACAGTGCTGTTGGGCACGGTTCACAAATCAATAGCCTTTATTGGCTATAATCACGGTAAGCTCAGGAACATGACTAACTTTATTCAACAAAAGGTTCTTGAGTTTCGCCAACAGCAAAATCAGCAGCAATTGCAACCTCTTGTAGCTTCCAACAACTTAGCTATGCCAGTCCAGAACCTGGTTAATTTGCCAGAGCACAACTATCCGATCAATCCCTACAAGATGCCGGTTATGATACGGCGCCGCGTCTCCAGATTCAATTGACGAACTTCCTGAACACACTAGCAACCTGAATCAAGCCAGAAAGCTCGTTATTTTGGGTAAATGCTCATGCTAAACTGGGAGAATGTACTTCAGTAGTAGGGCAGAAGCTGGGCGCTTGTTAGCCGATAAGCTTAAAAAATACGCCAATCAACCAACGGTTGTCATTGCGCTAAATCAGGGCTCAGTGCTGATCGGTGCCCAAATAGCCATGTCTTTGCACGCCAATCTGCTAGTGCTTTTAAGCGACAATATAATGCTGCCCGGCGAGCCCAAACCGTTCGCAACCATGACTGAAAACACCTACACTTACAATAACTTTTATAATGAGAGTGAACGTGAAGAGATCGAATCTGAATACCACGGTGTAATTGAGGACGAAAAGCGCAAAAAACTGTACTCTTTGCACCGCCTAACCGACAAAGGGGGTGAGATTGACCGTAAATATTTGCGTCAGCACGTGATCATACTGGTTTCGGACGGTCTGCAGGACGGCCAATCACTTGAAGTCGCGGCCGATTTTCTAAAACCAATTAAGGTCAAGCGATTGGTAATAGCTACGCCGCTGGCTACTGTAAACGCAGTCGATAAAATGCACCTAATTGGCGATGAGATACATTGCCTCGGCGTGGTAGAAAACATGATGGAAACCGACCATTATTACGATGACAATAATTTGCCCAAAAATGCGGATATTCAGAAGATTATTAAAAATATATCGCTGAACTGGACGCTATAGCTAGACGTTAAATCTGAACTCAACTACGTCGTCAGGTTGCATAACGTAGGTTTTGCCTTCGGTGCGGACTTTGCCAGCAGCTTTAACTGCGGTTTCTGAACCAGCCGTAATCAGATCGCCATAGTTAATAACCTGGGCGGCGATAAAACCTTTTTCAAAATCACCATGAATCACGCCTGCTGCCTGAGGAGCAGTGGCACCTTGGGGAATCGTCCAGGCTCTAACTTCTTTCTCGCCAGCTGTTAGATAGCTTTGTAATCCCAAGACACGGTAGGCGGCGTGGATTAATTGCAATAAGCCCGATTGCACCTGTCCATAACTTTGCAATAGTTCCTGGTGATCAGTTTCATCCAAACCATTTAGTTCACTTTCTAACTTGGCGCAGACAAACAATGCCTGAGCTGGAGCTACTAGGGCACTGAGTTCGTCCTGCCTGGTTTTGTTACTTAAAGCATTCTCATCAATGTTGAAAAGATAAATCACGGGCTTGGCAGATAAAAGTTGCAGGCTTTCAATATGCTCAAAGTCGATGTCTTTGGCTGACGAAATAGGCGTGCCGGCATTTAGAAGTTCATAGACTCTGTGGATCGTATCGGCGATGGGTTTGAGCTTAGGATCGGCCTTGGCTTCTTTGTCAATTTTAGACAGGCGGTTATTTACCGTCTGTAAATCAGCCAAAACAAGTTCGGTATTGATGACTTCAATGTCTTTTTTTGGGTCGT
>CAZRYT010000003.1:0-54521 GCA_964604415.1 uncultured Candidatus Saccharibacteria bacterium
CGTCATCCAACTCATCATCAAAATCACGATGATCAACCGGGTCAATCCGGCCACCAACACTAAGGCCGTAAGGACGAACTCGGCCAGCCCAAGTACGGGCACCATCTTTGTGATTATTGTCTTCTGTGTAGACGGCCTGAGCAGAAGCGTCGGCGATTATATCTGCCAGTTCAACTAAGCGTTTCAGTATCACGCGGTAACGATATATTTTATCTAAATGCTCAAGTGTCAAGCCAGTTTCGGAGCGTTCAGCTAGTTCCTTAGCAAAATAGAGCATATTGTTTGGGTTATACATGGCACTAATCTGGTTATGTTCGATGGCGCCCATTAGCTCAAATATGCAAGTAGTTTTATTGCCCATGATAAAGTCGCTGATTTCGCGTTCAATGCGGTCGGCCAAACGCGTAAACTCGTCATCAGTAAAAGTAGGTTCAGCAAATTCAACGGAGGCTTGTGATACCAGATTATGCAAGTCAGCAGCAACAATTGCTTGATCATCAAAATCTATAGCGACCGCCAGCAGATCATAAAAGTCATCGGGCGTGAATAATATGCCCCCCTCGGGGTTATTGCCAAGCTTGTCCAGGAGCTCATCGTAGTCAATTGGTTGTCCCAAGTGGACCTCATTCATATTTTTTATATTACAATACTTATAGAGAACTGTCAACTTATTAACAGCGTTAGCTGTTTTGTTCTAAAGCTACAAAATCGGGTTCTGTAATGCAAGCGTATAAGTCGTGGGATCAACCATCAGAATATATTTAATGTAAGATAGAAGTATGTGGAGATACTTGGCTCTAGGAACGTTGTTTGTCATTACACTAATTATGTTCGGCAACACGGCACCTAGTACGACAAGTGAGCACTATATAGCCGATGCGTCCTGGCCCAACTGTAGCCTTCAGCTGCCCTCGGCTCAAGCTGGCATTGTTGGCGTTAACGGCGGACGGCCCTTCACGGCTAATCCATGTCTTGCAAAACAAGCGCTCGATTTCAGATTCCCATCCGTTTATGTGAATACGGCTTATCCGGGTAAGTCATACGGCTTAAAGTTTCAGCATTCGCCCCGTTTTTGCCCCAGTAATGATGAAGTTTGTCTAGCTTATAACTATGGCTTCAACGCTGGCTTATACGACGTCAACCATACTTTGAGCTTAGGTGTTGTTGCAAACTGGT
The DNA here is from genome assembly GCA_964604415.1 of uncultured Candidatus Saccharibacteria bacterium. Taxonomy (GTDB): domain Bacteria; phylum Patescibacteriota; class Saccharimonadia; order Saccharimonadales; family CAZJQT01; genus CAZJQT01. The sequence goes on from CAZRYT010000003.1 coordinate 1,177, forward strand.
GGTGGCTAGACGTCGAAACCGAAAATAGCTGGAACAGTAATGCTCAGTTTAACCGCGCTGCTTTGCAGGGCGTGCTTGACTCTATGAGTGGTTACGTCGGCAATAAACGGATAGGTTTTTATTCGTCATTATGGCAATGGAATTTATTGACAGGGAGTTGGCGTAATAGTTATCCGGCTTGGGTGGGTACAGGCAGCAAATATGAATCTGTTGCGGTAAAAAAGTGTGCAACTAAAAGTTTTACAGGTGGGGAGATTCTACTGAGTCAATTCACCCCCGATCTTGACCAAAATTATGTTTGTAAGGGTTCACTATAAAACAAACGGTTTAGTACTTGTGCTTAAACTCTCTCGGCATGAAATACTTAGAAGATGGACGGTAAAGAAAAGCTGACTTTGGTAGAGCAGGATATTTTAGACCAATTTGCCAGGGTCATAATAGATACTAGACCGGAGCGCAACGATAAAGTTCAAGCTTGTTTAGAGTCTTTGTCTCAAACGGATGATATAACCCGCCAGGTAGCTCATTTGTGCATGCGGCACTACATAGCCGAAACACCTCACGAGGAATTATTGACGGCAGAGTGGAGGTACGACAACGACCGTGTGGCCCTACACGCACCTGGTCTTTTTATGGCGTGGCGCGGAATGCGTGACGAACTACTACAAACTGGTGATTTTATCGGCACAAAAGCGCTGACTCAATCGGCTGAAGCCCTTGGTTTCAAGCACCAGCAAGGCTGGGTGGCCTGTGAGTTTTTGTATCAATGGATAGCCGCGCGGTACCCCGATAGTCCAGCCAGTTACTGGGTTGATCAACTTGGTCTTAGGTCTGGACGCATGTCACACGATATAAATGGAAAAGGCTACTTTGACACTAGCGCTGTAATTTTCCATGAATCCGTGGCTCAAGACTATGTTGGAGCCGTATTAGACGGTATAAGCAACCGTCACACCGACATTGACCCAATTATTTGTCTAGCTGCGCAAGACAACTGGGAGCTGGCAACTTCCATGATGTCACCCGCCAAACGCCGTAAACTTGAAGCACAAGCATAAGGTTTATGAGATTACTCATGGTATGATTTGCTTATGATAGTGGCTATAGGTGATCTGGCTGACATGCGCACTCAGAATAAAGACAAGAAGATCATACTGACAAGTGGCACATTTGATCTGTTCCACGTCGGTCATTTGCGCTACCTAGAAAAAGTTAAATCTTACGGCGATGTTGTGGTAGTCATGCTTAGTAGCGACGCTAGGGTCAAAGATCGCAAAGGGCCAAAACGTCCAATTATATCTGAAAACGACCGCGCCCAAATACTTGATGCATTAAAAGTAGTGGATTACGTGTTTATAGATCCTGGTAAGAATGAAGCCAAAATATATGAAGATATCATTGCAAGCCTAAAGCCGGACTTGTATGTGACCGACGGTGAAGATGTTCGGTTCTCCAAGATCTTGGACAAATCCAAACAAATAGTCCTGCCACGTGCTGAGAGTGGCAAGCATGCTTCAACCACTGCTATAATTGAGCACATCCTCGACAGCCAACATTCGTAAAAGTAGCTTAACTCTCGAGCAACTTATCAACTGTCACAAATTTGTAACCGTGTTTTTTTAGCTCCGGGATCAATGTATCAATTGACTCAACCGTTGAGTTACGGTTGCCGCCTTTGGCGTTGTAGCCATCGTGAAAGATGTAGATAAGGCCTGGTTTGGCTTTCTTGAGCGACGCTTCAGCCATTTTAGCGGCTGAAGGTTGGAAAACCTCCGAATTACTTCCAAACGCACCGCGCACAATCGTGAAGCCATTGTGTTTAGCCTGACGTGTCAGCCACGGGGCTCTGAATAACCAGGGCATACGCACCAGCTTAGTATCTTGGTTGGTTATGTTAACTACGAGTTGTTGAGCGGGCAGCATTTGACGTTGGAAATAACCGGGCCAAAAATAATCCCTGAAGGCGTGACGCATAGAATGCAGGCCAATAGTGTGGCCATCAGCCTGAATACGTTTGACGATTTCTGGGTATTTGCGGGCATTATCTCCAACCAAAAAGAAAGTAGCCAAAACGTCGTGCTTTTTTAAGATCTCTAGCAGCTTCAAAGTGTCGCCGTTGTTCGGCCCATCATCAAAAGTCAGAGCCACAACTTGGTTATTGCTAAAGCTTTTGCCAGAAGGCGCCAGAAACAGCAAGTACAAAAGCCCTAGAGCTACAGGTATTAGAAGTAATCCAGCCATTTTTCGGTCGTTTGCCGGATAGATTTATTAATATTTGGTAGGTGGCGATGTCTAATGTCACGAATCAAACCTGGTTGGGTGACAAAAAATATAAATACGGCTAGCAAAAATACCGTAACCATGGCGGCCTGGCGTCTGTATGATTTGAAAGTTTGCCAATGTTCGTTCTCCCGGATAGAAGGCACGGAACCCAAGATAGATCGCCCGGTTAGGCGACTTAAATAGTAATCACCTAAGTAGAAGAGAAGCAAGGAAACGATGAAATTATACAAAAAGCCCTCGCGCAGGCGACGGCTGGAGGTAACCACCCGAATTTTTTTCTTGAAAACAATCCGACCCTGTTTTTTTAGCCGCCTCAGCAGATCCAGTTCGTCGCCGGCCTGAGTTAAGGAAGTATTATACTCACCAGCCGCTTCCCAGGCAGATTTTTTGAACGATAGATTGCACGCCGACACGTACCAAACTCGTCGCGTTAAGCGTTGGTATAAACTAACCAAACCAAATAGCAGGTAGATGTATGATCCCCATATGGGTGGCCGGTGGAAGCGCAGTGATCCAGAAACGGCTATGGCTTTAGGATGCTTTTGATAAGCCTGATCAAACAACTCAAGCCAGTTTTTGGGGAAGGTAGTGTCAGCGTCAGTCGAGATGATGATTTCGCCCCTAGCAACCTTGGTTCCAGCCTGACGGGCCGAGCAAACGCCGACCTTTTTCTCGCTAACTACTCTAGCACCCAGCCTTGAAGCTAGCAAAGCCGTGTCATCGGTTGAATTATTATCAACTACAATGACCTCAAAATCATCCTGAGGATAGTTCTGCAACTTCAGGGACTCTAGTGCGCGCCCAAGGTAGGCCGACTCATTGAAAGCAGGGATCACTACCGAAAACCGTAAATTCGGTTTTTTCTCTGTCATAGACTGGCTAATTATACTACAGTGCTAGCGTCTATTTAGTGGGCAGCTTGTTTAAGCTTCTCAATATCTAAAACTGTGATTTGCTTGTCTATTTTGATTAGGCCTTGTTCTTGTAGGCGTATTAAACAATGTGTGACTGTTTCGCGGGCCAGATTTAGCACATCGGCCAAGCTTTGATGGGTTAGCGGCACCAAGATAGTTATGCCTTTATCGTCTTTTTTGCCAAATATCTCAGCAAAGTGAACCAACTGATGGGCAACTTTTCTATTAGCTACCCTAAGAGCCATACTCTCCAAGCGGTGAATATACGAATTTAAGCGCAGCCCAGCGGCATAAAACAGATCCTGATAAATTAGGGGATTAGCGGCCAGCGCCTCTTGCAGAGCGGCTTGTTCAACAGAATAAATCTCTATTTTGGTCATTGATTCGTAATAGTAGTGCTCCGGCCCACTGTAGAAACTTAGCCCATAAACCGTCCTAAAAACAGGGGTCAGCGGAAAGACGTCATTTGGCCCATAGATGACCTGGATACCCTTCATACCTTCTTTGGTAATTAAATAACGTTTTATGTAGCCTGATTTTATAAAATGAATCTGCGTACTATCACCAAGCGCATTAATAACTTGGCCCTTGGGCAAGATAAGGCGTTTGCCGCCCAAGAGCAACTGGCAGAGCGGTGAGTCTAACCAGTTGTAGTTCATACCTATTTATTATCTCAGGAATATCAAAATCTGCAAGTAAACGCATAATTGACAAATAAACATATTATTGTGGATAATACTACTATTGTGAGTGAAAGAGAGCCTGAACTTGAAACTTACGTTGACTTGAGTGATTTGGGCGGGCACTACAACAATATAGGCAAAACAAAAGTTGATCTTAGACAGAAGGTGTATGAATGTGTAGAGTCAGGTTTGCCAACGCCAGATTATGATCTAGAGGTTATTCAAGCTTTGCAATATGCCGGCATAAAAGACACCGACACGATTGTCGATATAGGTTGCTCATACCCGAGGTTCCTAGAACTCTGGCAAGTTGCCGGGCATAAGGGTCAATTAAAAGGCATTGATCCCAATACAGCCCAGTTTAATGATTTGTCATATCAGCAGTACGATCAGGAGCACAAAGATGGCAGAATATTACCTGGCATTGAACTCTACGAAGCCACAGCCGACGCCATCCCATTGGAGGATAATTCAGCCGACGCCATAACAGCCATGTTCAGCGCCAGCCATTGGAACCAAGAAAAACTGCTTGATGCGCTTGATGAAGTCATAAGGGTCGGCAAACCAGCCTTTATATTTGCGGCCGCCTTAAGTGGTCATGACAACAAGCTAATAATGCACCGAGATCAACAACACATCGCCAGATTTTGTTCTGACGTCTTGGAAAAAGAAGTTATCCCACCGCCACCGCTGCATGCCGGCCTAACCTCGGAGCGGGCCGAGGCGGTATTGCCCCGAAAATTTGAAAACGTCTACAAGAAAATGTTTGCTTATACAATCTGGATAGATAAACCCGGTAGTAAAGAAATAATGCTCAATGCGCACCGCACCCAATTTGATTTATACAAAACGCTCGACGGTGATATTGTTAGGCCTTCACTGGTTGAGGCTGGGTTACAACTACTGGTGGGGGAGACGATCGACAGAAAACTGGCTAATGGGCTAGCTTATACTGACACCTGTTTGCGAACGGTACTGCTGGCAAGTCCTCGGCCAATACGCGTAGACTCAGACTACCAAATAATCAGCGGTAAAGCTGCCTAGTTAGTCATTTTCTTCGCCGACTAAATCAAATATAAACTATATTTGCTTTTTATCGTATTTCTTTGTATAATAATGATATGTTTACGCGTGGAGGGCGCATGTTGCCTTCGACGCGACGTGCGCTTCTAATTTTACCTATTTGGTTAGCCGCTACAGTTTGGCTGTGGTCATGGTGGCTAAGAGCCAGCACTATACTTACGCCGCAGCTTTATTTTCCGTTGACAATCGCTTTGCTCTATCAGTACATGTTGATACCAAGCAGCTACCTCTTTTTAATTCTAAAGGCTAAATATCCTAAAAAACGTCGCCCGTTGCTGGGTAAAAAAGTAGCGGTAATAACACCTTGTGTCCCATCCGAAGAATCAAAAGAGATCATAGAACGGCAGCTACAAGCTATGGCAGCTATAACCTATCCGCATGATAGCTGGATACTAGATGAGGGTAATAGCCCAGACATAAAACTACTGGCTAGACGCTACGGCGTAAAATATTTCAGCCGCAAAGGAATCTTTAAATATAATCAAGACAACTACCCCTTTAAAGCCAAGACAAAAGCGGGCAATATAAACGCCTGGTTAGACAAGGTGAAAAGGCGCAAGTATGATTTCTTTGTCCAGCTTGATATCGACCATATACCCTCGTCTAATTATCTGGACAAAACCTTGGGCCATTTCAGGGACAAACACGTCGGTTGGGTACAAGCGCCGTCGGTTTATGGCAACCTAGGCCATTGGATAGCAAGAGGGTCAGCCGAACAAGAGCGAGGCCTGCAAGGACCGTTGCAGATGGGCTTCTATGGAAACGCCGAAGCACCGGTCATTATAGGTTCACACACCACCTTCCGGATGGACGCCATCAGACAGATTGGTGGCTTCCAGCAGACCAGAGCCGAAGACCATTTGAACACCTTGGCCTTGGTTTCTCACGGCTGGAAAGGTGTATACCTGCCTGAGATTATAGCCATCGGCGACGGTCCAGAAACGTTGAGCGCCTATCTCGCCCAACAATATGCTTGGGCTTTTAGTATGTTCCAGATATTTAAGACATATAGTTATCGACATTTGCGTAATATGACAACCAAACACAAACTGCAGTTCTTATTCATGCAGAGCTGGTACCCTATTTGGGCATTGTCAGCTCTGATATTATTCGCGATACCAATTATAGGTCTATTTTTTAATACATCAGCGGTTCAGATATCGGGTAGGGATTTTCTAGTTAGGTGTTTACCACTGTTTTCTGCCACCTGGCTAGTGTGGTGGGCAGGCAAGCCACTCACCCAGCAGAGCAAAGTACGTCTGAGCTGGCGTAGCATGGTGTTGCAGCTAATCAGTTGGCCGATAATTCTCAAGGCCGTGACTGCTGCCGCCTTAGGGAGAACAAAACCTTATCAGATTACACCCAAGGGTAAGCGCCTGAAGGTAATACCAACTATCAGACTTTATAGGCCTTTCTTACTGTTAAGCTTGAGTAGTGCCTTGGCTATATTGTTCGCCGCCAACACGGCTGGCGTCAAAACCACATGGGGATTAATGACCTTTGCCAGCATTAGCGCGTTTTCTATGCTTGGTGTCTGTTTGGCCGATCTTCATAGCCAACTCAAAAAGATAAAGCTTAAGCCTCAATTGTTCGTGCGCTATTGGCTAAAGCCGATGGCAGCAGTGACTGCCGTACTGGTGGTGGTGTCGCTGGCTTTTACTTCATCGATATCATCAGCTAGGCAAATCATCTATGCTGATATATCATCTAACACGCAAAATCAAAGCGATATTAGCAGCTTGCCACCACAGTCACTAAGCTATCAGGAGATAGTTGCTGAGCTTTCCTCTAAGCAGCTTATAGCTGAACAGCCGGCCCAAACACCATCCATAGGGGTTTACAGTCAGGATACTGTCGTTCCCAGCCAAAAACCATATATCCGTGAGACATTTGTAGACTGGCGCGAAAATAGACACTTGGCCGAAGAGTTGCTGATCACTAAGCGCGTTGGTGCAGTGCCACTGATAACCCTAGAGCCCAAAGGCGTCGCTGATGGTGCGGTATTATTGAAGGATATAAGTCGTGGTGCTTACGATGAAAGATTACTAACAATGCTCGGCCTGATGGCAGACAGCCAAGGCACGGTTTATGTACGCTTTGCCCATGAGATGGATCTGTCGGATGTTTTTCCTTGGGGCGTACAAGACCCGGCTGATTACATCGCAGCCTATCGTCATGTTGTAGAGTTAGCCAGGCAAAATAACATGGATAATCTGCGTTGGGTTTGGTCGCCGGCCGGCAATTCAGCAGCCCCACTTTATTATCCTGGTGCTGACGTGGTTGATGTGGTTGGCTCTACTTTGCTCTATGACCGCTATTGGAACGGTGATTATCGTCCATCCTTTTATGAACTCACTACCTATAGAAACTGGCTGCATGTTTATGAAAAACCAGTTTGGATAACCGAATATGGTGTTGGCAACGCTGACCCCGACTTTCAGCGCCAACTACTGATTGACGGAGTTGAACATTACAAAGATTACGGTTATGACGCGCTGATATATATCAACATTCATGATAGTAATTTGTCGGCGCCGGATTACCGTTTTGACAATGTACTTACACTTTCAAAGACTCTAGGGATCTTCAGTAGTCCAGCGCCAAAACCTGTCGCTAAAAATTCTACCTGCATATCGTTAGTGAACTGTGGGAATGAAACCACTCTAACTACACCAAAACCTAGTTTGCCCATTATCCTAGACAAGAAACTGTAATTTGTTTGTGTTACTTGGTGTACTTTGCACGAACCTGGAATAGTAAGTAGAAACCAACTGCCGATCCAATAGCACTAAAAATGAAACTACCAACTCCACGGTCGCGGATAAAGATAGACAAAACGGCGTAGCCCAGGTTCAATAAGGCACCCAAAAACAACAAATGCCAACCAGCTTTTGAGCGGGTTTTTAATTTTGGATAGGCTAGTAGTAGGATGACACCATCCGCTAACAGCACTATTACTCCTAGATATATCAAAGTTTTATCCAAGCCACTCAAACCAGCAGTCTGGCCTGTAACATAGATAGAATACGTATTAGTTATGTCTGAAACCCTGTTAACTAGGCTGATGACTCCGTAAAGTCCCCAAGCCACCAGAATTTGTAAGATACCAAAAACCAGGGCAATCCAAGGCCAGGCCTTGACTAAGCTTTCCTTAGAACTCTCTGGCAAATTAGGCAAACCCTTCATAAGGCCACCAATAGTGTCTTCAGCTTTTTTTACGGCTAACATAGCTCCACTCCTTGATTATAGCTAAAGCATACCTCTACTACTGCCTGATAGACAAGAGCCGGGTTACAATATAGCTGTGCATAACTCTTTTAAGAAGTACGCGGAGCTCAATAATTCTCAACGTCGGGCGGTACAAGCTGGCAAAGGCCCTATTTTAGTGGTGGCTGGAGCCGGCACTGGTAAAACACGCGTCATCGTTGAGCGAGTCGTCAAACTTATAAGAGAAGGGAACGACCCAAAGAAACTTCTGGCTCTAACTTTCACTGAGAAAGCTGCGGCTGAAATGCTAGACAGGATTAACCAAGCACTTGATAGCTATGAAATCCAGATGCCAATTATGACCTTTAACGCCTTTGGCGAGAGCCTGCTACGCCGCTATGCAGCCGATATTGGTTTGAGTCGCAGTTTTAATCTGATGAGTGACAGCGGCCAGATCGTATTCTTACGTGAACGCCTGGACGAGCTAGGGCTTGATTATTTTTCGCCGGTTTCCAACCCAGACGGCCCGCTCAGTGATATTGCTAACTACTTTTCGTTGCTTAAACAAAACGTTATCACGCCGGCTGCCTATAACAAATACGTCGAACAGATGCCTAGTGGTGACGGTGCTGAGAAGCTAGACAAACTAAAACACCAGGAACTAGCTCAAGCTTTTAGTAAATATTTGCAGCTTTGTCGCACGGCCAACGTCATCGACTACGACGATCAGCTCTATTTGATGATAGATTTGTTCGAGAACCGACCAAACATTCAAAAAGAAGTGCAAGCAAACTATGAATTTGTTTTAGTTGATGAATTTCAGGACACCAACCGCATGCAGTCGGTTTTTATTGATCTTGTAGCTGGCAAACAAAATCTGTTTGTAGTTGGCGATGACGACCAGAGTATTTATGGTTGGCGCGGCGCCACGCTGGCTAATATTCTAGACTTCAAAAAACGCTATCCTAAAACGCTGGAAATAACTCTAGTCGAGAATTACCGTACAAGTCAGCAGATCTTAGACGCGGCTTATCGGCTGATCCAGCACAATAATCCACACCGGCTTGAAGAGCAGCTACACATCAACAAACACCTCAAAAGCAAGTTACGCGGCGTTAAGCCACAAATCAATTTGTTTGATAGTTTAGACGAAGAATTGCAATGGATTGCCGATGATATTGGTCGAAGACTCAAGGCTGGTGAAGAACCTGGCGCTATTGCCGTATTGGCACGGCGCAATGACACTATTCGTAAACTACAAGTCTACCTTGATTACGTCAAGATCGAATACACGCTAGCTGGCCAACGCTACAACCTGTACCAGGATGCGTCAGTTAGGGCACTCTTGGAGGCGCTGCGGACGATTTGTGACCTAAAAGACAACGTTAGTCTCTATCACACGCTGGCTGGTGCCTTGTTTAATCTGCCGGCCGCACCGTTAAGTAACTTGCTTAGAGTTGCTAGAGCTGAACACGCGCCGTTAGTGGACATCATTTTGCAATCAACTGTTTCTGAGCACCAAGCTTTTAAGCAAGCTGTTGATCGAATCAAAAAATGGCAAAGCCGACTTGGGATCTTGAGTGTGGGCGAAATGGCTTACGAAATATTTGACCAAAGTGGCTTCAAAGACCGTCTATATCAACTGAGTGCGACCGATCCGCAGATTTCAACAGCTGGCACTAGGCTGTCGGAGCTATTTCATAGTTTTAAAGATTTTGAACGCATAGCTCTGCAACCTAGCACAGTGCAGTATGTGGCGGCGTTACCCGCCCTAATGGCACAGGGTCTAGGGACTAACGACGGTACCCTAGATCTAAGCGGACGGACTGTTAATTTGCTTACTATCCACAGCGCTAAAGGCCTGGAGTGGTCAACTGTCTATATTGCCGATTGCACCGAGGGGTCGTTCCCACTTAGAGAAAGCAGCCGTGGCATTGAACTACCAGACAAACTGCGAGCCAGCATCCTGAGCCCAGCCGATAGTCATTTGTCTGAAGAGCGTCGCTTGATGTATGTGGCGATGACCCGCGCCAAAGATCAGCTGATTTTGACGCACGCTGCGCATCATAATAGTGCCACTAGCCGCAAACCATCACGCTTTTTAAGTGAAGCTTTCGGTGATCAAAACAGCCAATCGCCAAAAGTTAAGAGCAAGCTAAACCTCATCCAAGCCGAAGGCTATGGCTTGGCAGCTAACCAGGCTGTCTCTATACCTAAAACTATTCTAGACAGCGACAAGGTCAGGTTGACTATTAGCCAGATCCAGACTTATTTGGACTGTCCATTGGAGTTCTACTATCGTTACGTTCTGGCGGTGCCTTCGCCGCCCAGCGCCACACTGGAATATGGCTCTCTCATGCACCAACTAATCGAGGACATCAACAGCAGTTTGTTAGCTGGCAAATTAATCAAATTGAGCGAACTCCAGAAAAAATTGGCAGCCAATTGGCCAAACCAAGGCTATCTAAGCCAAGGACACAAGCTGCGCGCTATCAAGCAAGCCAAAACTACACTGGAAAACTACTATAAGCGAGTCAAGCTAGGTCAACGTGTGCCACTTGGCATCGAAGATAGTTTTGAGTGTAGCCTAGATGACCAAAAGCTGACTATCCGCGGTCGGTTTGACGCTGTTTTCCCATTGAATGAAAGTGTAGAAATAGTTGACTACAAAACCGGCTCAAGCGTCAAGTCCAGCGAGCAAGCCAAAAGTAGGGCGGTGGCTAGCCAGCAGCTGACGCTCTATGCGCTGGCTTGGCAGCATCTACACCATCAGCTCCCGGCACTAATGACCTTGGACTTTGTTGACACTGATCTCCAGGGTAGCGTCAAGAAGACTCAACGTAGTTTAGATACAATGTTGGATCGTCTTAGTAAAGTAGCTGATGGTATTAGAGCAAACAGCTTCAAGCCCGGCAAGGACCATCGGAACTGTCAACACCCTCTTGTTTAGGCTAGACTATTTGCGTTTTTTGGCAATTGACTTAGGCAAAGGTGCATTTAGCAGGGCGTAAGCGTTCATACCAACAACCGCACCCAAGATTGGAGCCGCAACATAGACAAAGCTCCAAGAGTGAATGCCAAGCGCGACAGCTGGGTTAAGCAGGCCATTGCTGGCAAAACTAGCTACCAAGATACCAACGGCCAGACTGGCACCAACCGCAAGAGCTCGTTCGTGACCTTTAAAGCCACGATAGATAGCCGCTGCTACACCGTAGGTGAATAGGAATGTACCGACGGCTTCTGCTACAAACACTCGCCAATCAAACTTGGTGTTGGCAGTGTTTTTTAATGTGGTGTTTAGAAGATATTCGTTAAGTCGCCAAGCCACGGCACCACCCAAGAACTGAGCAGCGATAGCCACGACAGCCTTGGTTGTTTCAATTTTTCTAAGTGTCCACAGTCCTATGGTTGTCGCTGGGTTTAACAGTGCCCAGTCATCAGCCGACATTAGCAACGTGAACAAACCTAACGTGACACCGGCTGCAATCGCTTCAAAGTATGGGAAACTTGTCCTTCCCGTCATGGCCAATACGACACTGGCTAAGCTAAACGTACCTACAAACTCTGCCACGATCATGGCAATCTTTTTTTGTCCAAACATGGGACTCCTCCACTTAGTTATGAGCTAATGATATATCTTCTCAGTTGTAGAAAGCAAGTGCTTTAATTTAGAGTTTACGGTGGCGGCGTTTCAGGCCAGCCACTTGCAGCCTAACACCCTGGCGGTCAACCAAGCTTTGGGCGTGCTCTAAGCTAACCTGATCTTTGGCCTCAGCCTTCATTTTTAGTGCTAGGTCATGAGCTTTCTGAGCTTCGGTTTCATTGATGTCATCGGCATGGTCGGCTTCATCAACTAACAGGCTCAATTTATTGTCGCCAACCTCAATGACACCACCACTGATATAGAAATGTTCCATCTGGTCGTCTTTGTCATGGGGTTGTCGGCGGACATTGACTATGCCGTGAGTGGCGGCACTGATGAGGGGCATGTGCCCGGGCATGACGCCAATCTGGCCCTCAATGGTTGGCAAGATAATCTCATAAACGTCGTCAGAGAATTTGACGCCATCCAGGGTTACAAGATCAAAGTGAATCATTAGTCGCTCCAGCCTTAGGCTGCTCGCCAAATTCCTTTTCCATAGCAATTTCCACCGCAGTTCTTACGGGATTTACCAATTGGCTATTTTCTGGAGTAGGGTATTCTGGGCCAAAAAGCCGTTCAAGTAAATCAGTCACCACCTTTCCGTCTAATGACTTTTCCATTACTTTTCCTCTTTGACTTCTGAGATATCACCCTTCATATAGAAGGCGGACTCAGACTTGTCGTCGTGTTTGCCGTCAAGGATTTCTTTGAAGCCGGCAATAGTGTCAGCTAACGGTACGTATTTACCAGGTTTGCCGATGAAGACTTCAGCCACAAAGAATGGCTGGGTTAGGAAGCGCTGGATCTTGCGTGCCCGGGACACAGTCTGTTTGTCATCATCCGACAATTCTTCCATGCCAAGGATAGCGATAATGTCTTGTAAATCTTTGTAGCGCTGCAGGATGCGTTGAACTTCACGAGCGACCTCGTAATGTTCTTCACCCACAATTTCTGGATCAAGAATGGTTGAGCTTGAGTCTAGCGGGTCAACCGCTGGGTACAGACCAAGCTCAGTTAGAGCACGTGATAACACAATCGTAGAGTCAAGGTGGGCAAAGGTCGTGGCTGGGGCAGGGTCAGTCAAGTCATCGGCCGGGACATAGACGGCTTGGACAGAAGTAATCGAACCTTTACGGGTGGAGGTGATGCGTTCCTGCAAGGCGCCCATTTCTTGGGCTAGGTTTGGCTGGTAACCAACGGCTGAAGGCAAGCGACCAAGCAAGGCAGACACCTCAGCGCCGGCCTGGGTAAAGCGGAAGATATTGTCGATGAATAACAAGACGTCATTGCCCTTATCACGGAAACCTTCGGCAATAGTTAGGCCGGACAAGCCCACGCGTAAACGCGCGCCTGGCGGTTCATTCATTTGGCCAAAAACTAGGCTTGTCTTATCCAAGACGCCGGATTCGGCCATTTCGTGATATAGGTCATTGCCCTCACGGGTGCGCTCACCAACACCTGCAAAGACAGAAAAGCCTTTGTGGAATTTGGCGATGTTGTTGATTAGCTCGGTAATAAGCACCGTCTTGCCAACTCCGGCACCACCGAACAAGCCGACCTTACCACCCTTGGTGATGGGAGCAATTAGGTCAATGACTTTGATGCCAGTTTCCAGGATTTCGACGCTGCTAGACTGTTCACTCAGAGTCGGCGGATTGCGGTGGATCGGGGCGCGGTCCTTGAAGTTGTCGGCTTTGCCGTCAATCGGCTGGCCGGTAACGTTGAACATTCGACCCAATGTTGTTTCGCCAATTGGTACGCTGATGGCCTCGCCAGTATCTACAACTTCTGCGCCACGTTCGAGTCCATCAGTCGAGCCTAAAGCTACGGCCCGGACAGCGGATTCGCTTAAGTGCTGGGCAACCTCCAAAACTAGGCTACGTTCATCTAGCTTGACGTTAAGGGCGTTATAAATAGCTGGCAGTTTATCGACAGGGAATTCAATATCTACCACCACACCAACAATCTGGCTGATTTTACCGTGCTCTAGTTTTACCTTAGTTGTTGTCGCCATTCCTAGCCCCCTATGCTTTCTAATTCTAACAGTTCCTCTATGTCAAAAAGTTCAGTGCCTAGATGTTGCCAATAAGCCTCGTGGATATCAGTGACTTCTAGCTGATGAGGATAGGCAGTTTCGTCAAATACAACTTGCACTATTTCGCTCATTGGATTGCCTCCGCACCACCGGTTATTCCCGCTAATTCTTGGACCATTAGTGGTTGATAGTCGAATCCTATTACATTACCTGACTCATCTAAATTAGTTACATAGAGTGGTCTGCCATATTCCGCAGATGGTCCTGAATCTGAATATATTTTATTCATGACCCGTATCATCCCCTTAGCAACAACTCGTGCAATCAAATAACTGGGGTCATCTTCAGTAATGCTAGCATTAATCAGTGCTGCTTCAACCAGTTCTTCTTCTGGTGGCATGCAATAAGCATAAATATCACCGACTGCATGAGATCCTGACGTTGGACGACTCATTTTACCCATTATTGGATTGCCTCCGCTCCACCTGTTATCTCCGCTAATTCCTGGGTGATAGCGGCTTGCCTAGCGGTGTTAAAGGCAAGCGTCAAGTCGTCTATTAAGTCCGTCGCATTATCAGTCGCGTTTTTCATAGCGATCATGCGCATGGAATGTTCTGAAGCAATCGATTCTAGCAATGCCTGCCAAATCTGAACCTCAATCAAACGTTCAGCCACATTGTCCAGTACTGCCTCTATAGACGGCTCAAACGTAACACTGCCTAATTGCATAGCTGGACTCTCGGCGGCTTCCTGCTCTTGATATTGGGCGGGTAGAATGGAGAGCTGAGTAGCTTCTTGAACCAGATTACTTTTGAATTCGGTGTACAGCAATTGAACATCATCAACTTGTTTAGAGGCGTAGAGGTCAACTATGGTGTTGAGGATTGGCCGGACATCATTGGCGCTTGGGTGGTCAGGGATTTCAGTGAAGGCGGCATACAGATCAGCATGTTCCACCCGGCGGATAAAGTTGGCGCCTTGTTTGCCGATGGTTACGACCCAGCTTTTAATGCCAGCAGCTTTATCTGCCTGTAGAGCCTTGGTGTGCATACGAATAATATTGGCATTATAGGCCCCGGCCAGTCCACGGTTGCTAGTGATCATGACGTAAAGGCGGGTCTTTACTGGTCGTTTTACAAACAAGGGGTGCTCATCGACTTCAGTGATTTTACTGAGACGCGTTAGGAGGGAATGAGCCGCCTGACGGTAGGCCCGGCCTTGGTGAGCAAACTCTTGGGCTCGACGCATTTTGCTGGCGGCTACCAGTTCCATGGCCTTGGTAATTTGCTTGGTATTCTTTACCGAGCCAATCCGACGCTTGAGAGTAATCGTATTAGCCACTGACGGGACTCCAATCTATCCATGTATCGTTAACTATGGCAGCTCTCTCGGCAATGAACTCTACAACGTGGGAAAAATCATGGTCACTTAAACCCTCTCTCAATACTTCACCGCTATCTTGTTGCACCATTTTATTGAAAACTGTTTCGTATTTGAGAGCCACATCTGAAGCAGCCTGAGCGCGTTCTTGGTGCAAACCAACTGGCACAGTCTTTACCAAAACCGCATACCACTGGTTTGCAATTTCATGGCCAAGCGTGGCGATGTAGTGCGGACCACCGAGTTTAAAGTTTTCTTTGAGCCGTTCAGCTTCTTGTACGGCATTAGTTAGTTCACTAGCAATAATGTCGTCATTCCAAGAATCACACTCATAGGGCAAAACCGGTACTGGTTCAATTGGTTTTATTTCACGAAAATCAACGTTTTTGTTTTCTGAAATTCGACGGATAAGTTCTGCTGTATACATTCGCCAAGCTATTTCAGTCCGCGGTGCGCCGAAAAGCGATGGTTTTGGGGCCTCAGCTTTTATGACAGCTTCTAGTAGGGTCTTGACCGATGCATCTGCCTCAGGGTTGACTGTAGCTATTCCTTCAGCAGCACTACGGAAAATACTAACTCCTTGGTCGATGAATCTATCGTGATCCATAGCACCAAAATAATCAGAGAATTGTGTTTCTTGACCTTGGATCAATTGATCCATAGCTTCTTGTTGTTCGGGTGCGCGTTCAACCATAAATTTAACCTTCTCCCGACCCTGATTTACTGACTTCTGGTACTTCGGCTGGTTTGTAACTTTCGGCGATCTTGTTGGCCATATCGGTTATTTTCTGCTTGGTTTTGTCGTCCGGCTCATCGCCTGAATTGATCTTTTCAACCATTTTAGGCTGGTCGTGTTTGAGTTCGCGCAGCAGGTTGGCTTCGGCCAGCTTTATCTTGTCCAATGGTACTTGGTCAAATGCACCAGAAGTAGCCGCCAGCAAAGTAGCGTACATCTGCCAAATTGCATAAGGGCTATACTGCGGCTGTTTGAGCAGCTCAGTTAAACGCTGACCGCGTTCAATGCGGTGACGCGTTTCGGCATCAAGATCGGTAGAGAACTGAGAAAAAGCCGCTAACTCACGGAACTGCGCCAACTCAATACGCAAGGACTTAGCCACGCTTTTGACGGCTTTAGTCTGGGCATTACCACCAACACGCGAGACACTCAAACCAACCGAAATAGCCGGACGGATACCTTGGTAGAACAAGTTGGTTTCCATGAATATCTGGCCATCAGTGATAGAAATAACATTGGTTGGAATGTAGGCGCTGATATCACCGGCTTGGGTTTCAATAATCGGTAGGGCAGTCAGGCTACCGGCGCCAAGTTTGTCAGATAATTTTGATGAACGCTCCAATAGGCGTGAGTGCAAGTAAAAGACGTCTCCTGGATACGCCTCACGACCTGGCGGACGACGCAGTAGCAAGGACATCTGGCGGTAAGCCGCGGCGTGCTTAGACAGGTCATCATAAATAATTAGGGCGTGTTGTTTGTTGTCGCGGAAATATTCGCCCATGGCCGTTGCAGCGTAGGGCGCTAGATACTGGAGTGATGCAGGGTCAGCGGCGCTAGTTGCCACCACGATGGTCTGATCCATAACGCCTTCGCGGCGCAGACGCTCAACCAAACGAGCAACTTTACTGAGCTTCTGACCGATGGCTACGTAGATGTTGATAACACCAGTTTTCTGGCGATGCTGGTTGATCATAGTGTCAATGGCAATGGCGCTTTTACCAGTCTGTCGGTCACCGATTAATAGTTCGCGCTGGCCACGGCCGATCGGCACCATGGCGTCAATGGCGGTGATGCCGGTCATTAGCGGCTCATGCACGCTTTTGCGGTCCAAAACACCAGGTGCAGTTTGCTCAACACGGCTAGTCAGCTTGGTTTTGATTGGACCTTTGCTATCCAGTGGATTGCCCAGCGGGTCAACCACGCGGCCAACCATTTCTGGGCCGACTGGCACTTCTAGGACTTTACCGGTCAGCTTGGCGGTGGCACCGGCCTTGATCAAAGTATCATCACCTAGCAAGACGGCGCCGATTTCATCCTCGCCCAAGTTGAAGGCAAAGGCCGTCAGGGTAGTACCGCTGGTAGTTTCGATAGAGATCATTTCGTTATAACCGGCGCGAGTCAGGCCGTAAATCCAGACCACACCGTCACCAACGCGGGTAACAATGCCAACTTGCTCAATCTCTGGACGCTTTTTGAGCTCAGCAATGGCTGTCCGAATGTCATTGGATAGATCTTGGATGGAAACTTCGCCCATTACGACGCTCCCCCGACGAATTGCTTGAACTTAGCCAGCTTAGCTTTGATAGTTAGGTCCAATTGCTCGTTGGGCAAGTCCAGCCGGACGCCACCAACCGTTTTGCTGTCCAACTCATCGTGTAATTGGACATCTTTCGCCTTAGGGTACTCGGATTTAACCAAACTTTTTAGTTCTTGTTTGACCTCATCGCTCAAGGCAAAGGCACTGACAGCTGTAGCTTCGACTTGGCCGTGCTCGGCTCGGTATTCCAGGATATCGCGCATTAGTGGCTCTAAATCAGCCGTTCGTGACTCAGTTAATAAATAGGCAGCGATTTCCTGAGCCAGCTTTTTGGAGCTGCCGACTGTTAGAGTGCGTTCAGCAATAACCTCGGCGAGATGACTACGGCTTATCTTCACTTGCGGCCTTTCATAGCTTTTTCTATCAAGGCCTTGTCTTTCTTGGCGTCAATTTTTTCACCTACGATTGCCTCAGTGGCGTCAGACACTAATACCGCCATGTCTTTTTCGAGTTTGCGGCGGGCATGTTCGGTTTCATCGCTAATCTTCAGCTGAGCTTGAGCTAGGATGTCATCGGCTTTGAGGCTAGCGGATTTTTCGGCTTCATGGACGAGTTCCCGGGCTTCTTTATGGCCGGTAGCGACAATTTTGTCGGCTTCAGAGCGGGCATCGCGAACAATCTGTTTGGCTTGTTCGTCCAGCTTGGCCTTTTCGCGCTCTAGTTGTTGGCCCATTTTGACACCGTTGTCAATTGTTTTACGGCGCTCTTCCAAAAGTTTGATAATTGGCTTGAAGGCATAGCGCTTGAGAAGCAGAAAAACTATCACGAAACTGAGTAGCTGAATAATAAAAGCGCTGGGGCTGATACCCAGAGCACCTATGCCCGTAGTACTGGCTTCGGCTGCAAATACAAATGGAATCATCTATATCCTTCTTAAATTACTTGATAATGAAGAGGGAAGCAAAGACTAGAAGAGCCATCAGCTCAACGATAGCCACAAAGACCAAGATCTGGCCTAGGAATTTGGCTGACTCGGGGTTACGACCAACGGCATTCATGAAAGCGTTACCGATCAGACCGACACCAATACCGGGGCCAATCATACCGGCACCCAGCATGAGACCTTTACCTACGACCTCAACGTTACCTGTTAATTCTGCTAAATAGAGCATTTTATCTCCTCCTACTTATTAATTTCATGACGTCGCCTTCATCTGCTCGGCTGTGTGCTCCAAAGCCTCATCTTCTTCATGGCCATGACTGATAGCCAGTGAAAGATAGGTCACAGATAGCATAACAAAAATATAGGCCTGCAACAGAGCCACGCCCAATTCTAAAAACAGAAACGGGAAAGATGTCAGAGGTGCGGCAAACTTACCGAGATATGAAAACACCGAAATAATGATTTCGCCAATAGCAATGTTCAAAAACAACCTGAGTGCCAGACTAAAAACGCGAATTAGTTCATTGAAAACTTCGTAGACACCAATCAGGTAGGTCAGCGGGTTCCAGAGTTTGCCGGCAAAATAGTGCCGAAAATGTTTGATGGGACCCGATTCGCGAATAGCAAAATACTGAATCAAAACCATTGAGATTACTGCCGTTGCTAAGGTGCCGTTTAAATCAGCTGTGAAAGCTCTAAAGACTGGCGCGCCGTGATAAGTAAAGGCTTCACCAACTCCAGGTAATAGGCCCAAGATGTTGCTGAGCGCCACAAAGAAAAAGATAGTCACAAAATAAGGCGCATATTTTAGGGCTTTATCACGGTCGCCTAGGCTGCCTTCCAAAACATTGGTTATGAAGTCAGTGCCTATTTCTACAATCTGGCTAAAGCCAGCCTTGGGCCGCAGCGTCAACCGTCGGGCCACATATACCAGCACGGCTATAATTAGCAGCGAACAAATCCAGGTAAAAACCATCGAATTGGTGATAGTTACACCGTGGAAATCAAATAAACCAGTTGGCGCAATGTGAACAACCGGGCCAGACTCAGCTGCAAATCTGCTTAGAATCATACTTTACCACCTTGCTTATGCTCGGCTTGATCACGAGCAACTTGCTTGAGCGTTGCCGCGACAACCACAACCGCACCACCGACGGCTAGGACTAGTGCCGCCAAGGTATAGGATGGGGAACTATGGAAATGATCATCCAGCTTAACGCCGATAATCACCGGTACAATTATTGTTAGTGCCAATTGCCAGCCCATATTTACGGCGGCGCTAAAGAATTGTTTGCGGGCAAACATGGCCAATGACTCATCAAGTTTATCTTGAGCCACAGGGGCAGTAGCTTTATTAACAGTTTTTTCACCCATTGGTAACTGCAGTATATCAATTAATCAACAGGGCTCGCAACCCGTTTGAGGCTTTTCTAGACCAACGTCGACCAGTAGAACCAGAAATGTTGCAGGATGACTGCAATAATCAGCAAGTACCAGACAATTAGAAGATCAATGTGATGGCCTTGGACAAAACCAACAATTGAGTCGTACTTTTTAGGTAGTTTGATGTGTTTCTGTCTTAGGTTATAGAGCAATGTATGCCAGAAGATAGGAATGGTGACAGCCCAAACTACCATGCAGTATGGACAGAGAGCGCCGATGCGGAAAATGCTCTGGAACTGTAACCAAGTGATAAAGCCAACCCCAAATGTAGCACCGATCTGTAGACCCAGCCAGAACCAACGCTTGAACGTCGCGCCAGCTAATAGTCCTGCGCCAATGGTAGCGACGACTGCAAAACCAACCAAGCCAATGAATGGGTTAGGGAAACCGAAAGCTGAAGCTTGCGGCTTATTGATAACTGGGCCACAGGCCACGATTGGGTTGAGATCACAATTTAGCTGAGCAGCAGGATGTTTCAGTAGCTCAATCTTTTCTAATGTCAGCATACCTGAGCAAAATATGCCGATAATGCCGCCAACTAATAGGATGTAAGGTAATACGCGAGATAGTGTCCATTCAGCTGACTGCTTGCTCATTTACTCTAGTTTAGCATGTTATAATTTAGCCTTATGATAACTATATATTCAGCTGACTGGTGCGCCTTCTGCCACATGGCCAAGCAGTATTTTGACAAGCTTGGCGTTAAGTACACCGACAAGAACGTTGAGACTGACGTAGCCAACGCTAATGAATCCATAAAACTTTCTGGCCAGATGGGCATCCCAGTGATAGATATCGATGGCACGATCATAGTTGGGTTCGATAGACCCAGGATCGACGCCGCTCTCTCAAAAACAAAAAACTAACATAAGAGTTTACTGTGATGTTTATCACAGATGTAACAATCTGTTGATTTTTGGTATTTATCCACATATAATTTTAGTAGTTGGAGGATACTATGAACGCCCAAGAACGCGATCCAATCATGCATAAAACACCAGATAGTGGGCCTGGTTTGGAGGTTATCCAAAATAACGAAGGCCCAGAGCGGCCTTTTTTTGACCCAAAAGAGCCATTACCGGACGTTGAAAAGATCGATCTTGAAGAGTTTAGGCTGAGTCCACTGGATTCTGAACAGAAATTCTTTACAAAAAAAGAAGAGCTTGTGCGCAGAATTATAGAAGGCGCGCGCGGTAGCTTGGAGGACGCAGTCTTTAAGCCAGCTTACGAACAAACTGTGGGCAACCTTGTCCAGGCGGCATTTGACGAGGATCTGAAATCCAAACTAAGTGACATAATGCCAGATCTTTATGATACCTTAATAAGCCGGCAGCCACGTCTTATCAAGCTACTTGACCGATTGAAGGAAGACAAGATTGTTGACGACGAAAAACGTGGCGAAATACTTAAGGCAACGCTTATGACAGCCATCCAGTTCGAAGAAACCGACGTTGTAGAATAAAAATTGAAAGAAGCCACGTCTTGAGCAATACTTAGCTGATGGCATTCGAAGATTTCAAGACAAAGCAGTCTGTGGTAGTGGTTTACACCGGCGAAGGCAAGGGTAAAACCAGCGCCAGCCTGGGATTGACTGTCCGTGCACTTGGTGCTGGCTGGAAGGTAGCTTACATCCAGTTTATAAAACACTGGACCGTCAGCGAGCATGATTTTATAAGTGATATCAAGCCAGTTTATAAAAACCGACTGTTCTTCTACAAAGGCGGCAAGGGCTTTTACAACGCTGGCAAATTGAGCGCCAAAGACGTCAGCGAATCAGAACACCAACGTGCCGCTCAAGTAACCTACCAAAAAGCCCTGGCTTGCGCCACTGGCGGCAAATATGACCTGGTGACATGTGACGAGATCAACAACGCAGTGCATGACGGGCTACTTAGCGTCAAAGATCTAGAAAATCTAATCAAAAATAAGCATCCTAAGACCAGTTTGTGCCTAACAGGACGTAACTTTCCAGAGAAGATGCTCAAGTATGCTGATATAGCTACCAACATGACCAAACTCAAACACCATTTTGACAATAAATTCTTAGCCAACAAAGGCATTGATTTCTAGATATTTAGCCATAACAAGATTGATAGAAATGTTATAATAAGAGGTCCATGCCAGAGGCAGAAATTTCGAGTAACGAGCTACTTCACGCAGAGGATCACGCCAAAGAGGCGCTTAATAAGCTGCTAATTCTAGGTATAGCTGCTAGGGATTGCGAAACTAGTACTTTGTTGACGCGCTGGGATGGAAAAGTAATTCAGGGCGAGCACCTTCAAGCCAACTCAATTGAAATTTTACGCGATGTGGCAATGGCCGGCATGGATAGGATCAACGGCAACTTTACTACTGAGAACGTGGCCCATAGCATCTATGACCAGTTGTTTGACCGTTTCTCTGATTCATCCCACCTTGACCTGGTGAACCGGCTCGGTTGGATAGCGCAAAACAAATGGAAGCTATTCAACCAATCAAATTTTGAATTTAGCAGTCATGAGAGGCAGCTGTTCAAAGAAAACGAAGCCCGCGTTGTGCGGGTGAGCGATAAGATTTTTCGTGATCAATTCTTTGCTGTGGCTATGGCTAGAGTTGTACCGAAGAAATATGCAAACCTATTAGAAGAAATGATCGAGCCCGATGTCGGTGTAGTCTTCTTAAACGAAAAACACCTGCGTGAAAAAATGGAATTCGCCAAAACGATTGGTGGTCCGGGTAGTGCTAATGAGTACAGGTTTTGGGGCTGGGGCATACTGAAGGGCAAACAGCTGCGAGCTAGAATGTTGGGTAGCCTTGCTAGCCAAACTCTAGCGTAATCAGCTGTTAAAATAGTGTCATGAGCAGACGGGGGCACAAACGCTTTGTCAGCCTGGGGTTGTCTTTGGTTGTGGTCGGTTTGGGTTGGTACATCAACCAACACCCGGCCGTAACTAAGCCTTTGGTTGAAAATATCCCAGCTGGTAGTTATAGAGTGGTTGAGTTTGTTGATGGTGATACCATAGCCGTCAATATGAACGGCCAAAAGGAAACTCTACGTTTCATTGGCGTTGACACACCGGAAACCCACGACCCACGCAAGGTTGTGCAGTGTTTCGGCGTTGCCGCGGCGGCTTATACCAAACAACTGATAGGCAACAATCCTGTCAGGTTAGAGTCCGACCCACTTAGCACCAACCGCGACCGTTACAACCGGTTGCTTCGCTATATTTACTTACCGGATGGACGGCTAGTCCAGGCTGAGATTATCAAAAACGGCTACGGCTTTGCCTACACTAGCTTCCCGTTTACTAAAAGTGACGAATTCCTGGCTTACCAAAAAACTGCCCGCGAACAAAACAAAGGACTATGGAGTAGCTGTACGCCTCAGCCTAACCAATATGGTGGTTTTACTTCTAACCCCGCTCAGTAATTCAGCGGGATGGAAATTTGTTCAGTCTCATTAGCAGAGCGTCTATTGGCCATATCAGTAGAGCACCTGTGCAATAAAAAACAGTTAAGGTCCACCCTACCAGACCGCCAGGTAGTAATCTCCAAAAATTTAGCCAAGCAATATTTGAGTCTCCACGTTTTGACTGCCAGTTGTGCAGCTTCTTAGTAGCAACTATGCGTTTTATATATTCGTAAAGTTTTGGCCAATAGTGATAGGCCTGGCCATTGGTCTGGATGACTAAATTATTATCTTGAATTATTCTTCCGCCTCTTTCCGCAATCAACAGCGATAAGTCTTGGTCCTCGTGGGCGGCTGAATCGTCTAAACAAGTATAGGCTTTAACTTCTTCCCATACATTTTGACGGACAGCCATATTTGCTCCCCACATCGTAACAACGCCAAAAAATAGATGAACCGTCCAATAATAAATACGTGACCAGAATTTGGAATAAAGGCTTTCCGACCATGGCAAGACGTTAGTCTTGCCCAGTCCGGTTACCCCTGCAACCGTAGGGTTAGCAAAAACTTCTTTCACACGCTCTACCCAATCCGGAGCCAGGCGGCTATCAGCATCGATTCTGCCAAGAATCTCACATCTGGCGGCATTAAACCCCATATTTCTGGCATAGGCACGGCCTTGGTGCTTTTCCATAACAATCCTTACGAATTTGTATGATCGGGCAATCTTAATACTATCGTCAGTTGAATTATTGTCCACTACAATAACTTCATCTGGCTTGGTAGTTTGAGCTGCGATAGAGTCCAAACAGGCCTTGAGATGGTTTTGTTCGTTGTAAACTGGTATAACTATAGAGAGCGTTAATGGTTTTTTTGCCACACTTTAGTTATAGCAGGATGGGCACACATTGAAGAAATCAAACTTTAGCAAAAACAGACTGGTTGGCTGGTGGCTGGTCAATTGGTGGCGCAAAATAGTCTTGATAATATTGGCGTTTTTGATGCTCAGTATCGGCAGTATGTATGCCATTGCGCGTTGGTACATACACGAACGCGCTCATGAGCCTCTGCGGCTTGGCGCTACTTTTATACCCGACTACGCCGAACAGTTAGGGGTCGACCCCAAAGAAACCATGGATGCTATCATTGGCGACTTGGGTGTAAAAAATCTGCGTTTAGTTAGTTATTGGGAAGACATTGAACCTACTCCTGGGCAGTATGACTTTTCGACGCTGGACTGGCAGTTTGCCAAAGCTGAAGCCGCCCATGTCCATGTAGCGTTGGCCATAGGCTTGCGCCAGCCGCGTTGGCCAGAATGCCATGAGCCAGATTGGGCTTTTGGGTTGCCGAGGGATCAGTGGCACACAGACCTAGCCAACTTTATTCGTGCCGTTGTCAATCGCTATAAAACCAGTCCGGCACTAGATAGTTACCAGCTAGAAAATGAGTTTTTCCTAAAGGTCTTTGGCGAATGCACCGACTTTGATCGTGACCGACTGGTTAGTGAGTTCAACCTAGTTAAAAGTCTGGATCCTAACCATAAATTGGTGGTTAGCATGAGTAACAACGCCATTGGCACACCAGTGGGTGAGCCCACCCCAGACGAATGGGCCATTTCAGTCTACAAGCGGGTTTGGGACAAAGGGGTTACTAAACGTTATTTTGAGTACCCAATCCCGGCTTGGTACTACGCTTTTAGAGCCGGGTTTACCGAACTAACACGCCATCATGATAGTTTTATCCATGAGCTCCAGGCTGAAGCTTGGCTGCCTGACCCGTATACAATCGCCGACGCGCCATTGAGCGAAATGGCCAAGACTATGACCCCTCAACGCTTGCGAGACCGTTTTGCTTACGGCGAGGCTACCGGTATGCGCGAGGTTGACCTGTGGGGCGTCGAGTGGTGGTACCAGATGAAGGTTAAGCGCGGCCAACCCGAGCTTTGGAACGTAGCCAAGCAAGAATACGCTAAAGCAAATAAGCGTTAATAATCTGTTAACAGTAGTATAATCATGGCCATGGCTAAGAAGAAAGCTAACCAGTCAAAGCAGATAGTAAATCGTCGCGCCAAGTTTGATTACGCGCTGGGCGATGAGTTCGTGGCGGGCATAGCCCTGACTGGTGCCGAAACCAAAGCCCTTAGACGCGGTCACGGCCAGCTACAGGGCGCTTACGTAGTTGTCAAAGACGGCGAACTTTGGCTGTTGAATGCCAAAATCATGGGTGACAACGCTATCAAAATCAGCGAAGAAGACCAAGTACGTAGCCGCAAACTACTGGTTAAGCGCCGGGAGCTAGAGCAATTAGCCAACGCCAAACAAAATGGACAGTCAATCATCCCAACCGGAATCTTGACAAAAGGCCGCTATATAAAGGTTCGTATCGCTACCGGCCGTGGCAAGAAGAAGTACGATAAGCGCGAGGTCATCAAAAAACGTGAGCAAGAACGAAACGCGCGACAAATGGTCTAACGCTTGTTTGGTTTACCCACCTCAGATATAATTCAGCGTTGTATTCCCGGGTAGCTCAATGGTGGAGCAAGAAGCTGTTAACTTCGAGGTTGTCGGTTCGAGTCCGACCCCGGGAGCCAATGAAAGAGTCGGGTTTTATGCCCGGCTTTTTCATTGGCCCGAGCTCGACTCTAAGCCACAACTGCTCGACGCAGTCGGGCGTAGTTGTCGGTTCGGTGAAGCGAGAGCACGCGCAGAAGCTAGCTTCGAGCATGCTCGAGTGGAAGAGTGTTTTTGGCGCAGCCAAAAATGTACGATGTCCGACCAGCATCCAATGACGACGGATTCCGACCTTACACAGAACGAAATGCCACCCTTTCAGTAGGTCATGTTTTGACATGTCACTATCTTTATGTTATTTTAACCCGATCATGTCTGAGATACTAGACTACGACACTGCTGGTAAGCAGAAGTTTGGTAATAAAGCGACCCCTTGGGTCGCAAGATGGCTCTTAGAAAAGCCAAATGATGACCCCTTTTATCCGATGCAGTTTAGGCACGAGTTAGGTTCAATCCTTGTTCATGAGTACGGTATCAGAATGCCTGATGTAGAAAAAGCGATTAGGCAATTTAGAGAGCTTGGGATGATAGCAAGAGTAGATGGTGCGCAAAAACACGGCAGTCCACATTATTATGTCGCTCTACCAAACGAGGCCTGGGGCCCGTATGCCGAGTTTTTGACAAACCATATCACGCTTCATGTCGAAGAATTTGCGGCAATTGACGCAGCTATACCAGTTGAAGATTTAAAAGTATAGTTCTAACTCCAACACTACAGAGAGCTGTAAAAATCCATTGCTCGACCCCGGGAGCGATCTTTGACTATCTATAGCTTTAGTGGTATTATATCTTTAATGACAGCGGTTTCTCGAGAATTACAAATAAACCCCTTAACACTTGAAGTATTAGGTGGTGAATTATGGCCACAAACGGACAAAAGAAAAAGATCACATACATTAGCACAGTTAGCTGTTGCAACCTTTGAAAGAGGCAGACCAATTGAGGTAGGTGACTTCAAAGACCACCTTAACATTCGTCATAAACCATCGTGGGCACCGGTAGAAAGCATGGTGCGTTGCCGTCAAGTCTCAGAAGATGGAGCATTTTTACTCCGCCGCTTAATGATTGAGCAAGACGAAATGTCACTACTTGAGATCCATGATTCAACCCAAACACGACGCAATGGTCTAGTTGTCATATCAAGAACGGCTGAGTGGGGCTTCAATCTGCGGACAAACGAAGATGTGCCTAATGTCCGCTCATATATCACCGCAACTGCTAAAGATATCTTCGCTCAGCTTAATTAATGTAGCTCTAACCCCCGCAACAACAGAGAGCCAATCCATTTACAAACCTCGATTTATATGGTATTGTTTATTTATGCCAATCTCGGTAGAACATTTTTTAGGTGTAGATAAGCTTTCTGATGCACATTCTGTAAGAGCAGAGGTATTTCAGCGTGAGCAAGGCATCTCTGCAGCTGATGATTATGATGGTCAAGACGATATTGCCGAACAGTTTGTTGCCTATGAAGATGGCAAACCTATAGGAACAGCTCGATATCGCGTACTACCCGATAAAGTCGGTAAGGTAGAGCGAGTTGCTGTTATTAAAGCCCATCGTGGTAAGAAAGTTGGGCATGCCATTATGGAGTCTGTTTCCGAGACAGCAAAAGAGCAAGGTTTAGCAAAGCTAGTTTTAGACTCACAACTTAGTGCAGCTGATTTTTATGAAAGTTTGGGTTATCAAAAAGACGGCGATGAGTTTGATGAAGTCGGCATATCACACATCAAGATGGTCTTAGAGCTAAAACCAGAAGTACCCAGATAGTATGTCAAGTTTTGAAGATTTAATTAAACCAAATCCTCATGACGCTGAGAAAAGGCTGGCGGCCGAATTGGAACGATTTAGTTTTGGAGCTGCAGTAAGTCCTATTGCTGAAGTTACTGCAGTTGAAGGCCCGGACAAGTTTGTTAGAACGGTCGTTAGACTTGGCGGTATAAGTCTTGACCATGCTCAGCACCCAGAGACTAAACAGCAAAATGTTATTTTGTTAGGCGAAGGTGTTCCAGAAGCAATCGAGGGAAGACATTACGTCTTTGATACTACTGCTTTGATATTAATGCCTGGTTTTGGCCCACCAGCACATGCAAAAGAAGTGACTGAAGTTGCCAACACCATACAGTCTCTTAACGATACATTTGAAGCCGAAGGCTAATTCTAACCCAAATGGCACAAGAACCAGACTTGACAAATAGTCGTTTTGGTACTATTGTATAGTTATGAGTGCTGAGTTGTTTGTTTGCTCGGAAATCCCTCCGATAAGCTGGAAAGAATTCACCGCCACCCACCCGGTTGGTTCGATTGCTCTTGATGGCTACGTCGGTGAAGGACCACAGTTTGACGCAAGTGGACCATATCTAAACGCCAACCATCATGAAGGCGTAAAACGTTTAGAAACTCTATCAACAGCCCAGCAAATACTTATGGATGTCAGAATGGGACTAGACAAAACCTTTACTAAAAACGGTGTCTTTGCCCCCGATGTATACGTTAATGATTGCGACCAGGACGTCTGTGCTGCTTGGTATTTGCTTGATAATATTGAGCAAGCTAAAGCAATCACTAATCCAACCCTAAATCGCTTCATCAACGTAGCCGGAACACTAGACGCGACTGCCGGAGCCTTCCCGTACGACCGAGATCTACGCATTCTAGGAGAATTGGCTTGGGTTTTTGAGCCGTACACAATGTTTAGAGCCAGCGGCGAAATGGCAAAAAAGGATAACGAACAGTACCGTTCAGTTATTGAAAGTGTCGAAGGACGCATCCAGCAGCACTTAATGGGTCGCGGCAAATCGGCACAAATTGACGCACGCTATAAATTGGTTGGCGGTGGCCAAGAATGGAAAATGATCGAAGAAGTGGGCAAAGATGGCCGTGTAGGTGCGCTGGTTGACGGCATTGATGCATATGTCTCTGTTCAAGAATTGTCGACTGGCCGTTGGCGCTATACAGTAGGCCGCCGCTCAGAGTTTATCCCGTTTGACGTTGTCGGTCTGATGGATCATCTAAACAGAATCGAAGGTTGTGAGATTGATCACTGGGGTGGGGCAACGATTATCGGTGGCAGCCCGCGTGTTAATGGCAGCAGCCTAAGTCCCGCAGAAGTAGAAAAAGCCATCAACGAGTATTTAACCAAGGAAGAAAATTAGTTCTTACTGCCATCACCAAAGGACATCCGCCGCGTTCAAAAACTTTTACCTTTGTTTTACGATACAATACTAAGGTGAAACCAATCAATCAATTGTTAGTTCTTTCGGGCAGAGCGGCTATTGTTACGGGTGGTGCAAAAGGTATTGGCCAAGGCATAGCCTATAGGCTAGCCGAAGCTGGTGCTAAGGTCTTGGTAGCGGATATGGATGAAGCCGCTGCTCAGAAGACTGCTAACGAACTGACGAGTAAGGGTTGGACCGCAGAGGCGTGTAAGGTCGATGTGTCAGATGAGGCCCAAGTCGAGACTATGGTTGCTGCTTGTAAAGATAAGTTTGGCTCAGTGGATATTCTGGTGAACAACGCTGGTATCTACCCCCCAAAGCCTGTTATGCAGATGTCAGAAGACGAATTTGAACGTGTTATTCATGTGAATTTACGCAGCGTATTCCTAACAACCAAGCATGCTGCCAAAGTCATGAAGGTGCAGGGAGGTGGCAAGATTATCAACATAACATCTATTGATGCACTTCACCCTTCAATGGTTGGCCTGGCTCATTACGACGCTTCCAAGCATGGCGTCTGGGGCTTTACTAAAAACTCTTCTCTTGAACTTGCCCAACATAAGATTTGGGTCAACGCTATTGCCCCGGGAGGCATTACCACGCCTGGCGTAGCCGCCATGAGCCAAGGTGCATCGGCTGAGCAGATGGCAGCATCAACCAAGGCATTCATGGCCAAAATCCCCATGCAACGTATGGGTGAACCTGATGAAATTGGCATGGTTGCTCTATTCTTGGCTAGTGATATGTCGAGTTATATGACTGGTGAGCAAATAGTAGTGGACGGTGGAGCTTTGCTTAGCTAACAACAACGGGGCTGCACAGCAAGCCAAGTATTAAAAAAGTTGATAAAATAACCTTATGCCCACAAAAGAAATCGCCACTGGCGTAGTTCACGAAGTACCGGCGGACTTACGTAAAGCTCTGTTGTCCGATAAGTCCGCATTGGAGCGATGGGAAGACCTCACACCACTGGCGCGCAATGAGTGGATTTGCTGGACCATAAACGTCAAGACAGACGAGACCAGGAAAAAACACGTCGACCGCGTAATATCCGAACTGTTGGAAGGCGTTCGCCGACCTTGTTGCTGGATAGGTTGTATCCACCGCACAGATAAGCCGATAAGCCGGTCAGTGCAGTGGGCACTCGATAGGCAGCCCAAGGCCAAATAAGACAACATGAGCGAGTTTACAGATGGATTAACAGAAGAAGGAGCGAATAAACTTGCAGATCTAGTTATCACACGCTTGCCCATGAATGGCTTTTCGTTAATAAGTGCCGCACTTGAAGTTCTTGAAATCCCTGTTCCTGACGAAATGAACAAAGATGAATTTATTACTCAGCTAAAAGATAACTAACATCACTTCTTTGATATACTAAAATCATGCAGAAAATAGCTACAAGGGTGTTTATTTACTCGTCAGTTGTTTTTGGTATTCTAGGAATCGTCATGGTCATGTCGGGAAAAGGTCCAGGCGAGAGCGGTACCTTGTTTAATGTCATCGTAACCAAACTCTTTTTCACAACCGTTTTTGTCATCTTAACTTCATTTGCTTTAAGCGTTGGTGGAAAATACCTAAACGGCAAACCCTAGCTCTCACAAATAGATTCTTATGTCGCAAAGTTTATTTGCGAGCTGCCAATTTTTGCACTGTAATTACTACCCATGATAGCGAGATTATGGCAGCCGTAGTTGTTGCAAAGTATAAATGTAGGGTAAACAAACAAAAACTTATGACAGCTGGGAAAATGATGTTCATAACCGAGCTGGTAAGCGAAGGCTTTTGTTTGCTCCAGATTATGAACTGCAAGGCGATAATTATACCGATTTGGCATGATGCGATGACGGTGTCTTGCCACATGCAGCCATGATACTATCAAACCCCAAATCGCCCTAGCTCAAGTGACTACTGAGCTGACCAGGTAAGTGAGAAGTTGCGTTTAGTACTGTCAAAGTTAGATGGTGTCGAGTGCATGCCATAAGGGTTGACCATGGTGATGGGATCTAGGCTAGAGAAACTGCCAAGCGCTGAGCCGTTGGCCAAGGCATTGCTAAAGTTAGCGGTGCCAAAGTTGGCTAGCGGCAAAGTACCGCCACTCCATGGTGCTTCCACGACAACTTCAGCCGAAGTGCGGCGAGCCGAACCGCCCTTTTGGGAGGTAGAAAAACTTTTGCCAGTCGTTAGGTCGGACAGGCTCAGCGTATAGCTGTTGCCGCCGCCGTATGTTACTGAAGCAGCCATGTTATCACCGGCGTGAATAACTATACCGACCGAAAAGCTGCGCTTTGGATACATTTCATACCATGCACTATAAAGGGGAGTGCCACCAGAACAATCGGCTTCGGTGCCGAGCTGTTCAACAGTTGAGGAGTTGTAGCCATCCAGGCCAACCCAGTATGAAGAATAGGCATTTTGTGAGGTGCAGCTAACGGCTGGTTGCCGCCAGTTGGCTGACACACTATTGAAACTACCATTCGCACCGTAAGCTGCGTAGCCTGACCAGTTAGAGCTGGTGCCATGACGCAGGCGAATATTAGGCCCATGTGCAGATATGGCGGCCGAGGCATTGGCAGTTACAAAAATGCCACTTAAAAAAACTGTGCTAAGGATGATGAAACCGCGTTTGAAATGCTGGAGTAAATTAATCATATTTATAGTCATATCATACTATAAACCGCCTGCATAGCTTGTGTTTGTTGCGTGGCCAAAAGTTTTAGGTGACTAAAGACGCGTAAACTACAGTGTTTTCTGAATAGTGACCCGTGTCAGTGTTGAACGTACCTCCACAGGTTATGAGCCTGAGGCCAGCATAGTCAATGTTGCCGTAGACTTCTTGGGTAGGGAAATTAGCTTGGTCAAATTGCTTCAGAGCATCAACTTTGAACTTAACGATTTTGCCGTCAACACGCGTAATGTCAATCTCGTCACCAGGCTGAACTTCATGCAATTGCCAAAAGACCGATATACCTTTATAGCTATCGACATGACCGACAATCACAGCGGGCCCAAGTTCACCAGGCGTTGGACCGTATTTGTACCAGCCGGTCTCGTCGCTTAAAACTGGAGGAGTCTCAATGGTGCCATCGGCGTTTTTGCCAACTGTTATAACGTTGGCATCAATGCCGACCGAAGAAATAGTTAGATGAGTGGGCTCGGAGTGGGGGAGGGTTCTTGGGGTAACTTGAGCTGGGGTTGGTATAGCCACGGAAAAAGTTGACTGGGGTTCAATATTTGACGATTTCCTGGCTTGCCAACCAAAGTAGAGCGTTCCCGCCAAGCCCAAGAAAATTAACAGATAGGAAGTCCAGCGCAGTAGAGTTACTTTTTTGCCTGTTTTGCGCTTTGGCTGGCGACTAGTTTTGCGCCAGAGGGTAATATCTTTAGTCAAGAACAAATAAAGTGGGCTATGACTAGTTCGTTTAGAGACTAGTTTTTGTTTTGGCTTGCTGACTTTTGACTGTCGGATAGTGATTATCAGCTCTTTGCTAGAAGTTAATTGCAGCCGGTACGACCTTGGCGATCGTTTCTTGGGTCTTTTGCCTGGGACTAACTTAAAAGGCAAAAGTGGCAGCTGGTTAAAAACCTGCCACCACTTTATAGATTTAATTTTATTTAACGGTTTTAGCACCGTTATTTCCTTGCTCTTAGAGTGCTCGCTTGCGCAAGAAAGCACCAACAACCATTAACCCAATAGAGCCGACTAGGCCGATTGTTTCAGCACTAGTCTTGACTGCACCACCTGCGCCCGCATTAACACCGCCAACTGGGGCAACGGTAACTTGCGCGCCTAGCACATGAGAGCCTGAAGTCGCTACAGGCACTACACAGTTTCCATTAGCGTCGACTACCTGACCGGCGGGTACAGCGTCTTGCTTACCAGCCACGTTGGCACATTTGTCACCAGGCTGATTATTCTCACACCATTCAGAACCGGTTTTTTGATCCGGATGACCATTGGTTTTCAGTGGGCCGTTATAAATAAAATCGCCATTGCTCAAATGACTTTGCAGCTGGTTGGCATTAACTTGTTGGACAACAAACGGATTAGATTTGCTATTTGTTTTGTGACAGACGTCGGTTTTTGGCGCCGGGCTGGCTGATACTAACGCCGGAATCCCCAGGCCTACAACTAGGGCAGCTGACGCTATGGCCGCTCTCAATATATATTTAATCTTCCTCATACGACTCTCCCTCTATTATTACTAGGTTTTACTATAGGCCTCCTATTTACAATCTGTCAACAATGTTATCGGTAACGTTTGACAAATGGATGACTCGCGGCTAAAGTCACAAACATGAGTGGCAAAGCAGACGGAAATTGGGACTTTAGTGGGCTAAAAGCCATCTTCTTTAATGGCACGCTGACAAAATCACCGAGTCCCAGCCATACTGATCTGCTGATTGGTATCAGCACAGCCATCATGGAAAAACACGGTGTGAAAACTGAGGTTATTCGTGTCATTGACCATGACATTGCCACCGGAGTTTATCCGGACATGCGCAGTCATGGCTACAAAACCGACGAATGGCCGGAGCTTTATAAAAAGGTCATGGATGCTGACATCCTGGTTTTAGCTGGGCCAATTTGGCTAGGCGACAACAGCTCCCAGACAAAGAAGATCATCGAAAGACTTTACGCTTGCTCGAGTCTGCTGAATAAAGCCGGTCAGTATGCCTACTATGGCAAAGTCGGTGGCTCGCTTATAACCGGTAATGAAGATGGTATCAAGCACTGCACTATGAATACACTTTATAGCCTGCAACACCTTGGCTACACCATACCACCACAGGCTGATGCTGGTTGGATCGGTGAAGCCGGGCCGGGCCCTAGTTACGGCGACAAGCTAGATGATGGCACCATAGCCGGTGTTGACAATGATTTCACCAATCGCAACACCACCTTCATGACCTGGAACCTTATGCACCTCGCTAAAATGCTTAAAGACAAAGGTGGTATACCGGCACAGGGCAACCAACGCAGCAAATGGGACGCTGGCGCACGTTTTGACTTTGAAAACCCCGAATACCGCTAACCACGGCGTAGTGACTCTATAGGGTCCTTGCGAGCTGCTTTAATAGCTGGTGTAACTCCAAAAAACGCCCCGACTGCAACTGACATAAGCACAGCTGCCAACATAATGCCAAGGTTTATAGCTGGTTCAAGACTAGTCCATAGCCTAAGGAAATAATTGGCGATTAACGAGCCAATTATACCCAGAATGCCACCAACCAAACTGATGGCTACAGCTTCTAGCAAGAATTGATCGAGTATCTGCCGGTTAGTGGCACCGATGCTTTTCCTAACACCGATCTCATGTGTGCGCTCACTGACCGCCACCAACATAATATTCATAATACCGATGCCGCCAACTACTAAAGATATAGCTGCGATGCCGCCAATCAAGCTGGTCAGTAGTGTCATGGCTTTAGAAGCGATCGCCAAATTGTCGTTAGGGCTAAGAATAGTGAAATCCTGGTTGCCGCCATGCGCTGAAGTTAACTGCCCGGTCAAATTTTTGATGGTTTGGTTGAGGTCAACGCCTTTCTTGGGGCGCACCATGATCTGGAATAGCTGGATTTGGCCATTGCCAAGCGTTTTAGCAAAATCGTAAGGCATTAGTATAGCGTTATTGTAGTCGATACCTGGAGTAAGTGGCGAGCTATCGAACGGTTTTAAGCTACCACGCACAATTAGTTCTTGGCCGCGCAGATCAAACGGTTGGCCAATCGGTCCAACTTGTCTGAATAGGGTCTTGGCAACGTTATCGCCTATAACAGCAGCTGGCGCATTGGCATCCGCCGCCGTAAAAAAACTGCCGTACAAAACTTTCTGGTTGATGGCAGCAGGGAATTGGTCATTGGTGCCGATCAGCAGTAAATTATCAGCCCTAGTGTTGTCGTTGCTAGCTGTGCCATTTATCAAACCAAACGGTACTACCGACTCTAGATTAGGAGTCTTTTCAACTAAGCGTAAATCGTCTTCACTCAAGCTGCCATTGTTGAGCAGGCCAATGTAGTGAATTTGGGAAATGTTGCCTTTATTGTCGCGTTCGACTAGACGGCCAGGGCGGATGGTAATCAGATTTGGCCCGGACTGTTTAATTTGCCGGGTTAATTGTTGACGCACACCCTCGCCTAAACTAACAATTGTAACTACGCTCATAACACCTATAACAACACCGAGCATGGTTAGAAAGCTACGCCACTTGGTGGATCTTATGGAACGCATGGCAAGCTTAAAATTGCTCTTGGTCATTTCTTGGTTGTCCTCGGCGCAGCTTTATAAGATTTCTTGCGTTTAGTTTTGGCTCTTGGTTTGGATACCTTTTTGAAAGGCTTTTCTGGAATTGCTCCCATCAAAGCCGAAACGCCAGCGGCATCGTCTTGCAGAGTTTTCTTAGGGATTGAATATAGGGTCTTGCGTGCCCGCCGTGGCACTTCACCAATGGCAGATATCTCGTCAGAAATAATTGAGCCGTCGTGCATAAACACTACTCGATTGGCGTAACGAGTGAGCTCGGGGTTATGAGTGACCATTAGTACTGTGCTGCCAGACTTATGGATATCGCTGAGTAGCTCCATGACCAAGCGCGACGAGCCGCTATCAAGATTACCGGTTGGTTCGTCAGCAATGATGACTGACGGTTCATTAACCAGGGCACGGGCTATAGCCACCCGTTGGGCTTGGCCACCACTCAGCTGATGAGGCAAAAAATATTCCCGATCAGACAACCCAACTCGCTCCAAAACATTACCAGCAATCTTAAGGCGCTTGGTTTGCGACATGCCTTTATAAGCTAGAGGTAGTGCCACGTTTTCAAGGACTGACAATTTAGGTAATAAGTTGAATGACTGAAACACAAAACCGATTGAATCACGCCTAAGAACGGCGCGCTGGTTAGGTCGAAGACGTGCTGCGTAGCGTTCACCCAGTTTGTAATCACCGTGAGTCGGCCGATCCAACAGACCAATAACATTGAGTAAGGTTGATTTGCCAGAACCACTTGGCCCCATGATGGCCATGAATTCACCTGGTTCAATTACCAAACTGACCTCGTCCAACGCAACCGTAGTCGCGTTGCCAAAGCCGTACAGTTTACTGACGTTACTTAGCTCTATAACTGGCATGTAGGCAGTAGTTTACATCTGACCCAAGCATGAAAGCAAGGTGTTATTTAACGTTTTTTGTATACTATGGACGACACGGAGAGGTGGCCGAGTTGGTTTAAGGCGCACGCTTGGAAAGTGTGTTGGGCCGCAAGGTCCACGCAGGTTCGAATCCTGTCCTCTCCGCCAGATTGAAAGCTGTGGATAATGCTTGCGCTTTTTTGTTTCATTGCTATAATCACGCCTGTAACAGATTGTTAAATTTAAAAAAGGATGGGCAATAAAATGTTCAAAAATATTAAAAAGCAACAGGGCTTTACCATCGTAGAGCTTTTGATTGTAATCGTAGTTATAGGTATATTGGCAGCTCTTGTCATTACAACCTTCACTGGCATTCAAGCCAAAGCTCGAGACACCGAGCGCACAACTGACATTAAGGCACTTCATGGCCAAGTAGAAGCGTATTTCGCGCAAAAGGGTTCATACCCATCACTTGCTGACATGAATGATGCTAGCTGGCGTTCAACCAACATGAAAGGTCTTGATGCTGAGGCATTGAAAGATCCTAAGGGTAGCGCTCAGACTTTGACAGCTACAGCTGGAGCCAACACTTACCAGTACGCTCCGCTTAACAGCTCAAGTGCTTCCTGTGAAGCTGATGACACAACTTGTGTTAGCTACACTCTGACTGCCACTCTAGAAGGTGGTGGTACCTTCCAGAAGAAGAACTTGAACTAGAGTTAACTTCTAAGCTAAAAGAGAGGCGCTAAGCCTCTCTTTTTATTTAATAAGGGTGCCGATTGATTCACCAGCAATCAGTTTAGCCAGATTGCCAGGTTTAATGGCATCATAGACAACTAGCGGCATATTCTGCTCCATGGCTAGACCGAGGGCGGCTTTGTCCATAACCTTGATAGCGTCATTCTCGACAGCTTGGCGATGGCTGATGTTACCTAGTCTAGAAGCGCCTTTGTGCTTGATGGGGTCTTTGTCATAAACACCGTCGACTTTGGTAGCTTTTAGCATGACTTCACAACTAAGTTCCAGAGCTAGATTTACGGCAGCAGTATCGTGCGTAAAGTAGGGCCGGCCAATACCGCCAGCCAAAATAACCACTCGGCCTTTGCTCAAGTGTTTTTCAGCTCGGCGATAGGAATACATCTCGGCCACTTGATCGGCAAAAATATTACTCAGGCATCTAGTACTGACATTGTTGGCTTCAAAAATATCAGTTAGTGCCATCGAATTTATCAAACCGCTGAGCATACCCATATGGTCACCGGTAACACGGCGGATACCTTGACCGGCTATTTCGGCACCGCGGACCATGTTGCCACCGCCGACAACGACTGCTATCTGGCAGCCATTTTTCATAGCCGCTTTAACCTCTTTAGCAAAATAATTAGCAACCGTTGGGTCAATACCACTGTCATAACCACCAGCTAGTTGTTCACCAGACAGTTTGAGTAAAACTCTTTTATACATTGTCAGTTATTCTATCAGTTATACTTATTTCTATGAAAATATACAGCTGGAACGTTAATGGTATAAGAGCCGTAATCAACAAAGACGCTTTTCAGCCGTTTGTAGCCAAACACCGGCCAGATATCTTGTGCTTACAAGAAACTAAAGCCGAGCAAGGCCAAGCCGTCATAGACATGCCTGGTTATGAAGAGTATTGGAACTCGGCCGAAAAAAAAGGCTATTCCGGCACGGCCATTTTTACCAAAATTAAGCCAATGTCAGTCACCAATGGCCTACCTGATGACTTGATGAAAAAATACAAGATAGTTCACGATGGTTACGGGGATCCTAATTCCGAGGGGCGCATAATTACCGCCGAGTTTGAGAAATTTTACGTGGTTACGGTTTATACGCCTAACTCCAAGGATGATTTAAGCCGTGTACCTCTGCGCCACAAGCAGTGGGATCCGGCTTTTTTGGAATATTGCAAAGCTTTAGAAACCAAAAAGCCAGTTTTGTTTATGGGTGATCTCAATGTGGCCCATACAGCTGATGATTTAGCACGTCCCAAAGAAAACGAAGGCAAACGTGGCTACACCACAGAGGAGCGTGAAGGCTTCCAAAAGTTTGTTGACGCAGGCTTTGTCGATAGTTTTAGGCTATTCACCAAAGGTAACGGCCACTACAGCTGGTGGACGCACTGGGCCAAGGCCCGGGAACGCAATGTCGGTTGGCGGATAGACTACATCATGGCTAGCAAAAGCCTGGTGCCTAAGATCAAATCGGCCGCTATCCATGCTGATATCATGGGTTCCGACCATTGCCCAATCAGCATCGAATTAACAATTTGAACTATTTACATAATGCACTAGTTATGGTATCGTAGTCATCTATGTTTGAGCAATCCCCTAATAAAGAAACCCAGCAAGGAATTGAGGACGTCCACCCAAATACAGTGAATGAGAGAGTGGACGAAATATGGCCTCAGTTTAATGAAAAGCCACAAACAGAGCTTAAGGATATAGCCAAGGATCTTTCGGAAGATTTGTCAGGTTTGGCTAAAGATTATGCTGATTCTGTTGATGCTATCTATAACGATATTCCTTCAGACACTGATTTTGTAGTACCTGAGTACCTCCTGGAACGGAGCAAAAAAAGACGTCAAGAGCTGGAGCAAACAGACGATCGGGTTTATTGGAGGGATGCAGCTGGACAAAGCTCTGAGGGAGAAGACTCAAGTAACTCTATATTAAGCTTAGGTCTATCAGAGCAGTTCAATGACTGTAGTATTGCGGCCGCCAGCGTTTGTAAGGACGCCTACGAGCGAATTCAAACTATGGCTGCTAAACCTGAAGAATTTGTTTTCTTGGGCGAAGACGGCAATTATGGTTCTGTTCTCACGCACAACTTGACTTCAGACTTCTCTTTGCCCAGTGGGCGAAAGATCAGATTAGTTCTAGGTAAGGATGGGAGCCATGCAGAAGCTCCGCTTTATTTGTTTGCCGTCACTAGAGACGATTTAGCCTTGCGCCTAGCATCTTTTCAAAGTCGACAAAGTAACGTCCTGTGTGATTACGTGCAGATAGGCCAGGAGATGGACGATGAAGATTTTGTGGTTACACCAGAGGACGAAAGTCTTTCACGCCTGGATATCATTGAGCACATTCGGGCTTTAACTGATATAGAGCCGGTTGATTTGAACTCGTCTTTTACCGAAGATTACGCTAGTGAACCAACTACCTTGAAGAAACATATAGAAATAGGTGAATTTGATACTGGCAAAAATAAGCTTGTACTGTATCAAATTATGAAACGTCTGTCAGACCTAAAGATAATTGATGAACCTGTTCTATTAGCAAAAAGACAAAAGGCGGCACTCGACGGCGATGATCTAGTTATAGTTATCAACCGCAGAAGGAAAAATAGATATCAACGGTTTGCTGAACTGAGAGTAAGTGATGAGCTAGTCAATGAATCAGGTCGGCCAGCGTACAAAGGGACTGATCACGGATTGTATAGTGACGACGGCCGGTGGTTGTACGCAGTGATCAAGATGTACAAAAACCAAAATTACGCAAAAGATGAGGCCCAGACTTTGGCTAAGGAGCTAAAGATTGAAGAAGCATTAAATGATCTGTTAGGCTCAACCACGTCAGCCTACGAAAGACTTTTTAATCAAAATAAATTGCCGCGTTTAGTGCAATTAGGTACTTGCCGAGGTATGCGGCCGGATATACAGGTAGGTAAGATCAAAACCGATAGCGAATTTGAATTAAGTGTTGAGGCACTAGGCAAATCAGGATATAGGATTACGGTTAGCGGCCGCCCTGACGCCATGGACGAACACGCTTTTGAGCCATTCTACACGCTTGACTGTTACCGCGACCGCCCGCCCACTCAAGAGGCCTTAGCCTCAGCCAAAGACATCTCCGATTTAATAAATCATCTGGCATAATAAAGTTGTGAATGAGATTAAGAAAAATACTCTAGTTTTCCCAGTTAAGGGCAGTCAAGTTTTGCTGGGTATGAAGAAGCGTGGTTTCGGAGCTGGCTGGTGGAACGGTTTTGGCGGCAAGTTAGAAAATGGTGAAACATTTGACGGCGGTGCGGTGCGCGAAACCAAAGAGGAGGTCGGCCTGGCAGTCAGTAACCTCAAGCTTGTGGCTAGACTTTTATTTTACTTTGGCGACAAGCCCGATATTGCTTGCAAGGTATATACCACCGAGAATTTTGAAGGTGAAGTAACTGAGACTGAAGAAATGCGTCCACAGTGGTTCTTTAAAGACGGCTTGCCATATGATGAGATGTGGCCGGCCGATAGGCGTTGGCTGCCGGCCGCCTTACAGATTGACCGTCCACACGAGGCAATCGCCGCCCAAATCTATTTTGACAGCCAGGATGATAAAAAGTTTGTCCGCCTAAAATACACCGATACCAGTACTATCAACGACTACTTTTTGGAAGTTTAGCAGATAAACATTTGCATTATTAAAAATTGTTGTTAGAATATTTCAAGTTATGAGTAATTTGCCCCAAACAACTTGGTTTAAGTGTTACCACCGTAAAAATTCGGCGGTTGCTGCTGATGTTGTCTGGCATATTCATAAGATATAAACCTCAACTATAAACGCATCACAACCGCCGCAAAACGGCGGTTTTTTAATTTAAGGAGGAAAAATGAGTCTTGAAATAATCCCACAGCCAAACCTAAGCCTGAACGATCTCGCCAGAGAAATGGAGAGTGGCGTCAGCGTGCTTAGATCGGCCCACGTCGGCAACGCCCGCGCTTACAATTTGTCGGTAGCCAGTATCGGTATACCCATGCTGCTAGTCGACCACAACATGGTCGCCCAATTCCCGGGAGACGGGGGTGACAATAACTACTTGCCGGGCTCTGTTGTTACTAGAAACGAGATTATGCCACTCAAAGTTAATCGAGTCGGTGGTTTAGCCCTGCAAACCGAAATGATTGACGCCAAGGGGCAAAAAGCCACAGTGGCAGGCTTCCACGTCGACAGCCTACAGGCGGCTTTTCCTGATACGCCAATTTTCACCAACACTGATTACCTGCGTCAGAACGAAAACATTGCCGGTGAGGTTGTATCAACAATTACCCAGTTTATGCCCGAGTTACTACGTAGCATGGTAGAAGCTGATGGCAATGTCCGGCGTCTACCTAAAAATAGCCGTGGTTATGCTACTTTACTACCAACTCACGGCATCTTACAGCTTAACGACGACCCAACTAAAGAACGGGGCGTGCTAATGCCCAATGAAGCCGACATTGTGATCAACTTTATTGTTGAAGCTATTAATAGTGGCCGTCAGCGCCAAATCCACCTGTCTGGTCCGGACATGCAAAACTATGTTTTTGAAGCCGAGAACCTGAATTGCCTGAAACGACTCTACGAGCTCATTAAGGTAGAAACCAGCTTTGGCAAGAAATTACCAGAGAATTTGAGCGTAGAAATTGTGCCGGCCAATCACGCCAGCTTTGCCACCACCCGGCAGCGACTGCCGGCAGCGTTAAGAATCTTTGAAGTTTTACGCTACGAACAGCTAATAAATGAGCGTAAAGCCCAAGTCATGCGCACATCAACCGACGCCGATAGCCGAAAGCAGGCAATTGCTGAATTTACTGCCGTCAAACCAAGTATGACAAAACTTCTAATAGAAGCTGCCAGGGACGCCAAAGAGTTTT
This sequence comes from uncultured Candidatus Saccharibacteria bacterium, assembly GCA_964604415.1. Taxonomy (GTDB): domain Bacteria; phylum Patescibacteriota; class Saccharimonadia; order Saccharimonadales; family CAZJQT01; genus CAZJQT01. The sequence continues at coordinate 43,012 of CAZRYT010000003.1, forward strand.
TTGTCGATTCCAGAGATGCTCCGTTCTTAAGTCAGTACGACCTGGACGATAGGTCTGGTGGCTTAAAAATGCCGGTAGAGAACCAAACCATGACCATGGAGCAACTGCGCATTTTAGGCAAAAGACTGCGGGAGCTAAGGAAAAAGGCGCCATGAGCCAGCCAATCATCGGAATTTTGGGTGGCATGGGACCACGCGCGACAGTTGTTTTTGAACAACGTCTATTAGATGCGCTCGAAGGCAACGACCAGGCCCTGCCAACCATTCTCAGCATCAACGATGGTGGCATACCGGATAGAACAGCTTTCTTGACAGCCAATGGCCAAGACCCGCTGGATAAGCTCAAGTCTAACGCTGACATCCTGTTAGCAGCTGGCGCTCAACTGATCTGTATGCCTTGTAACACCGCGCACGCCTCCCAGATACTGGCAAGGCTGCAAGGACAAGGGCCTTTGCCGATCATCGACATGCCGGCGGCAGCAATTATCAAGGCTGAGCAGGTTGGCAGTGAACGGCCATTGATCCTTTGCACCCGCGGCACAAGAGATGCCCGCGTCTACCAAAACCGGTCGCGGCAACTGAGTTGCCAGTTTCCAGATGAAACTGGGCAAGAGCTAGTAGACAAAATAATTGCTGGCATAAAAGCCGGTGGCGAGCCCAGCCTTATAGCTGTTGAGCTAGATAAGCTTACGACCGTAAATAGTTGCGACTCAGTGATTATTGCTTGCACCGAGCTTAGTTTGGTGGTGCCATTTTTAGAAAATAGCTCCAAGCCAATCATTGATGCCATGCAGGCTTTGATTGAAAGTACGGTTCAAACTGTACTAAGTTATACTAAAAACAAGGAGACAATATGAGCCCTGACCAATACACCATCAACGAACACCATTTAGCGGTTGGCGACGGTCATAAGCTCTATGTCCAAGACTGGGGTAATCCTAAAGCCAAACGGACTTTTATATTCCTGCACGGTGGACCAGGCAGTGGTTTAAGTGAAAGTTACAAGGCATTTTTTGACCCCACCAAACAGCATGTCATCTTTTTTGACCAACGCGGCTGTGGCCAAAGTACGCCGGCAGGCAAACTAGAAGCCAATACCACGCAAGACCTCATCGATGACATCAATAAAGTTGCTGATGCACATAATGTTAAAACTTTCACTTTAGTAGGTGGTTCTTGGGGCTCCTGCTTGGCGCTGGCTTACGGCATTGCTCACCCCAATAGAGTAGAGGCCATGGTTCTACGAGGAATATTTACCGGCGCCCAAGACGAGATAGACTTTATCGACAAAGGACACTTTAAGGCGTTTTTCCCAGATGTGTGGGAAGAGTTTGTGCAGCGCGCGCCAAAGAAGTTCCAGGATAATCCAGCGGTTTTTCATACTGCTCAAGCCCTCGGCAAAGACCTAAAGGCTGCTCGTAAGTCGGCTTACGCTTACTCAGAGATGGAAAGTGCGCTACTTAGACTAGATGACCGCTATACACCAGAGTCAATCGAGGATTTTGACTTTTACGGCGCTAGGATTGAGGTGCATTATTTGGCTAATGGCTGTTTCATGCCCGACATGTTCATTGTCAATAATGCCCCCAAACTAACCATGCCTATTTGGATAATCCAGGGGCGCTACGACAACGTCTGTCCACCTATGGGCGCCTACCGTCTACACAAAGCCCTACCAAACAGTCAGCTAAGCTGGACAGTGGCCGGACACTCTGGCGGCGAACGTAGCAACTACGACTTAACTAGATTTGCTATTAACCAACTTAGTTAGTGATGACAGATTACTGGCACCAACAAACAGCCGATAAGCCACTTTTTCCAGAATTGCTGTGGAGCCGGCCTGAGAATAAGCAAACGGCCGGTAAACTGTTAATAATTGGCGGTAATCAGTTTGGATTTGTCAGCCCGGCTGAGGCTCACAAGGCTGCCCAGACTGCCGGAGTTGGCCAAGTTAGATTGATATTGCCCGATTCGCTGCGTCCTTATGTTGGTAATCATTTCGATGGCGGTGACTTAGCGCCGAGCACACCATCAGGTAGCTTCGCCAGAGCTGCCTTGGCAATGTTTTTAGAATCTGCCGACTGGGCTGATGGAGTGCTACTGGCCGGCGATGTAGGGCATAACAGCGAGACCGCCATACTACTAGAATCCTTCTTGAGTAAATATAAGGGTCAGCTGACGCTAACGGGTGATGCCATAGATTACTTCGTTGCCGATGCCTCGGCTCTTTTGGAACGGCCGAAAACGTTGCTGGCTATAAGCTTTGTTCAGCTGCAAAAACTAATTGCAAAAACAAGTTCTGCAAAAGCCCTAACCTCAAACATGGCTATCAACATCCTGGTGTACGATTTGCATCAATTCACGCTGGAGAGGGAAACTGCAATTATAACTGAACATAACGGCCAGCAATTGGCGGCATACAAAGGTCAAGTATCCACAACTAAATCAAAAGACGACGACGATGGGTTAACTGAAGTTTCGGCAAAAGCTGCAGTCTGGTGGCTACAAAACCCAACTAAAACTCTAGAAGCCATAGTCACCAGTGTATTGTAATTATTCCCCCTTTATTATATAATCTAAATTATGACTTCCCGTGAAACCAGTCACAACGACATGAATTACAGATACCGGACGGAATTGGCTTATGCCCGTGATCCAGACTTCATAGTTCCGGCTTGGCTTAGTAAACAATACTCAACCGAAGAAAGTGTGTCACTGCTTGAAAACACGACTGCCGCTGGCCTAATGGCCGCTGGTGACATTTGTTTAGAGCAGGCTGCCAGAAGCTGCCAGATCGACGAAATAGGCTATTGGGCTAAGCGAGCCGAGACTGACTACCTGAAGGGCATCAGAAGGGAAAAGATGTCTAACGGTGGTCATATTACGCCACGATCGGCTCATGCCATGATTCAAATTGATCAGCTTCCTTTGGTATTAAGCTTTGCTGCAGCCGATGAATTACCAAAACCAAAGTTGGTTGAAAAAATTTATTTACAAACCGTAGAAACAGCCCGCGGAATAGCCGCTGAATATACCAAGTCAAGACACGATTTAGATGCTGTGACACGAGCAGAATTCAAGGGATTATTCGGCGAAGTCAGTGTTTTACTGCTTGCTCAACGCTATGGCTTAAGAAACCATCCTGATAGTTCTTGGCAAGCTTATCGAGCATTACTATCCCAGGACAAGCGTAATCGACCGCACTCGAGCATTAACCGTGCCTGGGATTTATCAATTTTTACGGATGTTGGCGACGGACCAACCATGCCATACAAGGTTCAAGTCTGCCTTACCCAACAAGGTTCCCACGATCGTCGATTCAAACAACGTGATCATCAGGCTGAAGATATTAGTTTGTTATTTGTCAGAGAAAATCTGTTTGAATACCATAAAACTTTCTCGGCCTGGAAGATAATTAATGAAGTTTATTGGGAGTCGTTTGGCAACGACACGTCAGCTCTCACCGAGGTCTTGGATCAACGAACCGAAAAATTTCTTAACGTCATAGACTAATAATGGTGCCGGGTGAGGGACAGCGCTCTGGCTTTGCGCAGAGCTAGCCCACATGACAGATGGTGGGCGAGGAGGGAATACTTTGTATATTCTTGTGGCGTGCTCGGAGCTAGCTCCTGCGCGCGTCCTCGAATATCGAACTCAAGGAACACAGGGCGAAGCATGAGTGAACAGAGTGAGCGAATCTTTTGCGTCCAAGCCTTGCTTGTTTCAAATCTAGTTGGTGCCGGGGGCGGGACTTGAACCCGCATGATATTGCTATCACCGGATTTTGAGTCCGGCGCGTCTACCAATTCCGCCACCCCGGCAACAACCAAATTTGAAAGTGCGCGTATACCAGTTCCGCCACTCGCCCTCATTAGGTCTGACTGGCGAATTATACTATACTGTTATCTGTTATTACTAGCTTAAGAATTAAACAACTGACGTAAAATATGGACGATAACTCTGCCTCAGGCAAACCGGCAAATCTAGCTGTTGATCTTATTCGTCAAAAATTGCGTCAACTTTATGGCAGTGAACCTAATGCTAGCCAAGAGGCGGCCGAAGCTGACCAAACAGGCAGCCACCTTTCTAAACACCAGCGGTTCATGCACGAGCTTAGTCATTCTGGCCATTCACTGGCTGACATCCAGACCGAGTGGCATAATTATTATCAATCTTTACCTGACGAGGAAAAACACCAAGTCTGGCAGGAATTCTATGACCAACATGACAAAAGCCGCCGTTCAGCACTAAGTGCCACGCCTAGTGAAGGTCAGCTAGCCGCCGAGCAAGTAGAGCGCCAATACACCAGCCACAACTCGCAGAATACTAAGCGTTTTTCAACCGTTAAAAAACAGATACTATCCAATGTCCGAGCTAAAGCCAAACCAAAAAGTCGCCATCTAAAATCACTGATGTTTGGTTTGAGTTGTGGCTTTGTGGTGGTGTTTATCATTTTGTTTAGCTTCTTTAATGAGCGTTTCATTGCACCGTTTATTACGCCCAGTCGTGAAGTTAGCAGCACGCCCATCATCATTGACCCCAGCAACACGACCGCCGGACCGAATCCAGAAATAATCATCCCAAAAATTAACGTCGAAATTCCGGTGGTATATAGCCTAAATACTATTAATGAAGCTCAGGTCGAGAACGCTCTAGAGGACGGGGTAGTGCATTATGCTACGACTTCAAACCCTGGCGAACAGGGTAATGGCGCCATTTTTGGCCACTCCAGCAACAATATCTTCAACAAAGGTAAGTATAAATTTGCCTTTGTGCTTTTAAAGCGCTTAGAGAACGGCGATACCTTTACTTTGCAAAAGGACGGCAAGCGTTATGTTTACCGCGTCTTCGACAAAAAGATTGTTAAGCCAGAAGACGTATCGGTACTTGGCCCCGTAGCTGGCCATCCAGCTACTTTTTCACTGATAACCTGTGACCCACCGGGTACCAGCATCAACCGACTGGTAGTAAGTGCCGATCAAATTTCACCCGACCCCGTGCAAAATGCGCCAAGCTCAATCACCGGCAACCAACCAAAACCAGCCATCTTGCCGAGCAATGCGCCAACGCTTTGGAGCCGCTTCTGGAGCTGGATTTCCTCCTAGGCTAAGGGACCTTTAATTCCGTACGGTTTAAGGCGACAGTGGTACTGCCGTTGATTGGAGCCAAAGTTAGCACTGCCGTGTAGTCGTGATTAAAAAACGGCGTGAAACCATCCAGGGCAGAACTGAGTGTTTGTTGGTTGGTACCATCAAAGTCCTGAACCACTACCAGCCCTTTGCTAACCAAAGTCATACGGTGGCCGTCCATCCAGCTAGCCTTGGCGTGAGGTGCTAGTTCCAACTTGCTATCAAATCTGAATTGGCGGTCGGTCTCAGCATCGTAAACCGCAAATTGGCTGCCACCCTGAGCCGCGATGAAACGGGCGTTAGAAGAGAACGACACAAACTCGGCGCCGTGAACAACCAATACCCTGAATGGCCTAGGTGTTAAGACTGGATTATGAGTCAAAGCACGAAACGGGTTTTGGTAGATGTAGGTCTTGCCATCAGCCGGACTGCCAGCTACAGCGTAGAGCTGGCTATTAAACTGAGCCAAATCCAGCAGATAATTATCGGCTTTTGGTAGGGTCCTGACTAGATAGTCTTGGCCAGACTGCCAGAGGTGTACCTCGCTGTCACCGCCTGTGGCCTTGACGTACAACAACACATTAGCTTGGTAGGGCTTAAATTGGGTGACGCCAGTCAATAGGGGGGTTTGGGTATTATTTTTGCTGTCGGCTACGGTCAAAGCCCCCGTAGCCGAGTTAAGTAGATAGAACTGGTCGGGTTTTTTATCGCGCAAAGAAGCTGAAGTGAAAGTAACGCCCGGGAAAAATTTATTGATATTAATACTAGCAGTTGGGGTTGAGCGGTCAGCCATGACGTACTCCGTACCAGCCGACCAGGTGTGTTTGAGCAAAAAATGGTTGTTGTCACCTGACCACTCAACTAGTTCAAGCTGGTGATTGGCACCACCGGCAGTTAAGCTATCGGCCGGTAGACTGATACTGCTGTGGGGATGTTTAGCGTCGGTGAGATCATAAACATCGAAGCTACCCAAGCCACCAGGAGTCTGCATAACCAGCCAATGCTGGTCAGGGCTTGAGGAGGCCAGCATGGGAGCCGCGGCCAAGGTCGTTATTTGCTTGGTTACTAGTTTGGCGGGGAAGAGAACAGGGTAAACCAACTGCTCTATGCTGCTACCCTCAAGGTTGACGTTGTGCTGCCAAGAACGGTAGCCATTTTGTTGGATTTGTACCAGGTAATCGCCAGCTGGTAGAACTAGGCGGGTGCTGGTACGACCACGATTTTGGCCGTTGACAAATACATCAGCCGAGACCGGGTGTGAGTCAACGTTTATTAAGCCGTTTTGGATAATGCCACCCGTTTTGCTGTCGATACCGTAGCCATAGGTGGCAAAGGCTAATACAAGGGTGGAAATGGCCAGAACTACAGCCATTAACAGATAGCCAGTGAATAGTTTGATACGCTGTTGACGTTTCTTTTTGGGATCAAGAAAATCCATATACCAAACCTGATTATATACCCAACTTGCGCAATAACCCCAGTGGAGTTAATATAATCATTGCCGTTATAAAAAACGAGGAAACGTGGGTAAGCAACATATAATTGAGCTCAACGGAAAGCGTTATGACGCTGTTAGCGGTAATGTAATCACAGACAATAACCAAGCTTCAGGTCCCAGTCATAAATCACCCCGCCGCAAAGCGGGGCGGAGTATTGATGGTTTTATGTCACCAAGTGGTCCTCAACCCAAAACCGCTGTTAGATCAATAGTCCACCACTCGGTTGAAAAATCTAAAACCTTGATGCGCAAAAGTGTCGCCAAGCCGACAGCGGCTACAATGAACGTCACCAAGAAAATTATTGAAATTGGTCAACAATCAGTATCACCGCAGCGTAGTCAACGTGCCAAAAACACCAAGCAAAGCCAATTGGTTAAGCACTTCGGAGAAATGTCAGGTGTTCAAACCATTAAGCCAAAATTAGCTGCTGTCAGTAGCAAAGCCGTGGCTTCTATGCCAGCAGCTTTAGTCAGTTTACCTAGGAATTTTTCGATGGCGTTGTCTAAAGCCGAGACGCACAAACAACCAAAGATAGCTAAGAAGCGCTGGCACCATAGTTTGGCAAAGCGCCTCAAGGTAAGCTCCAAAGTTATCAATACGACTGCTTTGATCTTGGCCGTCATTACCATCGGCGGCTATTTTACTTATATGAACCTTCCCAATCTGAATATGCGACTAGCGGCTGCTCGGGCTAACGTTCACGCCTCTTTGCCATCTTATAAACCGAGTGGTTTCCATCTGGCTAGCAATATCAGCATCAAGCCAGGGCAGGTAACCATAAATTATGATTCCAACAGTGACAAGAGAAATTTTGTGATTACGCAAACGGCTTCCGGCTGGAATAGCGAAAGCCTAAAAGACAACTACCTGGCCGATAAAACCAATCTACAATCCATACAAGACCAAGGCAAAACGGTCTACATATACAATGACAATAGCGCAACCTGGGTAGATGGCGGTGTTTGGTACCGCATAGAAGGCAATTCACAGTTAGGCAGCGACCAGTTGCAAAAAATCGCCCATAGTCTGTAGTTGACAGCTAAAGCATTTTAGTTTAATATCTTAAACTTGTGTTTGAAATCAATTATTTAAATGAACCTCTGGTTGCCCAGTCTATAGCTCAGTCAAATACCGAGCAGCCAGTTTATGAGCATCATAGCCACAACCCAAATGGGGTTGAAACTTTTGCATTGCTTAGTATTAGTAGCGCAGTTGCTTTTGCCTGTGCTGCACTAGCAAAACACGTGAAGCGTTAAGACTACCGCTATTTTCCGGTACAATAAGACTAATGAAAGTCCGCACTCGCTTTGCGCCCAGCCCCACGGGGTTTCTGCATATAGGTGGTGTTCGCACAGCTCTGTTTAACTATCTATTTGCCAAAAAGCATGATGGCACATTTATATTAAGACTCGAGGACACCGACCGTGAACGCTTTGTAGCCAAGGGGGTGGAGCAGATCGTCGAGGCGTTAGATTGGCTTGGCCTCAAACCGGACGAGGGCTTTTGGATTAGCCAAGGTAAGCAACAGGGCCACGAATACATCCAGTCAGAACGGCTGAAAACAGGCTCTTACCAAAAATATGTTGACCAGCTAATCGAAAAAAAGCTAGCTTATTACTCCTACATCACTCCTGAGAAATACAACGAATACAAGAATAAGCAGCGTCTGGCACCATTTATCTATAGCCGTCAACTTGAAGCTGAATATCATGACGGCACTCTCAAGCTCAAGCCCAACCCAAACCAAAAGTATCCGATACGCTTGGACATAGCTGCCGTCAAACAACAACTTCCTGAGCTCCATAGTAATGGCCTAGCGTGGCACGATGAAAATAGAGGCGAGTTTGTGGAGGATCTGTCTTTGATGGAAGATTTTATCCTCATCAAGAGTGATGGCTACCCGACTTACAATTTTGCAAACGTTATAGATGACCATGAGATGGATATCTCCCATGCCATACGTGGCGATGAGTTTATTGCCTCAACCGGTAAGCACGCTTTGCTTTATGAAATATTTGGTTGGGACAAGCCAAAGTTTGTCCATCTGCCAGTCATTAATGGCACCGACGGCAAAAAACTGTCAAAACGTAGTGGTGATACGAATACCCTCGACTACCGTGACAAAGGTTATCTGCCAGAAGCTCTTTTAAATTTCCTGGCACTTTTGGGATGGAACGACGGTACTGAACAAGAAATCTTTGGCTTAGACGAATTGATCAAAAAATTCAGTCTAGAGAGGGTCAATAACAGTTCAGCTGTCTTTGATGGCAAAAGGTTGGATTGGATGAACGGACACTACATCCGTGAGACTCCATTGCCTAAACTCTATAAGAGAGTGGAATCCTTTTGGCCACAGGAAGCGGCCAAGTATGACGACACTTACAAACAAGCTGTACTTGGGCTAGTTCAGGAGAGACTGAAGTACCTGGCCGAGGTGCCTGAGCTGACTTTGTTTTTTTTCAAAGATTTACCAGTAGATCACCTTTTGATAGCTAATCACAAGCAGCTTGGCTCAATGCCAAAAGAGCAACTCAAGATACTGCTAGAGAAGAGTCAAGATACGTTAGAGCAAAGTGACTTCAGTGTCGATGACCTAACAAAAAGACTCAACTTACTGCGCGAAGAAACAGACCAAAAACCAGTCGTACTATTCAGTCTTATTAGGATCGCCACCACGCAGGCGCCCTCAAGCCCAGGCTTGGCGGAGACTCTGGCTGTTTTGGGCAAAGATACCAGTCTGAAACGGATAAAACAGCAACTATCAGTTATATAGAACTTGGGCTGGATGCCTTGCGGGCTGGTCGTGTACAATAGAGCTTATGGTTGATGATATCCGTGCGGGAGGCGCACGGCGGGTGAGTTCACCACAAACAAACAAGATACACTCCGTCTCACATCAGATCCATGAGGCGCGTTTTGTGCCCCCCGAAAACATCGCCGCCCAAGAGGATTTAACTGCTTCGCCTATGCCAGACAAGCCAAATCTAAAGCCTAGTCCTAATAAACCAAAGCCTTGGCGTCGGTTTATTAATTGGTTTAAGCATTTAAACCGCTGGCAAAAACTGCTGGCGGTGGTCATTTTGGTAATCATTGCGGCCGCAGCTTACGACGGCTATGTTCATTTCTACAAAAAACCAACTCATGAAGCTAAAGAAGCCAAGACGGTCTATATCAAGCCTAAACCAACCACCGAACCCTCTAGATTAACAGGGGTACAGGTATCACCTGAGCTCAATAAGCTACCAGTCACCGCCATCATGATAGAGAACAGCCCGGATGCCCGACCACAGTCAGGTCTCAAAGACGCCGGCATCGTGTTTGAAGCTGTCGCTGAAGGTGGCATCACTCGCTTCTTAACTTTATTCCAAGCCGAGCAACCGACTTATGTTGGCCCAGTCCGCAGCGCCCGACCGTATTACCTGCAATGGTTGTTGCCATTTGATGCCGCTATTGCTCATGTCGGTGGTAGCCCGGATGCTTTGCAAACAATCAAATCGCTTCACATTAGGGATTTGGATGAATTTGCCAACGCCGGAGCTTATCAGCGTATTTCTAGCCGGTATGCGCCCCATAACGTCTACACTGGGCTGGACAAATTACATTCGTTAGAAGCAAGCAAAGGCATAACTGGCAGTAATTTCACCAGTTTCTCTAGAAAAGCCGATAAAGCCCTAGCGACGCCAACAGCTTCTACGATTGATCTGAATATTTCCGGGGCTTTTTATAACGCCCATTTCGACTATGACAAGACCACTAACAGTTATATGCGTAGTGAAGGCGGCCAGCCACACGTGGATGAAAAATCTGGCCGGATAACACCTAAAGTTGTGGTAGTGCTAGTGATGGCTCAAGGTCTTGCTGCCGATGGCCAGCACACTACCTACAACACCATTGGTAGCGGCCAGGCCTATTACTTCCAAGATGGTGGAATTGAGATTGGTACTTGGCAAAAATCTGGCGACGCCAGCCAATTTGTTTTGACAAACAGCGGCGGTAAGACCGAGAGCTTAAATGCTGGCCAAACCTGGTTTACGATAGTCGGTGACAGCTCAAGAATAAGCTACAAACCTTAGGTAAGTGCATGGAGCAACTACCAAAACTGATAAAGCAACTGAGGCTACGGACCTGGCTGGTAGCATTGCTGATGCAACTGGTGGTTGGTTGGCTGGGCGCCGTAGTCTATTTCACTCACTTATTCCCTGGTTGGGCAGTCGTCCTAGTCTATACGCTACTAAGCGTTGCTGCGGCCTTTATAACAGCTCTCATCAGTAGTTCTAGCGCCAAAGTCCCCCTTGAAGCCTTTGGTCAAGCGATTGCCCACATAACGCCTGGTGACGAGAAAGTCGGAGCACCAAAATTTGATAGCCTCAGCATTGGGCGTGAATACATCACCAGTCTGGTTTATCAGCTCTACCAGATTGCCAGCTTGCAGAATAATAAAGATTTAGCCGAACACCGCAAACAAGCTACGCAGGCAACTAACATCGTATCGCACTTCCCGTTGCCGCTTTTCGTTTTCAATAAACAGCAGTTGGTCACTTACTGCAGTGACAGCGCTCTAGGCTACACAGCCATGGAAAGCTCCCAGCTATTTGGCAAAAAATTGTTTGAAGCCCTGGAGTTAGAATTCCCGACTGATTTCACCCTGGAGAGCTGGATTAATGATAGCCAACTCCATAAAGCCACCGATACAGCCTACTGGCACCGTGTCAGACTGCAGCTCAAAGACGACGCCAGTACCTTAAAGCAGTTTGATATGGCTGGTTATTACAACCGCGACAACCCAAGTGGCACTGAGTTTATAATCACTCTATTTGACCGCACCTCGGATTACGCCCAAGACGATAAGTACCTGAGTTTCATTGCGCTGGCGGTTCATGAAC
>CAZRYT010000004.1:0-37580 GCA_964604415.1 uncultured Candidatus Saccharibacteria bacterium
GCGCCCTAGGCCTCAAAGTTGCCAGCCCAGCCTTTAACGGCGTTAGTCCTGATAAGATCCGCGGCTTACTCAAAGACGCTGGTTTCCCAGAAAGCGGCAAACAACAGCTATATGACGGCCGCAATGGCGATGCTTTTAAGGAACTAACTACAGTTGGCTCAATGTACATGATCAAGCTTAACCACATGATTGCTGACAAGATCCACGCCCGCTCAACTGGGCCATACACAATGGTTACTCAGCAACCACTAGGTGGTAAGGCGCAAAACGGCGGCCAACGCTTTGGCGAGATGGAAGTTTGGGCGCTAGAGGCTTACGGCGCCAGCAATACTTTGCAAGAAATGCTAACTATCAAATCCGACGATGTTTACGGTCGTTCTAAGGCCTATGAAGCCATCGTTAAGGGCACTAAGATTGTTGGACCAAAAGTCCCGGAGAGCTTCAATGTGCTCGTCAAGGAGCTACAAGGTCTTGGCCTTAAGGTTGACCTAGTCAAAGCTAGCGAAATTGTTGACGCTGAAGAAGTCTTGGCCGAGAACATCAAGGATGAGGCCAAAAACCAAGCTGAGGTTGACGTACCTGCTCCAACCACATCACCAATAGATGTTACCGAGGAAGCAGTCGCCGATGAGTTTGTTGTTATGGAGCTGGAGGATGATATTCCGGCCACGACAGTAATCAAGGAAACACCGACCGAAGAATCAAACGAAGAGGAGGCAAAGTAGATGAAACGCTATAGTTACGGAACAGATATTGCCGATTTTGATGCCGTTCGACTGGCAGTAGCCGGTGCTGACGACATCCTAGAGTGGAGTTATGGTGAGGTTACTAAGCCTGAAACCATCAATTACCGTACCCAGAAACCAGAGCGTGACGGTCTATTTTGTGAACGTATCTTTGGCCCAGTCAAGGACATCAACCCCCACGACGCCAAATATAAAGGTGTTCGTTCCCGTGAAGCTGCTGTTGATAAAAATGGCGAAATCGTCACCCGCGCTATTGTGCGACGTGAACGCATGGGTCACATTAACTTAGCTAGCCCAGTCGCGCACATTTGGTTTCTGCGTGGTACACCATCAACGATTGGTTTGCTTTTGGGCATGACTGTCAAAAACCTAGAGCGCGTAGCTTACTTTGCGAACTACATCATTAAGAAAGTTGACGCCGACAAACTCGGACAGATATTAGCCGATAAAGAAGCCGAATTTGCGGCTGCCAAAGAAGCTATCAAAGCTCGTCATGAAGCTGAAGCTAAAAAAGACGGCGCTAACGTTAAGGCGATCGCTGAAGCTCAAACTAAAGAGCAAGAAGAAGTCCAAGCTGGGTTTGAAGAGTTCAAAACACAACTTACCAGCTTGGCTAAATTTAATCTGATTAGCGAGAACGAATATCGTGCCTTGCCTGATGAATTGTCTGAACTGATTGAAGTTGGTATGGGCGGCGCTGCTCTTAAAGACCTATTGGATGAGATTGACTTGAGCGAGCTAATAAAGCGACTTAGTAAAGAAGCCGACGAGACTAAAGGTCAGCGCAAGAAAAACCTTATGAAGCGCTTGCGCCTGCTCGAGAATATGCAGCGGGCCGGTATCAAGCCTAGTAGCATGTGTATCAGTGTTCTGCCGGTTATCCCACCAGACTTGCGTCCAATGGTTCAGTTAACTGGTGGCCGTTTTGCAACCAGTGATTTAAATGACCTTTACCGCCGCGTTATTAACCGCAATAATCGCCTAAAGAAACTGATTGAACTAAACGCACCAGAAGTCATCCGTCGTAACGAGCAACGTATGTTGCAGGAGGCCGTTGATGCTTTGATCGACAACAACAACGCTAGAAGCGGCCGCGCCGTAGCTGCGACTGGCCAAAGACGACGCCTTAAGTCCTTAAGCGACATGCTCAAAGGCAAACAAGGCCGTTTCCGTCAGAACTTGCTGGGTAAGCGTGTTGACTACTCTGGTCGTTCGGTTATTGTGGCCGGACCGGAACTTAAGATCTATCAATGTGGTCTGCCTAAAATGATGGCTCTAGAGCTGTTTAAACCTTTCGTGATTGGTTGGTTGATTACTAACGAATTTGCCCACAACATCCGTTCGGCTACCCGTATGATTGAGACTGGCGAGAACGAAGTTTGGGACGCACTTGATGAAGTTATCAAGGGCAAGTACGTTCTACTTAACCGCGCACCATCTCTGCACCGTCTTAGTATTCAGGCTTTCCAGCCGGTACTAATTGAAGGTCGTGCCATCCAGTTGCATCCACTGGTTTGTAAAGGCTTTAACGCCGACTTTGACGGTGACCAAATGGCAGTTCATTTACCTCTGTCTGAGGAAGCTCAAAAAGAAGCTGGCGACATCATGGCCAGCAGCAAGAACTTGCTAAAACCAGCTGATGGCTCACCAATCCTTCACATCGAACAAGACATTGTGCTGGGTTGTTACTATTTGACATATGAAAAACCTGGCAGCTCTAAAGAATCTCATACATATTCAAGTCTTGAAGAAGCCTTGATGGCTTACGATAACGGTGTTATGACATTACAGGGCCGCGTAAAAGTACTTTTCCGTGGCACTGTCCGCGAAACCACTTTGGGCCGCTTACTCTTCAATGAAATCTTGCCTGAAGACTTTGCATTCCAAGATGAGCCGATGACCAAGAAGAAACTTGCCAATGTTATGGGCAAGGTTTACCAGAAATACGGTCAAGCCCGCACCGCTGAAGTGGCCGATGACCTAAAGGACATTGGCTTTAGGTTTGCTACCCAGTCCGGCCTATCAATGGGCATGAGTGACTTTGCCGAAATCCCGGAAATGGACAAGATTTTGGCTGGTGGTGAAGACCGAGCAGCGGCTATATCGGGCCAGTTTGAGCAAGGCTTCATCACAGAAGATGAACGCTACCGTTTGACTGTCGACAACTGGACTAAGATTGACACCCACGTTCAAGACTTGCTTGCCAAACAAATGGAAGATGACGAATCAACCATGGCCATCACCATCACTTCTGGTGCCCGTGGTAACATCTCTCAGATGAAAATGTCGGTTGGTATGCTAGGCGTCTTTTCTGACGCCACCGGTCGGGCCATTGAGCTGCCAATCAAGTCTGGCTATGTTCAAGGTCTAACACCTCTAGAATATTTCACTGGTACCCGTGGAACCCGCAAGGCGCTGATTGATATTGCGCTTAAAACTGCCGACGCTGGCTATTTGACCCGTCGTTTGGTTGACGTTTCTCAAGACGTCTTCACGATTGATGATGATACGACTGACCCAGGCTTTTCAATGTTACGCGCCGACGCCGAAGAAATTGGCGTTAGCTACGCTTCGCGACTTGAAGGTCGCTACGTTGCCGAAACCATTAAGGGTGTGGTCAAGCAACATGCTTTGATTAGTCCAGAAATCGCCGCCAAAATTGAAGCCGACAAAAAACTCGATGGTGTCAAAATCATGAGTGCCTTGTCTGCAACTTCTGTACGTGGCGTACCACAACTATCTTACGGTACTGACCCGGCAACCGGACTCTTAGTAGAATCGCATCATCCTATTGGTGTTATTGCTGCTCAGAGTATTGGTGAACCGGGCACACAGCTTAGCCTTGACTCCAAGCACCGTTCAGGTGCTGTCGTGGCCGACGATACTGCCCAGGGTCTTAGCCGTGTTGAAGAGTTGTTCGAAGTCCGCACACCAAAAGGTGTGGCTTACTTGTCTGATATTACCGGTACGGCTGCTACTTGGGAAGAAGGCGAGCACTACGTTGTCCAGATTACAGCTGACGATGAAACCAAAGTTGAAATCAAACTTGGTGGCCGCACGCCGCGCATTGCCAGTGGCAGTGATGTCACGGTTGGCGATGTCCTAGCTGCTGATGAAGAAGGCAGCGAGCCAATTGTGGCTACTATCAGCGGTAAAGCCGAAGTTACTAACAAATCCATCATCATTGTACCTAGCGGTAAAGGTTTGGTGCGTTACGAAATCCCTAGCTTCAAGCAAATGATGGTCAAAGACGGCGACCACGTCGTAGCTGGTCAGCGCTTAACCAATGGTTCTATCAACTTGCAGGAACTAATGCGCTTGCAAGGTATCGAAGCCACCCAGCGCTATATCATGAACGAAATCCTCAGGATATTTGCCGCTCAGGGTCAGAATATCTCTGACAAACACCTTGAAATCATCGTTCGTCAGATGTTTAGTCGCGTTCAGATAGAAGAATCGGGATCAAGCGAATTTGTAACTGGTGATATTGTTAGCAAACTGGCTGTTTTTGAAACCAACGAACAGCTAGCTAACGCCAAGAAACAACCAGCCAAGTTCAACCAGTTGCTGCTTGGTATCACCAAGGCTTCGCTTAGCACTGACTCATTCCTAAGTGCTGCTAGTTTCCAGGACACAACCCGTGTGCTGATTGGCGCTGCTACCAGTGGTAAAGTCGACAAACTGTTTGGCCTTAAAGAGAACGTTATCTTGGGACGCCGTATCCCAGTTGGTACTGGCTATAACTACAACGCAGCTGATGACGTCGAAGATAACGAACAGACCTACATGGTTGATTCATCTGAGGAAAACTGATAGAATTACCGAGTTTTAAAGAAGAATAAGAGGAATATAAATTGCCAACCATCAACCAATTAGTCCGCAAGCCGCGCGTTAAGGTGACTCACAAGACAAAGTCGCCGGCTATGATGCGTGTGGTCAATAACCTCAAAACTCGTAATTACGAAAAACCTGCGCCGTTTAAGCGTGGTGTTTGCGTTAAGGTAACTACCAAAACACCCAAGAAACCCAACTCTGCTTTGCGCAAAGTTGCCCGTGTTCGTTTAACTAACGGCTACGAAGTCTGGGCTTACATCGGTGGTGAAGGTCACAACCTGCAGGAACACGCTGTGGTTTTAGTGCGTGGCGGCCGCGTTAAGGATCTTCCTGGGGTTAGATATCACATCGTGCGTGGTTCACTTGACCTTCAGGGCGTCCAGAACCGCAAGCAAGGCCGCAGTAAGTATGGCACCAAGAAGGGCAGTAAGTAATGGCCGACTTTAGGTGTCTTGGATCCGAATGTAGAAATTTTGGTGAAATTGTAGGTAATTCGCTTGGAAGCAACGATGGCGATTCACCAGGCATGTGGAGTGAAGCTTCAAAAGGTTCTGCAGCTGCATGTAAAGTAGCGGCGGAAGAATTCCCTGAGGGTTGTCCGCTAAATAAAGCTATGCAAGCTGGTCAATCGCTGGTTCGTCTTGCTCGCGCGGGAGTTCTTGATGCCTCGTAAAGTTACCAAGTCACTAGTCCGTGATATTCAACCCGACCGTTTATATAACAGCGTGCTTGTTCAGCGTTTGATAAACCGCGTGATGTTAAACGGCAAAAAGCAGTTGGCCGAAAAGCTAGTCTACGGTGGCATGCAAAAAGCAGCTGATAAGGTTAAAGTCCAAAACCCACTGGAAGTATTTGAAGTCGCCATGAAGAACATCCAACCGCAAATGGAAACCCGGTCCCGCCGCGTTGGTGGAGCTAACTACCAGATTCCGTTTGAAGTTAAGGGTCAGCGCCAAACCCATCTGACTATGATGTGGTTTGTTGCGGCCGCTCGAGCCCGTAAAGGCATGAGTATGGAAGACCGTTTGGCTCAAGAACTTATAGACGCTTATAACAATGCCGGCACAGCAGTTAAAAAACGCGAAGACACCCACAAAATGGCCGAAGCCAACCGTGCCTTCGCCCACTTCGCGAGGTATTAACATGTCTGTAAGTGCGTCTTGTGAATTTTGTACTGGAGAAATTGCTGAAGAATGTCGCAAGAATTTTTATGACATAAAAAATGCACTTGATTCAGGGGCGGAAGCGACTCTAGGGGGTGCTTGGAAAGAAGTGATCATAGAATCGAACGGAAAAGAGTCAGTTGAAAAGTTGCAAACACTAGAACCAAGTTCGGGTCTGGCTATGGATGCACAGAAACAACTTCATGATCTGCTTATATATGGTTTATTCAGGTCTCAACAAAATTTGGGATGTCGACTTTCAGCTGATGAAATGTACTTAAAATTGAATACCCAATAAGGAATCCGCTATGGCAACCAAGAAACACACAATGGACAAAATACGCAATATTGGCATTATTGCCCATATTGACGCTGGCAAGACTACTACAACCGAAGGTATCCTTTACCGAACCGGGTTGAAGCACAAGATTGGTGCTGTTCACGAAGGCGAAACCACTACTGATTGGATGGCTCAGGAACGCGAACGTGGCATTACCATTGTCTCTGCTGCTGTCACATGTTACTGGAAAGATCACCAGATTAACATTATTGATACTCCCGGGCACATTGACTTCACAGTTGAGGTAGAGCGGTCTCTACGCGTCCTTGATGGCGCAGTTGTTGTCTTTGACGGCAAAATGGGCGTGGAGTCGCAGTCTGAAACAGTCTGGCGCCAAGCCGACAAATACGGAGTACCGCGCATCTGTTTTATCAACAAGATCAATCAAACCGGTGGTGACTTTTATAAATCGCTGGATTCTATCCACCACCGCCTAAGCAAACACGCTTTTCCAGTCCATTTGCCAATTGGTTTTGAGCAAAAGATTAACGGCGTTGTCGACCTGGTCGACATGAAAGCCTATAGCTACAAAGATTTCACTGACCACGAGCTCGTAGAGGGCGAAATCCCAGCTGACATGATGGATCAGGTCAAGAAATACCGTAGTCTGTTGATTGAAAACGCTGTCGCCGAAGACGAGAAAACGCTGGAGAAGTACTTTGAAGTGGGTGAAGACGGCTTGAGTACTGAGGAGATCAAACATGCTATCCGAGTCGCCACCTTATCTGGCAAATTCTTCCCGGTTACGGGTGGTGATGGCCGTGGAGTGATTGTAGAAAAAGTCCTGGACATGGTGGTTGATTACTTGCCAAGTCCTCAGGACCGTGGTGCAACCTGGGGAACTCACACTAAGACTGGGGATGAGATTGAACGCCAGCCGGATGAGGCCGAGCCTTTTGCTGCCCTAGCTTTCAAGATTGCTACCGACCCATTTGTAGGTAAGCTAGCTTATTTCCGTGTATATTCGGGCAAATTAGTAGCCGGTAGCTATATACTCAACAGCTCAACTGGTGACAAAGAACGCGTTGGTCGCATCGTTAGAATGCAAGCTGACAAGCGTGAAGATGTTAACGAAGTTAGCGCCGGCGACATCGCCGCGATTGTGGGCCTTAAAGGCACGACAACTGGCAATACACTAAGTGACCCAGCTAGCCCGATAGTTCTAGAAAGCATTACTTTCCCAGAACCACCAGTTAGCATTGCAATTGAACCCAAGACTAAATCTGACCAGGAAAAGATGTCATTGGCCTTACAACGTTTGGCGGAAGAAGATCCAACTTTCCGTATTAAAGTGGACGATGAAACTGGCCAGACGATTATTTCCGGTATGGGCGAGCTCCATTTGGACATTATTGTTGATAGAATGAAGCGTGAATTTACGGTTGAGGCTAATGTTGGCCAGCCACAGGTGGCTTACCGCGAGACTATTCGCAAAGACGGTGTTGAAGCCGAAGGTAAATACATCCGTCAAACCGGTGGCCGTGGTCAGTACGGTCATGTTTGGCTGCGTTTGTCACAAAACGAAGCCGGTAAGGGCTTTGAATTTATCAACTCTATCAAGGGTGGCATTGTCCCATCAGAATACATCCCAGCCGTTCGCAAGGGCATAGAAGAAGCTATGAGCAATGGCGTCATTGCCGGCTACCCAGTGGTTGATATCAAAGCTGAGATTTACGACGGCAGTTATCACGACGTTGACTCTAGTGAGATGGCCTTTTCTATCGCCGGTTCGATGGCCTTCCAAAGTGGCTTTAAGGCCGCAAAGCCAGTGCTGCTAGAACCTATTATGAAAATTGTCGTTGTTACGCCTGAGAGTAGCATGGGTGACGTCATTGGTGATCTAAACTCTAAGCGCGGCCGCGTTGAGTCTATGGAAGACCTCAATCCTGGTATCAAGGAAATTACCGCTTTTGTACCACTTGGCGAAATGTTTGGCTATACCACTAACCTGCGTAGCATGACCCAGGGCCGAGCTAGCTCCAGCATGGAACTGGACCACTACGCTGATGTGCCAAATAACGTTGCTGAAGCTATAATAGCTAAGAAGAGTAAATAACCCATTATGGCAAGACTAGAAAACGACCCAGTAGTAGAAACCGCTCAACGCTATGTTGATGTCAGTGTTGCTTTAGATATCGAGTTGGCAAATTTGGATCTGGCAGCTAATGAATTTGAGGCAACACTCAACGTTAGAGGCAAAGAAACATTCGGTGTTTTACATGCTGATATGCTAAAAGGCTTCACCAAGGCAGCGGCGCAAATGATTCATACCGCTGGAGTCTACGTTGTTTTAGGACCCATGGCTTATTACAACCGCGGTCAATTTAGAACAGCAATTAATGATAAAACCGCGGGTGTTGAAGACGCCGAGGCTATTATCTCTCAAAGGTTATAAAATGACTGCGCGTAGAAACGGATTACCAGAGTCACCACAAGCACTATATGGTTCAGAAGGCGACTTAATACAAATAGAGCAGCCTATTAATGAGGCTTTGACAAGATTTAGGCTTGCAAACACAGTTTTGGCTCACGTGGTTGTCGAAAACGGCCCAGATTCTTACCAAGCTTTACGTCAACAAAATATACTTAATCAAGTCGCATTGGAACTAGCTCAATCACGCAAATAAACAGTTCTTAAGCTTGCATACTAAAAGTCTTTCAACTAATGTTTTACATATGAAACTCGAAGCCAAAAATGGCTGTCCTTGTGTAATCGGCCGCGAACTTATAGAACAAGGTTTAAGCGTTGAGCAAAATGGTGCTGTCAACTCCAAGCCATCAGCAAAATTAGTTGGTGAGGTAATTTTGCTTTGTACCAGCGGAGCTATTGTCACCGGGTCTATGGCACAAAGATGTCCAGCTGTTTTGAAATGTCCCGTTAAAAAGGAAGACATAATTCTTTAAGTTGATTAGTTCAAACTTTTTAAGCTTGCATTTTTTGGGTGGAGTTCGGATACTTCATTAACAGAAAAGGAGTTACTTATGGCTTTTGAATTGAGTATTTCTGGTATCTCTTCGCAAGAGTGCAAATGCAACCCTTTTCTTCAAGTAGAAAAAGCTGTAGATGAGTTAATTGAAGTCATTGAAGACAGTCAGGATCAATTACCATTCACTGCTGAGGATGTAAGTTTGGTAAGGGCAACTTATCATTGTGAAGGAGTAGTAGAAAGCGATGGGGTAAGCCCGCGGATTTGTGGATTGATCATTGACGCTTCACTTCACTCCGCCGATGGCACGGGCCTAACAAGTACTGAATTTATATCAACTGAGATCATAGATTAACCCTTTACAAACTTCTTAAGATAAGCTAACATGTTACGGTATCCGCATGGGTGTTGCTATTGCTCGTGCTTAATTAATAAACTTTAGGAGACAAGAATGGCAGATTTTGATCGTAGTAAGCCACACGTCAACGTTGGAACAATGGGCCATGTTGACCACGGTAAAACAACTCTAACCGCCGCTATTACAAGCGTATTAGCTAAGAAATTACCTAGCGAAGTCAACAAACCAGTCAAATATGACGAGATTGACAACGCCCCAGAAGAAAAGGCTCGTGGTATCACAATTGCTACCTCTCACCAAGAATACGAATCAGAAAAGCGTCACTACGCCCACGTTGACATGCCAGGACACGCCGACTATGTCAAAAACATGATCACCGGTGCTGCTCAGGTTGATGGTGCTATCTTGGTTGTTTCTGCCGTTGATGGTCCTATGCCTCAGACACGTGAACACGTCTTGCTTGCTAAGCAGGTCGGGGTACCTAAGATACTTGTCTTCCTGAACAAAATGGACATGGTCAAACCAGGCGAAGAAGAGCTGGTTGAACTAGTCGAGGAAGAAATCCGTGAACTATTGGCCAAGAACGACTTTGACAAAGACGCTCCTATCATCAAAGGTTCTGCAGCTAAAGCTCTAGAAGGCGATTCAGCTAATGAAGACGCTATTATGGAGCTTGTTAAAGCTTTGGATGACTACATCGAAGAGCCTAAACGCGATCTAGACAAGCCGTTCTTGATGGCTATCGAAGATGTTTTCTCTATCAAAGGCCGTGGTACTGTTGCCACTGGCCGTATCGAGCAAGGCATCGTCAAAGTTAACGACGAAGTCGAGATTGTTGGCGTTCGTCCAACTAAGAAATCAGTTGTAACCGGCATTGAAATGTTCAAGAAAAGTCTTGACCAAGGTCAGGCCGGTGACAACGCTGGAATTTTGCTACGTGGTATTGAGCGTGATGACATTGAACGTGGTCAGGTGCTTTGTAAGCCTGGTTCAATCACACCTCACACCGAGTTTGACAGTGAAGTCTATATCCTAAACAAAGACGAAGGTGGCCGTCACACGCCATTCTTCAAGGGCTACAAGCCACAGTTTTACTTCCGCACTACGGACGTAACTGGTGAGGTTGAACTACCAGCTGACAAAGAAATGGTTATGCCTGGCGACACACTAACCTTCAAGGTTAAGTTGCTAGCACCTATCGCCATGGAGCAAGGTTTGCGCTTTGCTATCCGTGAAGGTGGCCGTACTGTCGGCGCTGGTGTCGTTACTAAGATTGTCAAATAACCCCAAACAAACACACCGCTAAAGAAAAGTCCGGCAAAGCCGGGCTTTTTATTTAGCTCGCATGATCCTTTCGATATTTTTGCTACATCTCAGTTCGCAGCAGTAGTTAATCTACAGTTCCGATCTTCGCTTTGCAAAAATTCGAAATTATCTATGCGTCTGTTTGTTTGGTAGCTGACAATATACAGCGAATTTGTATAATGGACACATGCCACCAGCTGTTATATTCAGAGATGAGAACGGCGAAGCAATACATGCTCTTATGACGCACGACCTTCAAAAAGTTGGGCATGAACTAGCTGGCATCTTGGGTGTATTGTGGGCTCATGGCTATGAGGATGAAAACGTCGATATAGAATGGCTGGATGATATCGGAGCTGATGAGGTAGATAAGATCAATCAGCGCTCAATCTACACCTGGGGAGGCGATGAATAGGCACCTTTCCTTTTTTCATAATAAGTTGTAGAGTGAAATTATAAGGAGAAATATTATGGGCGGAGCGACAGGAACAGGTGGAAACGAATCTTTGAGTAATAGTTTTGAGCAGGCATTGGCTAATGCTGACACACAAAAGGATGAATTCGCACCCTTACCGGATAGAATCAGAGAGGCTATCGATCAAGCTAATAGTGGCCAAGTTGTGCCTCGACCAGAGTCAAGCAGACGAACAAACATTGATGAGATATTAGCTAGGGCACCTAACGAAGAAGACGGCACAGTGTTAGTTAATTCAACGACCGGTGAAGTCCTGAGGACTCGAGCAGAAGCTGATGCTGACCTAGCGGCTTCAGTTGCCAGGGGCAGGGCTGAACGTGAAGCTGGTATTGAGCCCAAGACATTAGATGAGATTTTGAACGAGCGTCTAGAGCAGTCAGATAAGAAGCCGCTGGACATTCATTGGCCTCACGGGCACTAGACAAAAAGTCGTTAGTGTTATAAAATCACCTCTGTCAATTAATCGTGTTGATAACTCGTCCGGTCACTCATCACTCCGGAAGAGATTGCGACACAAGGAGATAAGTTAATTATGGCTGAAGCAAAAAAAGCCAAACCTAGCACTGAGGCGGCAAAAGCCGAGCCTAATGAGGAAGTTAGTAAACCAATAGCTAAGGCTGTGCCAAAGAAAGCAGACGCACCTATTGGCAAACAACGCATTCGCATCCGCTTGAAGGCTTATGACCACAAAGTCATCGACCAGTCCTGCAAGCAAATCATCGATACGGCTCTGAGGACAGGCGCCACCATTGCCGGACCTATCCCACTGCCAACTCAGAAGAGTACTTTTACAGTAGTAAAGAGCCCGCATGTTTACAAAAAAGGCCGTGAGCAGTTTGAAATGCGTATTCACAAACGTCTAATAGACGTTTTAGAGCCAACCCCTAAGACAATTGATAGTCTTATGAACCTATCACTTCCAGCCGGCTGCGATGCCGAAATTAAGATGTAAGAAATAAGATTAAGATATGGATTGTTTAAATAATTGCCCATATATAAAAGACATGGCTGAAACACAAGAGGGCTTTTATCGGGGTATAGAGCAGATGAATCAGATTTGTTCTGCAAACGAAACTCTCATTGCGCAAAACAAAACCACTGAGGCTATTTTAGATAAACTGGCTCCGAATCCTGAAACTGTAGAATCCAGAAGAGCTCTTTCTGAGGCAGCTGTTCAAATCGCTACATCACAGCAGCAAGCCGGAGGGGCTATCGTGGCTTACGAGTTAGCTATTGAGGCTAGTAACAACAAAAGGGACATAGTAATGGGCAGCTGTCCTGGCGAGCCAACTTATTTCACGGATCCCGAACGGCCAGGCCAGATGATTCTGGCTTGCGCCAGTAGAGCTATCACAGACTAATGACTTTCGGTTGCACAGGGGGGCTATACTTGAACTATGTCAGATGGCATAAAGTTTATTGATCCTGAACTTACAATAACCGAAAGAGCACAGGGTTTTACACGGTTTGAAGTTGTTTGTGTGGACCCCACAACCAAGAACGAGTTTCCGATGATTTGCTTCTTGCCAGAAGATGGAAACGTCAATGATATTATCGCTAGATTAGGCGAGCTTAGTGTTGTGTGGCTGGCTATGTACGGACTGGACGGTATTCTTCCCGAATAATAAAACTTGCTTATGCTTGCATTCCAATTCTTTGCCCCCTAACCTGGTGTTATGTCTGACTCTAATGAACGAACGTGGAGCTACAGAAGATCCGGAGGTACATCTTACGGACTGGCGAGGCTAATGATAGCCAGAAGTTTAGAGCGTGTTGAAGACGTCATAGATAACTCGTCTATCATTGTCTTGCCACAGCCCAAACCCGGGCTAATTTATATAAAACCAGGAGCTCAAGATACTCGGTTACGCAATCAAATCAAGGGTGGTGGCAAAGGCCGCACGGGCGTCTTGCGTAACTTCTTAAAGCAGAGCGGGGTTGACCGTAGCACCGCAACCAGAGCTCTTTTTCTTCCTGTGCTTGGTATACGGTTTTCGCATTCCCAAAAACACCCGGGCGAAGTCCAGGTTGGCTTAGCGGTTGAGGACATTGCTAATCCAGACTACAAGTCGTCTTATCAGATATTGGGAGAGCTCACAGCAGCCAGTTATTTTGCTGAGATCGAAGGCGAAAACCTGATTTCATCATTACAAACAGCCAACAATGGTGAAGTCCCGTCATATGATATAAACATCGGCCGTTTGCTTGGCAAGGCAAACCCGCTGACTGATACTATTTTCGAAGACAAAAGACTACCACAAGAAGTCGCTCTAAACTATATTCAAGTCATCAGGTGACTAAAGTGATGAATGTTTGTGAGTGAAACTGCAAGCAGGTAATGTACAATAGCGCTAATGGCTAAAAAGCAAAATAAAGAGTTGGACAGCGTTTATTTCTTGAAATTAGTCTTATATCTGGTTATTGGTTCTATGTGGCTAAAGATCACTAAAGGCGAAAATTTGCAGATACCTCTGCCGCTGGGTGGCCTAGTTGGACTATTGTTTGCCAGTCACGAACATTTCCAGATTGATCGCAAGATTGAGTACGCCGTTTTGTTAGTTGCAATCTTAGTTGGTTTTTGGCTACCTTTCGGCGTTTTTCTGAATCTCTAAAACACATCATCATACTTTAGTGCAATGCAAGGAAGAATTGAGTAGCGGAATAAGACGTACTAAATGTACGTTGAATGAGCAACGCAAATTCTGACTTAGTAGTGCGCAAAGAGCGTCAGTGGAATCAGCAGCTCTGCTATTGAGCAGGCTGACGCAATATGATGATGTGGAATTGTCAACGGGTTGACAGAGGTATTGGTTTACTGCTAATCTATTACGGTATTTTAATAATTGTGATACTTGGCGTGCGCGCAAGTCGGGCTCCTAACAGAGTAGATACTACGAGCAGCCAAGCGTTTTTATGTCTGTCCTTGGAGGCAAACAAGAGTGAAAGCCCTAATTACACGAAAAGTCGGTATGACTAGCATCATTGCAGATAATGGTGCTTTGACGGCTGTTACCTTACTTTCGACCACACCAAATGTGGTCACTCAGCTGAAGACCGACGAGACAGACGGCTATAAAGCAGTACAACTAGGCGCCGAGACAACCAAGAAGATAGATAAACCAACCGCTGGACATCTAAAGAAATCCAAGTCTCAGGCCAAGATTATTAAAGAATTTCGTATCAATGACTTGCCAGAAGATCTAAGCGTCGGCGCCACACTAAACGCCGACGTTTTTAGTGTTGGTGACAGTGTGAATGTTACCTCTATCAGTAAGGGTAAGGGTTGGGCCGGTACTATTAAGCGCCATAACTTCAAGCGTGGCCGCAAAACTCATGGTGGCCGTTCTTACCGCCGACCTGGCTCAATTGGCTCTATGTACCCACAGAAGATTTTCAAAGGTAAGCGCATGGCCGGCCAAATGGGTAATGAGCAAGTTACCGTGCGTAACCTCAAAGTCGCACTAGTCGATATGGAAAATAACGTCATAGGTGTGGCTGGCGCTGTACCTGGTCCTAAATCCAGCGTAGTGCTGGTCAACGGAGGCGAGCAATGAGCGTCGTAACTCTAACCAAGACTGGTAATAAAGCTACTGTGGCGGCCAAGCTCAGCAAAGACGTTTTTAGCGTCAAACCTAAAAACCATGAATTATTGAAGCAAGCTTACGTAGCCTACCTAGCTAATGGTCGTTCTAGTGACGCTGTCACTAAGACTCGTGGCCTAGTTCGCGGTGGTGGCCGCAAACCTTGGCGACAAAAAGGTACCGGACGGGCCCGTTTTGGCTCTACCCGCAACCCCATCTGGACTGGCGGTGGTATTGTCTTTGGACCAACTGGTAATGAAAACTATTCACACAAAGTGCCAACCAAAATGAAGCACCAGGCGCTGCGCCAAGCCTTGAGCCTAGCAGCTGATGAAGGTCGCCTAAGTGTTGTCGAAAGTTTTGCTGCTATGGACGCAAAAACCAAGGATATGGCAGCCTTTTTGAAAAAAGTTGGAGCTACCGGCAGCGTCCTTTGCGTAGTTGAGGCAAAAGATCTGGCCAAAGAACGAGCCACTCAGAATATCCAGAATCTAAAAGTGGTCAGCGCCAAGTACCTAACTGTTTATGACCTGATGAATGCCGACTCTATCCTAATGAACCAAAAGGCGCTAGAAATAGTTCACGACTGGCTTGGAGGCAAAAAATAATGAGTACAACCATGATTCTTCGCCCCCGCGTCAGTGAAAAGGCCTATCAAATGAGCCAAGAAAACCACGTCTATGTCTTCGAAGTGCCCAAAGATTCTAGCAAACAATCCATTGCTGGGGCTATTGCTGCCCAGTTCAAGGTTACTGTTACCAATGTAAACGTGACTAATATCAAGGGCAAAGCTAAAAAGACTTACCGCAAACGTGGTGGCCGCACGGCTGGTAGCACTAACGACATTAAAAAAGCTTACGTGACACTTAAAGAAGGTGATTCAATTGCTATTTTCCCCAAAGAAGATGAGAAAAAGGACGTCAAACCAGTTGAGACTAAGTCCAAAAAGGCAACTAGGAGTAGCAAGTAATGGCTATTAAAATCTACAACCCAACTACCCCAGGCCGACGTGGTATGACATCTCAGGACATGAGCCAAATTACAGGCAAAAAGTCTGTAAAAGCTTTGATAACAATCAAGAAAAAGCACTCAGGCCGCAATAACATGGGCCGCATCACTACCCGTCATAAGGGTGGTGGTACGCGTTTGTTTTACCGTAACGTCAACTTCAATTTACCAGCTGGCACAGTCGGTGAAGTTGAAGCTATTGAGTATGATCCTAACCGCAGTGCTCGAATTGCCCGCATTAAGGACGAGCAAGGCCAATACCACTACATATTAGCCGCCCAAGGCATGAAAGTTGGCCGCAAGATCTCAAGTGGTGATGAGGTTGCTATATCTAACGGTAATCGTCTACCACTCAAATCCATTCCGGTTGGTAGTGTTCTGCATGCTGTAGAATTACAACCTGGCAAGGGCGCCCAACTGGCCCGCACAGCTGGCGCTAGTGCTAACTTAGTTGCCCGTGATGAAGTTTATGCTCAGGTCAAACTACCTAGTGGCGAAGTCCGCATGGTCAGCGTTGATTGTACGGCTAGCATCGGTGTGGTTGGCAATGAGCAACATCAGAACATCAAGGTTGGTAAAGCTGGCCGTACCCGAAACAAAGGTATTCGCCCATCAGTCCGGGGAGTTGTTATGAATGCGGCCGATCACCCGCATGGTGGTGGTGATGGTGGTCGTCACGGTACCGCTAAGGATCCACGAACGCCTTGGGGCCAGAAGACTTTGGGCTACAAGACACGCAGCCGCAAGAAGAGTAACAAGTACATAATCAGGAGCCGTCATGCGGCTAAGAGGAAATAATTATGGATGCCGCTAAAATGCTAAGTAATCCTGAGATCATAAAGAATATCGACTTTGCCGCTCACAGACTGGATGAGAATGAAATGTATTACTTCCGTACTGCCGTAACTAGGTCATTAGAGCAAGTAGTTGTTGTTTGCACTGATCCCTTGGATCAAGGCATTATGGAAGTCCAGTATGCATCGGGTATTACCACAGGGGCTTTAAACGCGCTAATAGCGACACGAGGAGCTAGCCATGAGTAGATCACTCAAAAAGGGACCATTTATAGATCCAAAGCTGGCGAAAAAAGTCGCGGCTTTGGGCTCTGAGGATCGTACCATCATCAAAACTTGGGCTAGGGCAAGCACGATTGCACCTGAATTTGTGGGTCGCACAATAGCTGTCCACAACGGTAAAGTCCACGTCCCCGTTTTTATCACCGAAAACATGGTTGGCCACAAGTTAGGTGAATTCAGTCCAACTCGTAAATTCCGTAAACACGGTGGTAAGTTAGCTAAAGGTCCAGCCGAGGTAGCTTCATGAGCGTTCAAGCCGTAGCTAAGGGTGTTTGGATGAGCCCACGCAAAGTTGGCGTGGTAGCGGCGCTGGTGCGTGGTCGCACTGTGGCGGATGCTATTACTATTCTAGATCACACCCCACGCCGCTCAGCACTGGCTGTCAAGAAAGTTATAGAGAGCGCTAAAGCTAACGCTGACCATAACCACCAACTAAAACCAGACACGCTGAGAATTGTGTCTATTTCTGTTAGCCCTGGCGCGACTTATGGCCGCCAACGTCCAGCAGCCCATGGCCGTGCTTTGCCATTTAGACGCCGCACTAGCCATATCTATGTTGTAGTTGACGGTGAAAAGCGGGTTGCCAAGAAACCAGCCACCAAAAAGGAGACCAAATAATGGGTCAAAAAGTTAATCCAATCAGCATGCGTCTGCAGGTCAACAAGAACTGGCGTAGCAAATGGTTCGCAAACAAGCGCGAATATGCCAAATTCCTTGGTAATGACTTGGCTGTACGCCGTTATATTGATAAACAAGTTGGCAGCCGCGGCGGTATCCAAACCGTTGATATTGAGCGTTCACCAAACTTGGTAACTATTACTATCAACACCGCTAAAGCCGGTGTGGTAATTGGCCGTGGTGGTGCTGGTGCCCAACTATTGAAGGCAGATATTGAGAAGATTTATAACATTCCCGTTAGAATTAACATCGAAGAAATCAAAAAGCCCGAGCTTTACGCCAAGTTAGTGGCTGAGAACATTGCTCACCAGCTGGAACGACGCATTGCCTTCAGGCGTGCTGTCAAACAAGCTGCAGCGGCAACTATGCGGGCTGGCGCCAAAGGCATCCGTATTGAAGTAGCTGGACGATTAGGTGGATCAGACATGTCCAGACGGGAAAAAACCGTTGAAGGCAGCGTACCATTGCACACCATCAGAGCAGATATTGATTTCCATAAAACTGCCGCTATGTACCCAGGTTCTGGGCTGATTGGCGTCAAAGTTTGGATCTATAAGGGAGAGGTTAGCTAAGATGTTAATGCCAAAGCGTCAAAAGCACCGCAAGGTGTTCAAGGGCAAAATCCGTGGCGTGGCCACGGCTGGCAATGAAATTGCTTTTGGCCAATACGCTTTGAGCGCTCAGGAACATGAGCGCATCTCGGCGCGGCAGATTGAGTCAGCCCGTCAGGCTATGACCCGCTATATCAAGCGCGGTGGTAAAATCTGGATCAGAATTTTCCCTCACACCCCTGTTAGCCGCAAGCCTCAAGACGTTAAGATGGGCTCAGGCAAAGGTAACCCAGAGTTTTACGTTGCCAAGGTCCGTCCTGGCACTATCCTGTTTGAGATGCAGGGGATTACAGAGGAAGTCGCCCGTGAAGCCATGCGTTTGGCCGCTCACAAACTGCCTATCAAGACCAAGTTTCTGATAAAGGAGGAAGCGTAGTATGAAAATCGCCGAAATCCGTAAACTCAAGACTGATACACTGGCAGCAGAAAGCACCAAACTACGCGAGGAAATCGTGGAGCTTAGGCGCCGTATACACCTGGGCGAAACCACCAACATCCGCCAGTTGCGCAACAAGCGCAAGGATCTAGCGCGCATTCTAACCGTATTATCTGAACAACTTACTAAGGAGACCGTCTAATGGCTAAAACACTTACTGGTATTGTGACATCTGATAAAGTTGATAAGACTATTGTGGTTAAGATTTCTAGCCGCCTTACTCATCCTATCTACAAAAAGCAATATTCTGTCAGCAAGAAGGTCATGGCCCATGATGAATCAAACGAGGCCAAAATGGGCGATCGCGTGATTATTGCCGAGACTAAACCACTTAGTGCTAGAAAACGTTTTACGCTGCACAAAGTTGCCGAGCGGGCTGCTATCCAGCACCAGGAACCAGAACTTGACCTACCAGAGAAAGAAAAGCCAGCTGACAAACCAGCTAAAACCGTCAAAACCGAGGAGACGGCCGAATGATTCAGCAAGAAAGCCGGTTAAATGTCTGCGATAACTCGGGCGCCAAGGAAATCTTGTGCATACGAGTACTTGGTGGTACTCGCCGGCGTTACGCCCGGGTTGGCGACACTATTGTTGCCAGCGTCAAAGTTGCTACGCCAAACGGCCAGGTCAAGAAAAAGTCAGTTGTTCGGGCCGTGGTTGTGCGTACCCGCGATAAAATCAATCGCAAGGACGGTTCGACTATCAAATTTGACGACAACGCTGCGGTAATTATTGGCGAAGACAAACTGCCTAAGGCTACCCGCATTTTTGGCCCAGTCCCGCGTGAGCTGCGCGAACAAGGCTTTGCTAAGATAATCAGCCTTGCACCGGAGGTCCTATGAGCGTAATCTATAAAATCCGGCTCAATAAGGGTGACAACGTGGTCGTTTTGAGTGGCAAATACAAGGGCAAGACTGGCAAAGTTTTGGCTACTCACCCAGACCTAAACAAAGTCACAGTTGAAGGTATTAACATTGTCAAAAAACACGTCAAGAAGGACCGCAATCACCCAACCGGCGACATTGTTGAGCTAACTAAACCAATTTGGGTTAGCAAGGTCGCTATAGTTGAACCAACCAGCAAGAAGCCCAGCAGGATTGGCTACAAAGTCGACAAAGACGGCAATAAGACACGCGTCTTTAAGCGCAATAACAAGGAAGTTAAATGATGGCTACCAAGGAAAAACCAGTGGAAACAGCGGCAAAACCTGGCAAAACTCAGGTAGTTTCAGCACGCTTGAAAGTCATGTATGAAGCTGAGCTGGTCAAACAACTCAAAGACGAATTAAAACTGGACAACGTTCATGAGGCACCAAGGCTAGAGAAGATTGTAGTCAATGTTGGTCTAGGCCGTGCTAAAGATGACAAAAAAATGATAGAGACAGCTACTAACACTCTGCGTAGAATAACTGGACAAGAACCACTAGAAACTTTTGCTAAGAAGTCAATTGCTAGCTTCAAGCTACGTGAAGGCAACAAAATTGGCATCAAAGTGACACTGCGCGGCGATCGTATGTATGAGTTTCTAGACCGTCTAGTAAACATCGTCATGCCAAGACTACGTGACTTCCATGGTGTTAGCGTTAAGGCTTTTGATAAGTCCGGCAATTACAGCATTGGCATGAATGATCAATCAGTATTCCCAGAACTGACGTTTGAAGAAACTACCACTGTTCATGGCTTGCAGGTAGTTTTGGTTATCAAAGCCAGCGACCCAAGTCATTCCAGACTATTGCTAGAAAAGTTTGGTCTACCATTTGAAAAGACTGACAACCAACCTAAGGAGGAGAAATAAGATGGCTAGAAAATCAAACATCGCTCGCGACGCTAAACGCAAAGTCATGATTGAAAGATATGCGGCCAAACGGGCAGAGCTTAAATCTGTTGGTGACCGCGACGGTTTGCATCTGTTACCGCGCAACTCTTCACCAACCCGCCGCAAAAACCGCTGTGAAGAAACCGGCAGACCTAGGGCTTATATGCGCCAGTTTGGCATGAGTCGTTTATCATTCCGTGAACACGCCTCTAAGGGCGAAATTCCCGGTGTAACTAAGGCTAGCTGGTAAGGAGAGAATATGTCATTGACTTCAACTGACCCAATTGCCGACATGTTATCTAGAATCCGCAATGCTTGCCGGGTTAATAAAGCTGAGGTGGTTTTGCCGCACTCCAAAGTTAAACAAGCTGTAGCTGACCTACTTAAAGACAATAGATACATTCTGGACTATCACGTTACGGATGTGTCTGTTGGCAAAAGCCTGACGCTAGTTCTAAATTCTGAAAACACCAATTCACCAATTAGCGAGATTAAGCGATTGAGTACACCCGGACGCCGCGTTTACGCCGCTGCCAGCAAAATCCCATCTGTTAAGCAAGGCCGTGGCATCATCATCCTGTCTACTAGCAAGGGTCTGATGACCGGTAAAGAAGCTCGCCGCCAACACATTGGTGGTGAGTTAATCTGCGAGGTCTATTAGTATGAGCATCACCATACCGTCAACAGTAGTTTCTACTATTATTACAATCAGTCTAGCTACTTATGTAGGCATTAGGCTTCGTGATAAGAAAGATAAGAAGGGCAAATAACATGAGTCGTGTCGGTAAACAACCTATCAAAATCCCCGCTGGCGTGACCGTGGCGATTGATGATGATCAAGTCACTGTGGCTGGCAATAAAGGCACATTGACCCAGTTCACTATGCCTGATATTGACGTTAAACAAGCCGACGAGGAAATTGTAGTTACCCGCGCCAATGACGAGCCAAAAGTCCGTTCCAAACACGGTCTGATGCGCTCATTGGTTAACAACATGGTGGTTGGCGTTAGCGAAGGCTTCTCTAAGCAGCTAGAGATCAACGGTGTTGGTTTTAGGGTTAGCTTGGCTGGCAATGAGCTGAACTTTAGTCTTGGCTTCTCCCACCCTGTTAAATACCAGCTGCCAGAAGGCATAACCGCCGTTGTTGAGCAGAACATTATTACTATCACTGGCATTAATAAACAATTGGTTGGCCAGGTTGCAGCTGAAATCCGCAGTCTAAAGAAACCTGAGCCATATAAAGGCAAAGGCATCAAGTACGTTGGTGAAAGAATTATCCGCAAGAGCGGTAAATCTGGTAAGGAAAAGGCTTAATATGAACAGACTGGCACACACTAGAAACAATTTAATGCGTCGCAAAACGCGTATTCGCCACAATATTAGCGGCACGGCCAAGCGACCTAGAATGACTGTATTCATTAGCAATCAGAACATTAGCGTCCAGCTGATTGATGATGAGAAGCAAAATACACTGCTACAAGTTACTACCGCTGGCAGCAAACAGCCCAAAGGGACTATGACCGACAAAGCCGTTTGGGTTGGGGCAGAGATTGCCAAAAAGAGTAAAGCCAAGAACATCAAGACAGTAGTTTTTGATAGGAACGGCAAACTATACCATGGTAGGATTAAGGCTCTAGCTGACGCAGCCAGAGAGAATGGATTGGAGTTATAATGGCCGAACAAACCGCCCCACCACAGAGCTTTCATACCGAAACTAGCGGCACATTACGTGCGGCCGGATCACGTGGTGGTGGCCAAAGACGCCGCAACAACGACCGTGGT
This sequence comes from uncultured Candidatus Saccharibacteria bacterium, assembly GCA_964604415.1. Lineage (GTDB taxonomy): Bacteria > Patescibacteriota > Saccharimonadia > Saccharimonadales > CAZJQT01 > CAZJQT01. The sequence goes on from CAZRYT010000004.1 coordinate 22,136, forward strand.
GAGATTGAGGTCAAGCAGTACGACGAACGTGTAGTCAACATTGACCGGGTTGCCCGCGTTGTTAAAGGCGGCCGACGTTTCCGTTTCCGCGCACTTGTTATTATCGGTGACCACAACGGCAAGGTTGGCATGGGTATTTCCAAAGGCGCTGATGTAACTACAGCAGTTACCAAAGCCGTGGAAGTAGCCAAGAAAAACCTGATAAAAATGGAAATCGTTAACGACACTATTGCCCATGAAATCACTACCAAAATTGGTGGTGCCAAGATTATGATTAAGCCCGCCAGCGCTGGTACTGGTCTTATTGCCGGCGGTGTCGTGCGCACCATTCTGGAAGTCGCCGGTGTCAAGAACGCTTTATCTAAGTCACTAGGGTCTAGCAGTAAGATTAATACATCTTACGCAACTCTAAGTGCCTTGCAGTCCATCCAGCACCCTGATAAATGGCTAACTCGGCGACCTAGGAGTGCCGTTAAATCAGCTGAAAAGAAAGCTGAACCTGCTACTAAGGCCAAAGTTGCCGCCAAGAAGCCGGTTGCACCTAAAAAGGCGGCCAAGAAATGAAATTCAACGATTTAAATGTAGTTAAAAAGCAAAGCACTAAGCGCGTCGGCCGCGGTATTGCTGCTGGCCAAGGTAAAACGGCTGGCCGTGGTACCAAGGGTCAAAAGTCTCGGGCAGGTAGCTCCAGAAAGCCTGGTTTTGAAGGTGGCCAAAACCCATTGATGCAGCGTTTGCCTAAACTGCGCGGTTTTACTAGCAAACGTGACAAAGTAGAGAACGTTTATACCGATCAGCTAAAAGAGGTTGGCGCGGTAGTTGATAACCACACTCTGCATAAAGCTGGTTTGGTTAGCAGTCCGCACGTCAATGTTAAGCTAATTGTTGGCAAAGAAGCCGTTAGTGCCAAGCATGACGTTAAGTTGCAAGGTGCAAGCAAGACGGCTATTGAGCAGCTGGGCAAAAAGGGCGGCAAGTTCAACTTAACTGGGCAAGTCAAACGGGCAAAAGTAGCCAAAAAAGACCAATAAGTCCTGTATACTTGAATTAAATTTAGCAGTCAAAGAGGGGTTAACAAAAGCGAATGAGCTGGAAAGTCATCTGGCAATCACTCAAAAACAACGAAATGCGTCGGCGTTTGCTGGCCGTTTTGGGTATGTTATTAGTTTTCCGCATTCTGGCGCACATACCAATCCCCTTATCTAACCCTCAGACTCTCCAGCAAGTCCTCAAAAACATCTTTACGACTGCCCATAATTCGCAGTTGCTGAGCTTTATTGATGTTCTATCTGGTGGGGCTTTGGCCAATTTCTCTATTATGTTGGTTGGACTTGGCCCATACATTAATGCCTCTATTATCATGCAATTACTGACCAAGGCCATTCCGCAGCTGGAAGCGCTGGAAAAAGAAGGTGAATTTGGGCGCAAGAAGATCAACCAATACACCCGTATGCTGACGTTCCCGCTGGCTTTGATTCAATCTGTTGGGGCTATCTATTTAGTGCGTCAAACCGCCCAACAAATTGGCGGCATTGGTGATATCACGGCTAATACAACTATGCTTCAGTGGGTGCTGATGGTGGCTTGTCTGACCGGTGGTGCCATGATTCTGATGTGGTTGGGTGAACTCATCACCGAACAGAGCGTGGGTAATGGTATTTCGCTGCTTATTACAGTTGGTATCGTCAGCCGCTTGCCTAGTACGATTGCGTCCATTTTGAACTCGGTAGTTGATAATTCTAGCCACTTGCATTTACTTGGCCTGACTTTGCCTTTCAATGGCCACAGTTTGTTCTATGGATTGCTGATTCTGGCAATCGTGGTGGTAGTGACTGTCCTGGTGGTCAAGCTCAATGAAGCCTCTAGAAACCTGACGGTTAACTACGCCAAACGTGTGCAGGGCAACCGGGCGTACGGCGGTGTAACCACGACCTTGCCTGTCAAACTCATCACGGCCGGGGTTATACCAATCATCTTTGCGGTGGCCTTCCTAAGTGTGCCAAGTTTTGTCGGGCAGCTCTTGTCAGCGGCACATACTGCACATTGGCAGCATATAGGTACCAATCTGGTGCATTGGTTTCAACCGCCCAGCAGTACCACCTTTGCGGCCGGTGGCTGGATTCCGTACATTTACCCAGTAGTCTATTTCCTGCTAGTGTTTGTTTTTACCTTTTTCTACACCAGCATTACCTTCAACGCCAAAGAAATAGCCGAGAACTTGCAGAAACAGGGCGGTTTCATAGCCGATATCCGTAGTGGTACTCAAACAGAGAAGTATTTGAGCAAAGTTGTTAACCGTTTGACCTTGTTTGGCGCTCTCAGCCTTGGCATGCTAGCCTTACTACCTATAATTGGCCAGATATTCCTAAAAACCAACATCGCACTGGGTGGCACCAGTATTTTGATCTTGGTAGCAGTTGCGCTTGAGACACTACGCGCTATAGAATCCCGTGCTCTGATGGTCACCTATGACCAGTATGAGCAGAAAGACTACTTCTACGACTCTGCCGACCCAGCCCAAGCCGCCCTTGGTGCCCGCCGCCTACGCTTCCTACCGTTCAAGCGGCGTGCAAAATAACATTCATTGAACTTTCAATAGCAAGATGTAATAATTGGCTTAGATCATATGCAAGCTGGAGGGTTAATGACTAATTTACACATTGAGATAGGAAATCAGTTACCGGTACTTGAAACTGATCCTGACTTGCGGACACGAGTCCAAACTCTTGTATTCGATAACGATAAATTCCGCAACGGCTTAGTCGCAACTGGCCTGCCCGAGGCCGCTGTTGGATCATTATTGTTAAAGGCTACCTATGATGAACATTCTTATACCAAGGGTGGAGTTTATACAACATACAACCGAGATAAACATACGTTAGCTATTGTTTTAAACGATAGTCACCTTATAAACGAAAGAGAACTCAAGGGTGCCTGGGACGGAGTTAATCACGAAGTGAACGGTAATCCAATTTCGAATGTTATTAACTACGACCTAGCTAGGTATGCGCAATATATAACTGACAAAACGGTTCGAAATAATACGTCAGTTGCGCTTGATAGGTTATATTCTAAAGAAGTTGGTAGATCCAATTTGCGACTATTATCTCGGCTTGCTTTGGCTGGTTCTGGTGTAGGTGCCGAAATGGCTCATGACCTAACAGATTATCATCCAATACTCGGTAGCTCTGCAGGCTTGGTTGCAGCTTTCTTTATAACTGTTCCTGTAGTCCAATTTCGCAACAGACGTGACAAAGGTAAGTATGAACCCTTGCAAGCTAACCTAAACCAAAGGGCAGAGGATTTTGCACAGAGCCAGCATGCACATGATTTGTTTGACGGCGTAGTAAGGTTTGAGTGGCTAAAGTAGCAACTCTGAAAACTCAGGGTTTACAAACAGATAGGCATTTGATAGAATTACTTGTCGTTATATTTTATGGCAAACAAGGAAGTTATTGAGCTTGAAGGAACAGTTGTCGAGGCTTTGCCAGGGACACAGTTCAGAGTAGAGCTGGAAAATGGTCATAAAATTATAGCTCATGTCGCCGGTAAGATGCGGAAACACTACATTCGCCTCGTGCCTGGAGACAGCGTTACGGTTGAGTTGACCCCTTACGATCTAACTAAGGGAAGAATCACCTATCGCAAGTCGTAATAACCTATAAAGCAGTGAGTCAAGCCCCTGAAAGGAGCGTGATCCGTATGAAAGTACGTGCCAGTGTCAAAAAAATCAGCCCTGATGACAAGATTGTCCGCCGCAAGGGTCGTTTGTATGTTATTAACAAGTTCAAACCTAAGCACAAACAGAGGCAAGGTTAATGGCTAGAATTTCTGGTGTAACTATTCCTGACCAAAAACAAGTTCAGATAGCCCTGACTTATATCTATGGTATTGGGCCAAAAACCAGTGCTGATATCTTGGCGCGGGCTAATGTACCACCAACTTCACGGGTTAAGAACCTAACTGAGAGTGAAATCTCTAACATTCAAGACGTTATAAACGAACATTACACCATAGAAGGTGAACTGCAGCGTGTAGTCAGCACCAACATCAAGCGCCTGAAAGACATCAACGCTTACCGTGGCCTACGACACAAACTGAACCTACCTGTCCGCGGACAACGCACTCGCACTAACGGCCGCACCAAGCGTGGTCGTCGCGTAGCAGTCGGTGGCGCACAACCTAAATCAGCAACTAAGACTTAAGGCAGAATATGGCAGATACTGAAACACCAGTTGCAGACAAAGACGTCAAAACCGAAGAAGTGGCGATTGATACTAAGGATACTAAGCCTGAAGTTGCTGAAGATGGTAAGCCAGCTGTAAAGAAGCGCAAGAAAGCTAAGCGTTCTGTTCCAGTCGGCCAAGTCCACGTGTTAGCGACCTTTAATAACACTATTATTAGCTTTACCGACCCTAAGGGCGGCGTTTTGACTGTTTCTAGCGCTGGCGCCTGTGGCTTTAGGGGTTCTAAGAAAGGCACAGCCTACGCAGCCCAAGTGGCTTTAGAGAAAGCTGGCCAATTGGCCAAGCAAACTTATGGTCTGAGCAAAGTTGATGTTTATGTAAAAGGTATTGGTCTAGGCCGTGAAGCGGCTATTAGAAGCCTACAGAACCTAGGCATCATGGTTGATAGCATTACAGATGTAACTGGTATACCACATGGTGGCGTGCGGCCTAGAAAGGCTAGGAGAGTCTAATGGCTAAAGAAAACCAATCGATTGCTAAGATGTCGCGCCGTGAGGGCTATGCTCTGCATCCTAAGGCACACAAGATCCTAATCAAGCGCACGGCATTACCGGGTCAGCTCAATACAATGCGCGGTCCTAACAAACCAAGCCAGTTCGCTATCCAACTGCGTGAAAAGCAGAAGGTCAAACGACTTTATGGTCTACTTGAGCGTCAATTCAGCAAACTTATGAAAGAAGCATCACGTAGCCGTGGCCAATCCGGCGCTATGTTACTAGAACTTCTGGAGCGCCGGGCAGATAACGCCGTTTATAGGGCTGGTTTAGCACCGAGCCGCCGCGCTTCTAGACAATTAGTTAGTCATGGCCACTTTACGCTTAACGGCCGTCGTTTTGATATCCCATCACTAAGAGTAAAGGCTGGCGACGTGCTAGTTGTGCGTGATCACAGCAAACAGACTGAGTATTTCAAGAAAATTGATGATACCAGCCCAGCGCCTAGCGCTATCCCGGCTTGGATGAAGGTGGAGAGGAAGAAGTTAACCATAACGATAACTGGGGTCCCGACCAGGGATGATGCCGAGCCAGATATAAATGATCAATTAATAGTCGAATACTATTCACGCTAAGGAGGCGAGATAATATGTCAAAACACATTCATACACCAGGAATCGTCAAAATTGACGACCACAACCCAACCAAAGCAACCTTTAGCGTAGAACCTTTGCACACTGGTTACGGCATGACGCTAGGCAATAGCCTACGCCGCGTGCTGCTATCTAGCATTAATGGCGCTGCTATCACTTCATTCAAGATTGAAGGCGTTAGCCACGAATTTGCCACCGTTAAAGGCGTCAAAGAAGACGTCGTTGACATCATGATGAATCTCAAGCTGATCCGCTTTAAATCTTTTAGCGATGAGCCACAGACTTTGCGGATTGTAAAATCTGGTAAGGGCAAAGTTACCGCCAAAGACATCAAAACTAACGCTGATGTTGAAGTTGTTAACCCTAGCCAATTAATTGCCACTCTAGACGATGACAAAGCTAAGTTTGTCATGGACGTGGTTGTTGAGTCTGGCCGTGGTTACCGTACCATCGACGAAGGCGCGGCTAAGAAAGCTAGCGATTTTGTCGCTCTTGACGCTGTCTTTAGTCCTGTCATCCGCGTACGTTTTAAGGTAGAGAACACTCGTGTTGGTCAGATTACTGACCTTGACCGTTTGGTCATCACTATCGACACTGATGGTTCATTGAGCCCACGTGACGCTTTTGAAGAAGCCGCTGCAATTCTAATCAACCAATATACCGCCTTAGCTGGCCAAACAAGGGTTGAAACCGCTGCAGCCCTAACTGCTGACAAAGACGAACCAGGTGACCAAGAAAGTGACGAAAGTGCCGAGCTAATGACACCTATTGAGGACCTAAACCTGTCAGCTCGCACCACTAATGCATTGATCAACAATGACATTCACACCTTTAAAGACTTGTTCTCTTTAAGCGATATCGAGCTCAAGGAGCTAAAAGGCTTCGGCAGCAAAGCCTTAGAAGAAGTTAAGCAAAAGATGGCGGAGTTGGAGCTTTAACAATGCATAGGCACGGATACGTCGGTAGAAAGTTCCACCGCGAGACCGATCAACGTCGGGCCTTGATTAAAGGCCTGGCTGATTCTTTGGTCAAGTACGAGTCTATTGAAACTACCCTACCGAAAGCTAAAGAAATCGTGCCTTATGTTGAAAAGCTCATCACCAAGGCTAAGAAAGGTGATTTACACAATCGTCGTCAGGTTATTGGCGGGCTGCAAACCGTAGAGAGCGCTCATAAGCTAGTTGACGAGATTGCCCCTAAGCTAAAGAGCCGCAACAGTGGTTACTTGCGTATTGAGCGTACAACCTTGCGCCGCGGCGATAATACCCAAATGGCCAAAGTCAGCTTCGTTGATGATATTGTTAAAGCCGCCAAGAAAACGGACGAGCCAACCAAAGCCGTTAAACCAGCTGAAAAAGTTGAGACTGAGCAGTCAAAAGACACTAAACCGGTGACTTCAACCGGCCGCTCGGGCAAACTGCACACTACCGGCGTTCAAGCCGCTAAGCGTACCGGCAGAAGGGGTGACCGCTAATGAAAACTTATAGCGCCAAACCAGCCGACGTCGTAAGAGCTTGGTATGTTCTAGACGCCAGCCAAATCCCAGTTGGCCGCCTAGCGACTCAAGCCGCTAAGTTATTGATTGGCAAAGATAAACCACAGTTTACTAAGCACATTGACTGTGGCGACTACGTCATAGTTATAAACGCTGACAGTTTGGTCGTAACTGGTAAAAAGGCCGAGCAAAAGATGTTTTACCGTCACAGCGGCTTTCCAGGTGGTTTGACCGAGATAACCCAACGCCAACAGATGGAGAAAGATTCAACCAAGGTTGTTAAGAACGCCATCCGTGGCATGTTGCCAGTCAATAAACTACGCGCTGAGCGACTTAACCGCTTGAAGATTTACGCTGATGATCAACATGGCCACGAAGCCCAGAAACCGCAACTACTAAACCTAAAGGAAACAAAATAATGGCAGAAGCTAAATATCACTACGCCTTAGGGCGCCGCAAGAGCTCAACCGCTCGTGTCCGTTTACTGGGTGGCAAAGGTGTTATAACTATCAACAAAATGCCAGCTGCAGAATATTTTGCAGACAGCAAGTTCCTGATTCATGAGCTAAATAAGCCATTTACAGTTCTAGAAATTGAGAATAAGTATGACGTTAGTGCCGTAGTTAAAGGTGGCGGACATGCTAGCCAAGCTGATGCTATTAGACTAGGTATAGCTAAGGCTTTGGCACTTATGAACGAAGACCTCAAGAGTACATTGCGCCGAGCCGACATGCTAGGACGTGATCCCCGAGAGAAAGAACGCAAGAAGTTCGGCCTCAAGAGCGCCCGCAAACAACGCCAGTTCACAAAACGTTAGTATTTTTAGTCCTCTAGATCAATGTCTAAAACAGGGGTTTTATTAGCTTCTGTAATTGTATCTCTAAGCATATTATCGCGTTGATCTTTTAATCCTCTAAGAGTTACTTCTGCATCAAAAATATTGCCGTCTGCTTTTGCGATAGCTACCGGGACTTCTGTAGCCCATTCTATAAGTCTGGTCACAACTTTGCGCTGACAATCAAAGCATTGTTTATCCTGAGCAGTTATTTTATCTTCAGCAGGTTCTTCGCCGAACTCCTGTCCAGCGCATTCAGCTACGATTAAGCTGTCTTCGAGCACATGTCCATTAGCAAAATCTACTTTGTCTAGCGATAGTTCCATTCGACAGCCGCTATCAAAGATAGGCCCGTCTTCCATATCAGCCAGTTTTGAATGACAATTATCAGGTGTGAACTTCTCGAATAAACTTTCAGTAGCTTCTTCTAGCCCATTATAGCCACCACGCCCCATACCCATACCAGGAATCCATTCAACCTTGTCCACCTTTATAACTTCCCCTAAAACCTCATTCAAAGCTCCTGATAGATCGTTAACGGGTACTTCCAGTCTTACTGGGTCTGTTTGATAAGCCACACTTTCAATCTTTTGAATTCCCATTACAACTCCTTAACGGAATATACTTTAGTATGATTTGACCTAATTAGCAAGTCTGCTATACTCATATTTATGTCAAAGATGACTTATAACTCAGTTTTCTGGTTTACCGACTCCAAGCAGGCGGCTAGTTAACTTTAGTTTTTAATAAATCAAACGAACCGCCCGAGAGGCGGTTTTTTAATTAGGAGATGATATGTTGTCCGAGAAAGAAGCAAGAGAAATATTACAGGAAAGAAAAGTGGAGCGGGATCTAACTGAAACCAGGACATGTCTGGAAGTTGTTCAGGACCTTGGTCTTGTTTCTCTGCGGCCAGAAATAGTTGTCGAACTACCTGATTTAACTGAAGATATTAAGGTATAATTCATGATAATGAGTAAACCAGTCATCCTAACTGGCCTGAGGGCCAATAACGACCTGCATATTGGTCATATTTTTGGGGCAATGTATCCACTGATTGACCTGGCAAAGAAACACTCTGCTGAGTACCAGGTCAGTATGTTTGTGCCCGATCTACATAGCTTCACAACTCCTATAGACCACAGCAAGCTGCATGATCAAATAATGCAGAACCTGCGTATTTTTGTAGCCGCTGGACTGCCTTTGGACAATGCCAACATACATATCTACCGTCAAAGTTATGTTCCGGCGCACAGCGAGCTAACCATAATTCTCAATAGCTTCACAGGTTTTGGTGAAATGAGCCGAATGACCCAGTTTAAAGATAAATCAGCCAAATTAAATGTTGATCGAGTCAGTGTTGGCCTATTTGACTACCCAGTCCTGATGGCATGCGATATATTGCTTTATGACGCTATATATGTGCCGGTTGGCGATGACCAAACACAACATATAGAGTTTACTCGTGACATCGCTGAACGCATGAATAAGCAGTTTGGTAATCTGTTTACAATTCCAAAACCGGTTGCTGAGCAGCATAAATTCTTTAACAAAGACCAGGGCTTACGGATCCGTGACCTAATTGACCCTCTGAAAAAGATGAGTAAATCCGACGAGACTGGCAAGGGCGTAATATTCCTAAGCGACACACCAGAAATAGCTCACGCCAAAATCATGGGCGCTACTACCGACAGCCTAGCCAAAATTGAGTACGACTACCAAACGAGACCCGGTGTTAGCAATCTACTGGATATGTATAAGTTACTGGGTGGTGACCCTGATAAATTCATTGGCCAGGTTAAGTATGGAGCACTCAAAGAAGCCGTGGCTGATCTGGTAGCCAATTTTCTAGATGATTTTGCTGACAAACTAGCCAAAGTTGATGACAAAGCTATTCTGGCCAAACTGGAAACCAGTGAACAGCTAATGAACAAACAAGCCAACGCCAAACTAGCCAAAGTTCAAAAGGCCGTCGGTCTGCGTTAGCCAATATGACAGACACTACCGAGTCTACCAGTCAGCGTCTGGATCACTACTTAAGCCGCTTACACCCAGAAATCAGCCGCGGTTATTTGCAAAAGCTGATTGATGGCGGTGAGGTGCTAGTAAACAAAGTCCAGCAAAAGGCTAGTTACAAGCTGAAAAAGAACGACAATGTTAAAGTTTTGACCGATTTTAGCAAGCTAGGTAAGGTGCCAGAATTAGACTTGCCGATTATTTATGAAGACAAAAATGTACTGGTTATCGATAAACCAGCTGGGATTCTTAGCCACGCTTTATCTAAATTCCACAACGAAGCCAGTGTCGCTAGCTTCTTACGGCAAAAACTGGGTGGCAAATCTGGTGACATACGTTTTGGTATAGTCCATAGACTGGATAGGGCAACTAGCGGTGTGATGATCTGCGCCAAGAACCACCCAACTATGAGTTTTCTGCAGAAACAATTTTCAGCCCATAAAGTTGAAAAGACATACTTAGCCATTGTGCTTGGTCAACCAAAACTATCAGAAGGTCTGATTGACGTTCCGCTGGAACGTAACCCCAAAATGCCAGCTCAATTCAGACCCGGATCGGCCGGTAAATCAGCTCAGACCATCTATAAGGTTATCCAAACCAACGACAAGTACAGCTTGCTTGAGCTAAAACCTAAGACTGGCCGCACTCACCAATTGCGTGTCCATATGAAGCACATAGGTCATTCAATAGTTGGCGATGTTTTATACAGCGGTGAAACTGCCGACAGATTATACTTGCATGCTTGGAAGCTAAGTATTTCCCTGCCTGAAGAGGGTAGGGCTGATTTTGAGGCGCCCATCCCAAAAGAGTTTACTAATTACATCGAATTGCCATGAAGCTAATATTGCACCCCCGTACTGAACTTGGCCTGAAACAGATGGCCGACAACCAGCCTCAGGCAGTTTTGATAGCTGGCGCCAAGGGCTCAGGTAAAGCCGCTGCTGCTATTTACCTGGCGCAAATGCTACTCAGTAAACAGAACTTAGAAAACTACCCATATTTACTCCGTATAGCCCCAGCCAACAAGACAATTAGTATTGATGAGATTAGATCTATTAATGACTTTTTGAAGCGCAAAACTGTGGGCAGGAACTCACTCAGACGCGTAATTATCATAGAAGATGCTGATACTATGACTACTGAAGCCCAGAACTCTCTACTCAAAAACCTAGAAGAACCACCAGTTGATACTGCCGTCATCCTAACGGCCAGCGATACCCAAGCTTTGCTGGCAACCATAAGATCACGTGTCCAGACAATTGAAGTGTTACCGCTAAGTCTAGACGTTCTGAAAACTACATTAGGCAAAGAACATGAAGTGAAATTAATCGAGCAAGCCTACTACATCAGCGATGGTCGTGCTGGCCTGGCGCTGGCTCTGCTATCGGGTGATGACGAACACGAGCTGATAACAGCCATCAATGAAGCTAAAAACCTTCTCAAAGCTAGCCGCTATGAACGACTGGCCTTGGTCAATCAATTAAACGAGCCTAGTAAGGTAAGTGTTTTGCTTGAGGGGCTACTTTGTATTACCAAATCTGGACTTAAGCTGGCTACTAATAACGGAGATTCAACACGCTCCAAAACTTACCTTAAATTAGTGACGGCCGTCAATAAAGCACAGGCGCAAATTGCTAAGAATGTTTCTCCTAAGCTAGTACTAACTAATCTGTTCCTACTAATTTAATCACTCGTTTTGCACTTGGATGCAATGCAAGGCGCGGGCAAAGAGAACCGGAAGCGTACAGAGTAGTACGTTGAGGATGCTCTGCGGCCCAGCAACGAAGCAGTGCGCCAAGAGGCCAGCAGAGTCAGATGCTCTGCTTCTGAGCAGGCTGGCTGTTGCAAACGAGTGATGTAGTATAATTGAGCTCGCATGTATGAACTTGCTCTAGTATTAGGTTTTGGCATTTTAGCTTTGCGTAGCAGCAAAGTCAGGGAAGAAGACCTATCGCCGATTCCGCGTAAAATCAGCGATAAAGTTGGCCGGCTGTGGGACATTGCTCACCAAGGTATGCGCGAAAACCGTTTTTTGCGTGCTGAAAAAGCCCTATTAACTATCCTGAAGATTGATGAGAAAAATGCGGCTGCTTATAACCGCTTGGGCATTCTCTATGCCAAACAAAAAGAGTATAAAGACGCGATTGACTGCTTTGAAATTGCCAGCAGCATTGACCCGTCTGCCTCTAGCTTACATAACCTAGGACTTATTTATTACGAAACAGAAAACTACCCCAAGGCTGCTACAGCTTTTGAAGAAGCTCTCAAACTAGAAGAAGAGCTAGCCGCTAGGCACATTGCCTATGCTAAAGTTCAAGAAAAGATGGGCAATACCAAATTCATGATCCAGGAAATGGAGCGGGCCGTTGAGCTAGAACCCAACAAAGAAAGTTATTCACTACTGATGAACGCTTACCGCGGTGCCGGTATGGCCGCAGAAGCCGATCTGTTAGAGCAAAAAATTCATAAACTGATTGTGCCGGCTGGTAAACCTAAGCGCATCAACCGCGCCAAACGAGTAGTTATTTAGTCAGCTCAAAATAAGTCAGTGTAAAGGTCATTCCAGGAATAACCTTTAGATGGACTTTGCCCAGATAGTGCCCTGGACTGGTTTCTACTATTTCATCAACGACAAACTTCAACCACCAGGGGTTACCGGGTTGGTTATAGTCAATTCTGAGTACCTTTAAGTTCTTGTCGCGCAAACCGTTTGCTATGGAAGTCTTAAACACATATCTTTGACCATCAACAAATTTATTAACTCCAGTCTGTTTATTAGCATCAAAAACTTTGCCTTGCCAATCCTTCCCAAGACCCGTGAAGGCGTGGCCCTTATAAAAACCATCAGGACTTGGATCTGGGATTTTACCACTCAAAAACAGCTTCTGGTTTGGGCTAGATTCAACCTGGTGTGTTTTTTGAGTTCCCAGAACAATCATGAAAACCAAACCAATAAGGGCTACAGCGGCTAAAGACAAAACGGCAATTTTCAAAATATTCACCCACCCAGTATCTCATGAATTTGGTGCAGCATCATTGCTGAGGTCAGAACTTTTCTAATTCCTTCAAGTACTTAAGTATACTTTTGGGCTTAACAATTGTCTCAGTGATGATCGTCCGGTAGTGACCACCTCTTGTGCGGATTAGAGTAACGTTATTATACTGCCCCTGAAGCTCAACTTCTTCCACAACTTCCTCAGGGTTAATTATCTTATCGCGAAGTGGTAGCATCATAATTACACGTTTATCGTTCATTTCTCCGGGTGGAGTGTACATATTGACTGATTGCCAAGCTTTTGCCAGTTGATCACGTGTCATGTTCCAGTCTGTTTTGAGTGATTTATTCGTGGGCAGCAATGATACATTTCCACCCGTAATCGCCAGTAGCTTGTTCAGTTCCTTGTGCCTTCTTATCATGTTATAGCCAGCTAACCCACCAATGCTGATCCCCACAAGCAAAAGTTCTTCACTGATTAGATGCTTTTCCTCCAAAAACTCATCGACTTCATCCATTAACTCAAGTAGTTCTTTTGGATTGTGCGAATTAAGGATTTTTTTGAAGTCTAGTGCATAGACTTTGTAGCCAGCGTTTCTCAGGACTTTAAGTTGTCTAGAAGCTTGCCAGGTGTAACCACCATAACCATGCATATAGACGATAGTTTTACCATTTGTTTTTTGTGGTGAAATTTCAGTTATTGTCCGGATATGTTTCATGAATATTTAAGCATTAGCGAATTGGTGCAGGGTGATACACAGTGTTATAACCTTGCTAAGGGGTAATTATAGCGTGGTTACTGGGGTAAGGTAAAGATCTCATGCATTTCGTACGGTGGTGGTTTGGCTTGATGATTTAGGGTGACCGAGCAATCTTGCAACTATGTAAATACCAAAACTTATAAAGGTTATAGAAACACTTGATTTTATACTGCCGCTCGCTAGACTTATTAGTAATCCTCCAACACTGGCTATCAAAGCAAATACAATTGAGAATATCGTTACAGTGATGGGACGAGCAGATAATTTTTGTGCCGCGGCAGCGGGTGTGATAGCCAAACTCAAGACTAGTAGCGTACCTACTATCTGTGCAGCTTCGGTAACAGCAAAGGCTAAAACAATAAGGAACAAAAGACCAACGAGCCTGATCGGTACACCGCGTGCCTCAGCCACATCCGGATCGACTGAAGCAAACAGTAGCGGCCGATACATTATAAGCATTGCGGCTGTGGCCCCGATAGCAATCAAAACTAAAGCCCAAAGCTGGCCGTTACTTACTCCAAAAATATTGCCAAAAAGTATATTGGTGGCCTCTACGGCAAAGCCATGGTAAAAGCTGAGTAGTAAAACACCAAGTCCTAAGCCAAAAGCTAAAATAACACCAATAACCGTGTCACGCTCTCGCTCTCGTACACCCAGCAAGCCGATAACCGACGCAAAAATAAGTGTTCCACAGAGAGCGCCAGCCAGTGGATTATTGTTTACCAACAGTCCCGCTGCGGCACCCGTAAAAGCCAGCTCGCTGGTACCGTGTACTGCAAAGGCCATGCCGCGCATAATTACAAAAGGACCGATAATACCACATATTATTGCTACAACTATGGCCGCTAATAAAGCGTGCTGTGCAAACGCTTGTGATAAGTAAAAAGGTAGGTTCATTTAGTAGACTCCAGCAAGTGATTGTCAATATGGTGGTGTCCGTTGTCATTGGTATTGACGACTACAATGCGGTCACGCAACTGTAATACATCCACGGGCGATCCATACAATTGACTTAAACACTCTGTAGTGAGCACTTCATCAGGTGTACCGATAGCCCACTTACCCTCGACTAGGTACAAAACGCGGTCTACTATATTCAAAACGGGGTTGATGTCATGCGTTACAAACAAGACTGCAGTGTTATAGCGTTTACGATAAGTGTTAATTAGTTCGCTTACAGCTTGCTGACTTTTGAGATCTAGTGACAACAGCGGCTCATCACATAGCAGTAGGGTTGGTGTGCTCAGCAAAGCCTGGGCAATTCGTAAACGCTGCTGCTCACCCCCCGAGAGCAATCCTATCGGTTTGTCGGCGTATTGTGTAGCGTTAACTTCCTGGATGACCTCATCAACTCTTGCCCATGCAGCCTTATCATGACGCGCAAAGCCAAAACGATGACCGTCAAGACCAAAATGCACTAAGTCTCGGCCACGGATAGGTAGATCTTTATCAAAGGCACGCTGTTGCGGTATATAGCCAATTTCATTATTACCTTTATGAGGTGGAGCGCCTTGTATTTTTATAGTTCCGGCTGCAAGTTCATTTAAGCCTAGAAGCACTTTAAGCAAGCTGGTTTTACCTGTACCGTTTGGTCCTAATATAGCCAAAAACTCACCTGGCTCAACTGTTAGGTCCAAATCCTGCCATAACCGGTGTTTACCATAACGCAAAGCGCTATTTATTAGGTATACAACAGGCTCAGGGATGACCTTAGGTTTAGATTGTGCCATCTAGCCCCCCAGTGCGCTTAGTAAGGCTTTGGCTTGGTCTAATTGCCAAGCCTGGTATGTATGTTCACTAGGTGGCAAGGTTTCAGTTACACCAACTACCGGTATACCTGCTTGATTAGCCAAGTCACGAACATGCTGTGTAACAACACTGGTAGCCTGAGCGTTATAGAGTAGTACGCGTACTCCGTGGTTAGTCATCAATGAGTTTATTGCAGCTGTGTCGTTTGGGCTTGGGTCATTGCCATTTTCAATTGTACTTGCAAAGCCAACAGTTGTTTT
>CAZRYT010000005.1:0-33206 GCA_964604415.1 uncultured Candidatus Saccharibacteria bacterium
CAAAAGCACTTTGATTTATCGTTGCAGGTTCTATAGCTTGTAATTCACTTTTAAGTGTCATTGCTGAGCTCCTGCTTTGTTTCACGATCTGATATTTCAAAACTAAGTCCATTGTCAGGATTTTCAGAATATTGGTAGCGCGTACACTCGCCAGCCACGATCGCTTTAGCACAACTTAAAATTGTATCTATACCATATTCGTTGGTGCCCAACGGGAAGAAGGCGCTGATAGTGCCCTCTTTATCAAACAATCTAACTGCTGGGACAGCTCTTAGGATAGCTCGTTTGAAAAGCTGTTCATCAGCTGGATGTGTTCTACACTCCTCTTCAAAATTTGACATAAAAATATCCTTTCTGCAGGTCGCGTGAAAGGATTTATGGTCTAATGCCAAAAACATCTTCCCCGCGCTGCGGGCTAGATGGAGCACCCATCCGAATTGGGTTGCTGGCAGGTCATTGAGCTAGATCTCTTGCTGCACTCTCTATATTCTTAATTGTTAAAAAGTTTTATCAGCTTAACATGGCTCAAAAGCTTACGCAAACCGTACAAGATATATGGCGATAGATAATAAGCAATCACCGCATAAGCTACACCTATTACTGCATCTATGGCATAGTGTTCAGCTTGATAGACTGTGCCTACCCAGATAAGTAGTGGGTAGATCCAGGCCAACCAACGCCAGCGGGTTTTGAATAGTTTGGTAATAAATAATGCAAATAGGAACGAATAAGCCGCGTGTAGGCTAGGCACGGCAGCTACCGGGTTGGGCGAGATCTTATTATAAACGCTCGGAAAGTCGTGAATCCCAAACGCATTCCAGACAGCTGACGATACTCTGGTGATTGGTTCAATCAAGCCCTTGTCCGACGCCATCCAAGGTGGTGCGGCCGGAAAGGCCAGAAAGGTTAAAAAGCCCATGAACGAAACCGTCAAATAAGTAGTTACTACTTGCCAATATTGTTTGGGCCGTTTTAGCCAGACCAGTGCCGCCAAAGCAAACGGCAAGACAAAATGCAGTGTGTAGGCGCCGTAAAAGACAAAGTCGTACCACATGACATGCCCCTTCCACAACCAGTTTTGCAGAATCCTGGTTGGCAACCGACCAAAAAACATAAACCTATCAGCCGCCGGCATCCACAAATAATTAACCCGGCTATTTAGGTGAGGTACAAGCCCACGGAAAGATTCATAAACTAGCAAAAGCCCCACAAATGGCACAAACCGTTTCAAAAATTCTTTGGCCCGACCAGTCGCCATAGCCAAAAGCGTGCCAAAAACCAGTATTTTATCTGGCGTTGGGAAACTTGGGGTATGAATAAAAATAATCAGAAAGATTACTACACCAACAATACCGACAACCCGGGAAAAACTGAGTTTCACCCCCTAATTGTAGACTATTCGTAGATTATTTGAGTGGTAAATCTATGAAAGACCGATAGAAGTTATCAATCTGCTCTAGCTGTTCAATGTCAGCAACTCTGACTGGTCGTTTGACCAGACTACGGAAGGAGCGGCGCATATATTTGATAGGCAACTGCGTCCTTCTTTTTTTGATAAAAGTAGCATTGTTTGTCATTCTGTCTCCTCCCCTTACTAACTGCCAGTATGACAACTTAACAAACAGCTCGCCGTGAATCTGCTCACAATAAGCTTGTGATAATCGTCACATCTGCGTATTTGAGCTTTTAGTTTAGGTTTTCTTTAGTAAAAGTTGAGCCAGTTGATAATGTCGCAGTTAGTGTGTATTTAGTACAATCTTTGGTTGTGTCGTTGCAAGCACTACCATCATTAGCTTTTACGCTGTAACTGTAGACATTCTGAGCTGGGCTAGATGCCAGCGAGTATGACGTACCTTTAGGGTCTTTCAAGGCTTCTTTATCAAGACCTTTCATGTTAGTGGCCAGCCAAGCCGAGTCATTCATATTAGCCAGGGTCGGATACTTACCGTATTGTGCGTAATATGCTTCGATCTGGCCGTGCAAGGCCTTGATATCTGTGTTTCTTTCCGTGTCCTGTGCATTAGCCGTAAGACTACCGCTACTCGAGCTAGCACTAGTAAGATATGAGGTATCAAAACCTAGAGCTTTTAGTACATCTTGGATGGGAACGGCGCCAGCTGGTTTCTCAACTTTTATGTCGCCAGTGTAGGGTTTGGCATCGAGTGAAAGCTTGAATTCATATGGGTATGTACCAGTGTTGGTTATCGTGAGACTGCCTTTGGTCGTGCGCGTATTTAGATTTGTGCTAATAGTAAACTTGCCGTCGCTTTTGCCTTTGCCGTCATGAACATTAACAAATAATCCTACATCATTCCCGCCGGTGTAGTTTTGGCCGATGTCCATGTAGCTTTCTTTATCATTTTGGTCAGTTACTCTTATCTTGTGGATCAGTTTACGGCTGGCATCAATCCATAAATCAAACGTGTCGCTATCTTTAATACCGCTGACGCTATCTTGGCAACTTTTGATTAGTGACTTTTTGGCACTATCTATGGTGGCCGGGTCAGAAGTAGTAGTTTTCTTATAAACTTGGGTAGTTAAAACTTTCTCAATTAAAGCGCTGCAATAGTCTTTGGCATGAGCTTTATTAATTGCGACGACGTAGTGGTAGGCCTGAATACCATCGACTTTTTCTTTGGCAACATATTTTTTCTGGTCAAACACAGCTTTTTTGGGATTGGATGTTAGCACATAATCGCCTGTCACACCGGCGACGGCTTTGGCTGCTTCAGCTGTATCGTCAGCTGAAATTTGCTTATTCTGGCTATCGGTAACCTGCTCGGGTGTTATGCCCAGTGACTTAAAATATGACTCTTCAATAGCTATCCATTTATTTTCATAACTAGACAAAGCCGGGGAGTAAGTATCTAGCCCAAAAGATTTTAGACCGCTAAATTGAAAGTAAACGCTTGGGAACTGACTACCGGCTTTGAGTTCGCCTAAGAATTTAGCAGTAAACACTTTATCGGCGCTACCTTGTTCTTTGGCAGTGACACTTAGCGAACCATCTGCTTTTGAGGTATCATATTTGACATTAAGTGATCCTGAGTAGCTGCTGGTGCCGCTTTTGCCAGACAGATCTATGGTTACGTCAGATTTTTCATAGGCTGCTAGAGTTTCTTTCTCTGTCGCTCTGCCAACCAACTTGTTGACAGCTTGGCCGGATCGATCTAACCCTGATTTCCACACATTCTGTGGTGTATTGGGCAAATAATAGCCAAAAACTACACCACCGCTGAGAAGGGCAAAAAGCGCTACACCAACAACTACTAACAATAATTTTTTTCTTTTTTTCTTTGGTGCCGGTGGAAAGCTAGTAGGCGTTTGGGTATGTTCAGTTTGAGAATCGGGTTGGAATAGAGCTTGGCCTGGAGTTGGTTGTTGATCTGGCACTATAGGTGGCTGACCAGCCACGGAATCAACTGGTACAGGATCAGGCTGGAGTGATGGCGATATTGTGGGGGTTTCTTGAGTAGATAGGTCAGTTGACGTCATGTTTGATTCAGAACCGCTAACATCATTAGATACCTGACCTTCAGGACTAATAATTACAGGTTGCGGCTGAGAGGTTGGAACAATAGGTTCTGGTTGTGGATTTGGTGTAGGCGGTTGGGTACTATTAAAATTAGGATCCATTTTCTCATCTCTGTACTAATAAATTACTCGAAGTATATCACGCTTATACTTAATACATTTTTGCAATTTGGCAAACAACAGATAAGCCCGTATAATTTCCATGTCTTTCTCAACCAAATTCGTGAGAGGATTCACGAATTTGAGAGGAGGCGGCTTGATCAGTTTGATAGTATTGACCAGCAAACTTGTTTTGTGGTCAACTCGGCAAACGGATAATCACACGCCGGCGGCGATGGGGAGTGGCCAAGTGGTAAGGCACCAGGTTCTGGTCCTGGCATTCGGGGGTTCGAATCCCTCCTCCCCAGCCAATGATTTATTTATTTGATATTTATGTCCTAGTAACTTACTCGATACTTCGGCCGCTTCAACTAAGACGCTTAGTATGAGTTAGGTCCTTGAAATGCTTATTAATACGTGACCTTATAGAACCTGGTTGACGACCAAATGTTTGGGCAATTTTATATATAGAAATATGTAAGCCTTTTGTTAGCAGTTTCTCAAGTTTGATATCGTCTTCTGTACTCCATGGCTTATAAGCGTTTGGGTGTTTCTGCTGCACTGTTTTTAGTTTTTTAGACAGTTCTGGGGCTTTTTTATTGCTAGCTTGATTGCGTAAGTATGCAAACCGCTTGATATCTTCTTGAGCTTGGGCTCTTAATTGCTTATCTATGCTCAAGGCCTCAGAACTTACACGTAGGGCCATCTGGTTAATGCCGATTAGATTCAAGCTTTCTAGACTTCGTAGTCGTGATAATGCAACATATCCCATGCCCTCTATAAAAGCTTTTCTTAAATCCACGTAAGCTGTGTCGAGGGTCATACCTTGACACTTATGTATGGTAATTGCCCAAGCGAGCTGTAGGGGTATCTGAGATAAGGCAGCACGTTTTTTGTCGCCATCATTTAATTCCCAAATCGCAGGGGATATAACGCATTGACGCCCGTTTTTAAGCCTAACTTTAGGAAGTCTTGTCGTCCTATCAAAACCAGTCACTACCCCAAGGCTTCCATTTACATAGTGCTTTCTTGGATCGTTTCGTATACACATCACTAAAGCGCCCTTTTTAAGCAAAAGCTTGTCGCTGGCCAAGCAAGATTTCTTTAATATTTCAACATACTTAGCGCTTCCGTTTGTTTCCGCCAGATATCTATGGTTCTTTCCTTTGAGTTGAGTAAGATAACCGAGATTGATAGCATCAACATTCGCACGAGTCGTGTGTAGTTGTGTTATTACATCATCAACATCTTCGAAAGCTCGCTGACGTGATAAAAGCGCTTCCGCATGTCGTCTTCTTAAGTCGTTGTTTCTAATGGCACCGAGTATCTCGGCATACGAACGATCCTTTTGTCGATGCTGCTCGTTTAGGTAGCAAATGACCAGGTCCGATTTATCCCACACGTCAGAATGCGTTACAAATGAGCTAGTCAACTTCTTCTCACGACTCACCGGTGGCAATTGAAAAAAATCACCACAAAGAATAACTTGTATGCCCCCAAAAGGCAGATCACTGTTCCGTACAGATCGCAAAATTTCATCTACAATATCTAATTGAAAATTGTGCATCATAGATATTTCATCAATTATTAAAACGTCAGTTTTATTAATAGTATCTATCCGATCCTGCGATAAGCTATTATGAAATTTAGGTGGTAGTTTTTCACGAATACCCATGCCACTCCATGCATGAATAGTAGTACCGTTCAGGTGAGTAGCTGCTAGACCTGTTGTGGCAGTTACAGATACATGCTTATCAAGTGCTCTGCTATGTTTAATAAATTTCTTAAGCACATAAGTTTTACCTGAACCAGGCGAACCCGTGAGAAAAACATTCTCTCCGGCTATCATAATCTCTAATGCAAGCGCTTGATCCATCTTGCTATTAGTATATAACTAGGTGGCTGAGCATCAGTCAAATAAGTACATAAATGTTATACTATGGTAGTGAGACAGGTTGATTCTATATCCGTTAAAGAATTATCAGACATGGCTAAACGTATGTATGGGAGTCTTGTTAAAGCTGTCATTGATATTGAGGAAAGGCTTTTAGTCGTAGATGCTGAGTTACATGTTGATGAGGAACAGCTCTTACTAGAAAGTGGGTCAAAGCAATCTGACCTATGGGGCATCAACCTTTACCCAGAAAAGTATGGAAGCAATGAATTTATCGAGTTTGATTCGATGATAAATATCAGGCCGAGCCAAAAAAATAACTCACGCGGTGTTGAAGACAAACAAATTCGCACAAAAATAACAGAGATAATTAGCGGGATTGTTAAAAAATGAGTCACTTCCTAGTAGACCGAAAACGTTGGGACAGTTTACCTATTATTGAACAAATGGGAAATATTTACAGCGAGGTGGGTAGGTCTCTCAATGCAAAAAAGTTAGGAAAAATTACTGAGCGC
This sequence comes from uncultured Candidatus Saccharibacteria bacterium, assembly GCA_964604415.1. Taxonomy (GTDB): domain Bacteria; phylum Patescibacteriota; class Saccharimonadia; order Saccharimonadales; family CAZJQT01; genus CAZJQT01. The sequence goes on from CAZRYT010000005.1 coordinate 6,043, forward strand.
GACCAGGCAGTTGTAAGAGCTTTGGATTTATTTAATGCTACGGCAGAAAGTCTTGTGAGCAGAAAATCAATAAGACTTAAAGAGGTGTTACGAGCTAAGGATCAATTCTTGAGCATCGTCTACGACGATTTAGCTAATTCAAGAGACATAAATAGCATTGATAAATATTTCCTTCAGTTTGCAATTGCTTCACGAATAAATAAGTAACAATGCGTTAAGAATAATTTTTGAATCCCTCCCCCCAGCCAGACTGCAAATACTCAAATCGGTTTAAACCTAGGCGACATTTTTCCGTCGTATTCAATTTCTTCTAAAAAGTTCTTGGCAGTTCGTACCCAAACCATATTTCTTTCTAGTGATCGATATATCACACAAGGAGCCTCGGTGTCCTCTAAAAATCCGGTTGCAATAATTTCGTATTGTCCGCCTTTATAGTGTTGAAAAATCTGCCCGTCTTTTGGCCTAATAAAGTCATTCCAGCCGGCTTTAATAGCGCTCAGTGATTTTTGCTTTGTCATAATCATATTTTACCAGGTGGGTACCAGACCCAAATACTCAGCCATTTTGCTCATGCTTGCAGACGATTACTATCGTGAGGATAATATAGGTAAGGAGATTATTATGGCAGAGACCTTAAATGAACAGAAATCACCTGAGGAAAGGGTGTTTGGTAATGCTTTTTCGCTAAAAAATGGCGTAAATAGCCCCGAGGCAAAAGAGCAATACTTTATGGAGCGAATCTCAATGCTCAGGGATGGCCAGACAGTCTGGGTTTCACGCTCGATGGATTCCGATGGCGGAATCGTGGCTGATCTTTTCAAGGCAGGCAAGGTCGTGGCTTTGTTGGAGTTTGATTACTCGATGGGAATGGCCTACGTATACGCTACTAGCGAGGGCGGTCAGTTTGGCGATATCACTTTAGCCAACGAAACCAGCTTTGACACCGCTGTAAACGAGGCCGAAAAGTTCGCAGAAAATATAAGTTAGGTAAATCGGGTCAATTGCGGTTTGGGTTTTGACGTTTGCGTTTGTTGGGGTCTAGCTCACTTTTACGTAAGCGCAGAGACTTGGGAGTAACTTCTAATAGTTCATCATTTTCGATAAAGTCTAGGCACTCTTCCAGACTAAAGATAGTCGGCGGCGTTAGCTGCACCACACCATCACTTGAGGAGCTGCGCATGTTGGTCAGATGTTTGGCTTTGCAGACGTTGATTTCCATGTCGTCCTGGCGTCTATTAAGACCAACTATCTGGCCAGCGTAGACTTTGACTGCCGGACCAACAAAACAAACCCCGCGCTCCTCGGCAGTTTGCAGCGAATAAGGCGTGGTAATGCCAGCTTCATAAGCAATCAGGACACCACTGCGTAGTTGCTGTAGGCTGGGCCCAAGCGGTTTGTAGCCAATCATCAAGCTGTCCATGACGATGGTGCCTTTGGTATTAGTGATTAGGATGTTGCGCAGACCCAGTAGCGCCCGGGTTGGTAGTTCATAAACTAATTTGGTAATACCTTTGGGGCTAGCAAATTGCTCATTTACCACCGCTCGGCGTTTGCCTAGCTCCATCTGCACAGCACCAACATGTTCGGCAGGGACTTCAATGATCAGTTCTTCGATCGGTTCTAGAGTCTGACTGTTCTCTTCTTTTGTAACCACTTGCGGACGGCCAACCTCAAACTCAAAGCCCTCACGGCGTAGAGTCTCAATCAAAACGCTGAGATGTAGTTCACCGCGGCCAGAGACTAAAAAGCCGATATTGTCTTCAACAACTCTGAGGCTAACGTTGGTTTCCAGCTCCCTGTTCAAGCGCTCACCAATCTGGCGTGAAGTCGTAAATTCGCCCTCAGTACCTTTGAAGGGACTGGTGTTAGGTCCTAGATAAATTTTAAGAGTCGGAGCTTCAACCTCAAGTGGTGGCAAAGCCTCAGGTGACTGACTATCGGCAATAGTTTCACCAATTTGCGCATCACTAATACCGGTCAGCTGAACAATATCACCAGCTACACCAGCTGGAACTTCAAACTTAGCTAGACCGCGGCTCATGTAAATGCTATCGACTTTTGCTTTGGTTTGAGTACCGTCTTTTTTACACAAAATAACGGCGTCTCCAGCTTTGACTTGGCCACGGTGGATTCGTCCTACGGCGTACTTGCCCTTGAAACTATCCCAGGCTAGTGACGACACTTGCATCTGAAAAGGCTTGTCGGACTCAATTGCCGGAGCTGGGATATGCTCAATAATGGCTCTGAATATAACTTCTAAATCGGCTGGTTCGTTGGAGTCAGCTGGCGGTTTTTGCCAGGCTTTGCCCTCGCGGCTAATGGCGTAATAGACCGGGTAATGCAGCTGGTCTTCGTGCACAGCCAGCTCCAAGAACAGATCGGCTAGCTCGTCTTCGACTTCTTTGATGCGGCTGGCTGATTTGTCGATTTTATTAATAATCACAATTGGCTTGAGGCCACCAGCCAAAGCTTTGCCGAGCACAAATTTAGTCTGCGGCATTGGGCCTTCCTGCGCGTCCACAATCAACAGACAGCCATCGGCCATATTAAGAGTACGCTCTACCTCACCAGAGAAATCGGCATGCCCAGGTGTATCGATAATATTAATCCGGTAGTCAGCGTGTTGAACAGCGGTTATTTTGGCAGTAATAGTAATACCGCGTTCACGTTCTTGGTCACCACTATCCATGATCAAATCTTGGGCCATTTCAGCTTGGTTATCCCTGAAGGTTTGCGACTGTTTCAGCAGGCCGTCAACTAGAGTTGTTTTGCCATGGTCGACATGGGCGATGATAGCGATGTTGCGGATTTTGGTAGGGTCTTGAATATCTGACATGGCTAATCTCTTTTACGCTGGCTTAAGTGCAGTGCCAAGATAAGGCAGAATAGTACCCTTAAATTCAACGCTAGGTTCATTTATATCTAACTTGCGGCCTAGTGCTAGTCTGACGATGCTTAATGTCATTGCTTCAAAGTCTAAACTAATATTGAGCAAACAAGCTTTAGGAAAATTACCATAACCGTCTATCAAACTAGGTATAAGGTTAGCCTCTAGAAAGTGTGGTTTCCCCAATGCGTCTAACCTAATATCTATACGCCCATAGTCACGGGCGCCTAGAGCACGAAATACATTCTTTGCTAACGTGATAACTCCAGTTTTGATGTCACCATCGGCGACCATCACGCTAAGCCCAGCATCAGCATGTTTTATTTCCGGGCTCAATATACGCACACCATGTTCGTCTTCTGGAACAATCCGTTCAATAGGCATGGCAAAATATTGATCTGAGTCTTCGTCTTTGAGTATGGCTACACTTATCTCGCGTCCTGGTAAATATTCTTCAATCAAGGAATCTGAGTGAATTGAAGCCGTAATGGATTCGAGTTTGGGCTTTATTTGCCCGAAATTACGAACCACTGAATCACTATCAACACCTTCACCACCACCACGATCAGTCGGCTTAATAAAAACTGGAAATGTTAATAGCATATCCTTTTTACTTAGCGACTCGTTTTGTCTAACAACTTGGAAGGCTGAAGTATCAAGTTTGGCGTCGAGGGCACGTTGCTTGGCCAGTGGTTTGTCTAGCTCAAGTTCATGCGCCAACTGGTTAGAGCCGGTGTAAGCTATGTTATTTTCATCAAGATATTGGCTGAGCCAAATGCGCTCTGTATCCTGAAAGCCAAGAACTGGGTTTACTGGAATAAATTTCATTCCTAGGAAAACCAAGTCTGGTCGGCGAGCGCCCAAGGCTTCAAGATCAGCCAGATTATTAACAATGGAAATTCTGACGTCGGTGTAGTGTTTGGATAAAACAACCCGAATAGCCTCACGCGATCTTTGGCTCATTGAACTAAGCTCAAGTTCAGTTGAGCTGACAATTTCAATGTGTTTGTTTATTTTTGTCATTTATTGACCTACAAAAGTTAAGGCTTTGCCAATGCGACCAGCCCTGCCGGCGCGGCCGATACGGTGAATATAGTCATCATAGGTTTTTGGTACGGTGTAGTTAATGACATGAGTGATATCAACAATATCAATGCCACGGGCGGCGACATCAGTCGCCACCAAGACGTTTATTTCGTTTTGTTTGAAGCGGGCTAAGGCACGTTGGCGCTGGCCTTGACTCTTGCCACCGTGAATGGCATCGGCTTTAAAGCCACGTGCCTGAAGCTCCTTACTAAGACGCTCAACACTACGTTGCGTCGCGTCAAAAATCAAGGCTTTTTGGGTATCGGCATGAATTAGGGTGTCGTGGAGTTTATCAAGTTTGTCATTTGAAGTTGTGTAGCGTAGTACGTCCTGGTGAACATTGTCGCTAGTTTCGCCGGTTTTAACAGATATAGTTACCGGGTCATTCAAGAAAGTCTCTACCAAGCCCTTTAGCTTAGGGTCGAGCGTGGCTGAAAAGAAGTATGATTGGCGTCGAGAATTAACCCGACCCAAAATGAAACGAATGTCATTAATGAAGCCCATATCTACCATACGGTCAACCTCGTCCAGAACAACTATGCTGAAGTTTGATAGGTCTAAGGTGCCTCGCTCGATGTGATCTTTTAAGCGTCCAGGCGTACCGATGACAACAGCCGGGTTTACGCGTAAATCACGCAGTTGAGCTGACATTGAAGAACCGCCTATAATTACAGCGCCCTTCAGACCACTGCCGATAGCAAAACTGCGGCACTCTACTTCGATCTGTTGCGCTAGTTCGCGGGTGGGAGCAATTATCAAAACCTTGGCGAACCTGTCCTCGATCAATCTATTTAGGATTGGTATGGCAAAAGCAGCGGTTTTACCAGTACCGGTGTTGGCGATACCGACTATGTCCCTGCCGGCTAGACCTAGCGGGATCGCCTGGTCCTGGATGGGTGAAGGCTCAGTGTAGCCTTTGTCGATAATGTTCTTTTTGAGTAAATCATTGATAGCAAAGTCAGCAAAGCGGTTTTGCGGCACAAATACTACCTCGTCAACGGGGGTTTGAGCAGGTTTAATAAAGCGACTGGGGTCAATAGTCTGCTGACCAGGCATACGCCGTGGTTTGTGATTTTTGGAATTATATACCGAACGTCCGGTATAACGCCTAGATTGGCTATACATTAGTTGAATCCTTTGATTAGTTATTTATCGATTGCTTGTGTAATGAAATCGAGAAATATACTGACTAGCCCGGATTCATCAAAACAATTACACTAATAATAGCATAAACAACTTGATGGGTCAACTTGAATATTGCTAGTGGTTATTTTTGGTCGTAAGCTTTTTGTAGCTCGGCGATATCAAGTTTCTTCATGGGCATAAAACAAGCAGTTACCCGCTCTACCTTGGCCTGATCTTGGTCACTCAACATCTCACTGAGTACTTTGGGTACGATTTGCCAGGTAACACCGAACTTATCCTTGCACCAGCCGCATTGTTCAACTTCTGGCACAGCAGACAGCTTTTCCCAGAAATGGTCAATTTCTGCTTGGTTATCACAGCTAACTACAAATGAAATAGCAGAACTGAATTCGAAACCCGGCACCTTGCCACCGTTTAAGGCCGTGATGGGCTCGCCCTCAAGTTCAAACTCAACTGTCATGACTGAGCCAGCAGGTTTGCCGGCTATAGCTTCAGCTGATTTAGGATAGTGAGCAACGGTTTTGATCTCGGAATTCTTAAATACAGAGACATAATACTTGGCAGCTTCTTCGGCTTGACTGTCGAACCATAGAAACGGAGTTATCTTTTGCATGTTACCCTCCTGGGTTAATTTGACTCTTTTAGTCTAGTACGTGCAAACAAGTTGGTCTAGACATAGCCAGGGAAGAAATCGGTTTTGATCTGGCTACGATTAATGCCAAGGTGGCGTAAAACAGTCTTCGTAGCCTTAACCATACTTGGTGAACCAGAAATATAAAAATAACGTTCCGAGTAATCTGGCACTTCGGACACTATTGCCTCGGCCGTAATGTAACCCGTTCTTCCTTGCCAGCCAGCGGGGATTGATTGCTGATTCGTTAGCGTATAGACAATCTTGGCACCAAGTTTTCGCTCGGCATCACTCAAAACGTCTTTGTAGACAAAATCGGCGGCATTTTTTTCCGAATACAACAAACTAACCTGTCGTTTGTCGTTGGTATCAATTAGATATTTGAACATACTGCGAAACGGCGTAACCCCAATACCGCCAGCTATAAACACTAACTTTTTACTTGGGTCTTCGGGCATGACAAAATCACCGCCTAGGTGGCCAGCAGCAATCGGGCTAGAGCTATCAAGAGCCAACATGGCTTGCTTGTAAGTACTACCATTGTCATAGAACTTGACGCCCAGCCTAAGATTTTCCTCTGTTGGTGACGAAGCCAGTGTGAAATAACGGCGATTGCCACGACTGTCGGCTTCGTCGTGAGGCAGCGTCCACTCCATATATTGCCCCGGTTTGTAGTTAAAGTTACGCCCTGGGTCAAAAATAAAATCACCACTAGTTGGGCCGGTACCGAGTTTCTTCAGTAGCTTAGGTATAATTTTCACTCTGGGACTAACAAAATAAGTAAACACGTTGCCAACCAGCAATGTTAGCTCCGGTGTTGTGTAAAGGCTAAAAAGGTGGATTTGTGGTGGAAACAATAAGCCAACTAAAGCAGCGTACCAAGTTTGTTGGCGCTTGGTCGTTGGCGACGTCAGAGGTTCCGTTAGCATGACAAAGGCCAGGAAGAACAACGAACTGTGCAGTGCTGTTCTTTGCAGATTGGCTAAGACATCGTGCCGCGTCAATAAATTCACTACTACGGTCGAGGCGACCACCGCGCCTAAATAACTGGCTACCATCCGGCCACGCTGGATTTTGCGTACGACCAGTAAGCCACCAATTACAACCAAAGGCGTCATATAGACGTTACCGATCCACCAGGAAGCGGCTTGGCCAGCTCCAATCGCCATCAGAGCCACGGCTACAGCTGCCGGGTTAAATATGTGTTTCTTCCTGATCGCCAATATAAACTTAGATGAAATGGCTAGCCCAGCCACAGCGGTCAAGAACAAGATATCATGTGGGATTTTGTAAGGATTTACGATAAGCGTCAAAATAAGCGCTGTTATGTAGACAGACTCAATATTTACCGGCGCCTCAAACACGTAAGCAAAAACTTGGTTGGTCAGCCAACAGATCACAGTCAGATAGCCAGCCGTAAAAGACAGAGCCAAAAAATTGAACTTAAGGTAACCTAGCGCGCTCAAACCAACCGCGGCAGCAAGCAATACCAACAGATAATAAAGTACTAGACGATACATAGTTAAGCGATCTAGCAAGTAATCTATTGGTTTCAAGATATTCAAAGCACATACCTTTCAAAACCACTCGTCATTGTCGCCATTTTACTGTGGTCAACGCTATAAGCTTCGAAACCGTCCAATGATTCAATAAAGTTTATACCTAGGTTGCCCATTGCAAAAGCTGCCGTCGCAAACCTATCGGCATCATAGATATTGGGACCTATCACTGTAATAGCAACTATTTCATCTGCTGGTGAATATTCCATCTTAGGGTTATAGACGTGTTCGCCGCGTATATAAGTCCCGGATGTGGCAACGCCTTTATTGGTAACTGCAACGGTTTTTATAATCTCACGGCGGTTGAATGGATTACGTAAACCAACTCGCCAAGGCTTGCCTTTGTCATTGTGGCCACATGCCTGAATATCACCACCAGCATCAACGTAAAAATTCTGAAAACCTTTTTGTCTTAGGAGATCGGCAGCCTTATTTATGGCCCAACCCTTGACCAGCCCAGAAGGGTCTAAATAATCCTTGTGATTGATATCAAAATAGCCATCAGTCTCCTGCTTGGTTTGCTCGCAAAGCGCCATCACCTGTTTCATCTCTCGGCTCCAAAGACGCTTGTCCAAACCACGGTTTATGCGTGATATCTCACTAGTGTCTTTGTAGGTGCTATAGCGGTCATCGACTTTTTTAAAATATGTGTAAACAAGGTCAAATGTTTTTGCCGTCACATGGGGGTCAATTATCTCTAGTGTAATTGGCATGCCCATCAGTAGCCGGGTTTGCTTCATGGTTTATTGTGCCTGACTAAGAGCCGTGGTTAATGACTGTACAAAAGCCATGCTGGTGTCGGTCGCACCAGAAACTACGTCAACTTTGGCGCTCTGAGCCTGGATAGCCTCTTGCTTTAGGTATGGCATGGCTTGTTGGTTAATAAAGACGGAATTTTCACGGTCGTTTGGGTATTGCAAGAACACGACATCGCTTATTTTGCCACCAGATATGGTTACTTTAACTTGGATATAGCCATAATAGGCATCAGCTACACTGCCCGTGTATTGGCCGTCTTTATAAGTAGCTGCAGGTTGAGTGGTCGCAGCAGCGTTTTGCTGGCTAGCCGGATTATTGGAACCGCTTTGGTTTTGATTATTCTGGGTCAAGCTGGCTGGTAGCGAAACCTTTGAGCCCAAGCCTTCATGACGTTGCTGAAGGCTGTAGATAACAAAAGTTATGATTACAAATGCAGAAAGCAATATCTTCTTCATATAAATCCAGAGTTTAGCCATTCGTTTGCAAACCAACCTTAAAAGTTTTTGCTTAAATTTAGCTGAGAGGTAAGTAAGGCGATAACTTATGTGTTTTAATTAATGAGGAGGATATCATGCTTAAAAAGAACAAAACAACTAAAGTGATTAACAAAAGTGGCCCATTTGGTGGTGCTTATTTCCTAGTCTTCATCGGTTCGGCAGTCTACTTTGTCCAGCACTCTAATGGCTTCTGGGGCTTCATACTGGCTCTATTGAAAGCATGTGTTTGGCCAGCTTTTCTAATCCATCGAGTGTTCGTGCTCATACGGGTCTAGCGACCAACACCCACGTAAGTCAGACCTGATTGGGTGATTTGGTGTTTGTCGAAGAAATTCCGACCATCAATTACAATCTTTAACCCCTTGTCTTTTAGATTGTCAAAGTTCAAATTGCGAAATTCCTGATGAGCGGTGGCAAGTATCACCACCTTGGCGCCTTCTATGGCAGCCTTCAACGAGTCAGCACTTGAGTCAGCCTTCACATGAGGATCAAACGTTCTGAGCTTGGCGCCGGCCTTTTTAAGCTTGTCCAAAAGTGGTCGACTGGGGCTATGGCGGATATCGCCAATACCCGGTTTGTAAGCTAGACCCAAAACGGCAATTTCAGTACCATTAATGGGCATTAGGTTAGCATTTAGACTCCGCTCTAACTGTTCAAACAAGAAAGTTGGCATATCATTGTTAATGCGCCTGGCCAGAGCCAAAAAATCATGATGAAAGCCATTGGCTTTGGCGTTTTCAATCAAATAGTAAGGATCTACTGGGATACAATGCCCACCTACACCCATACCAGGATAGTGTGGCATAAAACCAAACGGCTTAGTGCTGGCTCCATCAATAACCTGAACTACATCTATGCCCAGATGGGTGAATGATTTGGCTAGCTCATTTACAAAAGCGATGTTGATATCACGAAAAGAGTTCTCAACAATTTTAACGGCTTCGGCCTGCTCCAGGCCACCCATGGGTTTGAGCGGTGCATCAATTATTAGTGAATAAAACTCCAGCGCCCTGGCCAGACTTTTATCATCTAGACCACCCACTACTCTAGGTATATTGCCAACATGCCACTTGCTGTCGCCAGGATTAATACGTTCTGGGCAATGGGCTACGTAAAAATCTTGACCGGCTTTTAGGCCAGAAAGCTTCTCCAAGATTGGCACCACTACCGAGCGGCTAACACCCGGGTTAACAGTTGACTCCAAAACAACCAATTGACCTTTGCTCAGATACTTTGCCACGTTTTTACAGGCGGTCTTGACGGGGCTAAGATTAGGCTGGAAACTTTTGTTAACTGGTGTCGGTACGCAAATGACAATGACTTCAACTGCGCCGAGTTGTGAGAAATCACTACTGATTTTGACTTGGTGGTTTAAATATTTGCGGTTTATATCTAGTTCTGAACCTTTAAATTTGCCGGCTTTTAGTCCAGCTACTTTGTTTTTGTCTATATCTATGCCAATAACACTTAGTCCCTCAGATGCTGCTAGGTTTACTAACGGGACACCAACGTAGCCGAGTCCAACCACGCCCACTGTCTTTATTGGTTTTACCATTTAGCGAGTAATCCAACTTTTGTTGCGGACGGTGAATAGGGCATAAATACTTTGCCAGTAAAGGAAGATATCGTAGAAAAACATATATATAAATAATCCGGGGATCTTGCGTTTGCCATAAAACATCATCGGCATGTAGCGCACAAACATAAACAAAATCCAGGCCGGCAATAAGCTGGTCAGGAAAAAGTGAGGGTTAGTAAAGATGCTGATTATCAGCCCTAACATCAGACCAAACGAGAAAAATGGGATAGTCAATTCCCATAACAGAATCTCAAAGAATAACAAAGGACGCTTCTTCCAGGCATAGGTCAAAGTATAAATAGACTCTCTGATGTAACCGCGCTTCCACCTCTGTTGTTGCTTCAAGAAACCTTTGAGTGTGGATGGTGTTTCGGTGTAGCTAATAGCTTCCGGCGCAAACTTGACCTTGTGTCCACCTTTTAGAATCAAGTTTGTGAGGTGACGATCTTCAGAATGAGTGCACTGCTCACCAAAAAATGTCTGATTAGCAAAATCATCAATAATCTCCTCTAGCAGCGAAGTCCGATAGGCTGACAGGCAGCCGCTGCAACACACGACCATGCCAATTGATGACTGGGCCTCTTTGTAAATGTGCAGACCAATCCAGTAGTAGGCTCCCACCATGCGCGTTATGATGTTCTTTTTCTCATTTAATAGTCTAACGTCACCAGTAGTAGCACCAACGCGCGAGTCTTCAAATGGGATGATGATTTTAGCAATAGCGTCTTTGTCCAACACAGTGTCACTATCTATCGTAACCACAAAGTCTGTACCCCCGGTCATATGCTTGACGGCATAGTGGATGGCATGACGTTTTCCTCTGTTTTGCTCAAAGAAATGCAACTTGACGTTGGTGCGCCGGGCAAAGGCTAGGAGTAATTGCTTGGTTTTGGGATCGGATGAACCATCATCAACTACAAAAACTTCTTTATCGCCTTCTGTTAGAATGGCGGCGCGAATGGCCTTATAGAGCAACTCGGCTGGTTCGTTATAGCACGGAATGACAATAGCCACTTTGGGTGGCCTGATTTGTTGGCGCAATGAATAATGAGTGTTGGTGCGGCCTTTGCGTTGATCACCAATAAACAACAGGATAAAAATGAACCAGGTGTACATCAGCAACATCAGAAAATAGACGTGGTTGTATATTTTCCAGACACCTCCCCACGCATTTTGCCGAGTGAATATGACTATCGAGAAGCCAAGGATGGCAAACAGCGACAAGTATATGGCGCGCTCGGCAAAAATGCGTTTATTTAACATATTTAAGGTTTAAATGACTAGCTTAACTGCGGTAGAACCGGCAGGAAGAAAACATGGTGCTGCACCACAAGCTTACATTCCAAAGTTGAGTCCGAAGCCTTAAGAAAGTCCATCAATTGTTTCTTGGTCAAGTGATGACCGCTAACTGCAGCAATCGTGACGACATCGCCATTGACCGTCAGACTAAATGTATTGACTTTGAAAAAGGCGTCTAATTCAGCTACTTGCTGATCATTAAGAGTACAGATCTCTTTTGTGCTGTCACTGGCACCGGCTGAAGTACTTTTATCATTATCGTCTTTATCCTTATCAACCACCATGAAATGTTTAGATCTGGCGTGGAAATTGCCATCTGCCAGCGTATCGGCGTAAGCTTTTTTGCTAGCGAACCCTGATGTTCCACTTAGTGCGTACAGGCTAAACATGGCCAGCACCGAAAAATTTACTATCCAAAACAGCTTTTTCTTCATCTTCACATCATCCTCCTTTATTAAAAAGTGCAGGCTCAAATCTACAGCACTATGACTAGCGGGTCAGTAAAATATCTTACTTTTTTAATTCAAAAACTAACAAAAATCGACTTAAATAATTCTAAGTTATTGTATACTGGGTAAACCCGTGAAAACGCTTAAGGATTTTTTGGCCACAGTTCCAGTCAAGAACTTTAATAAAGATGAGATTTTGGTACATCAAGGTGATGAGTCGGACCAAATCTATATAGTTAAAAACGGTATTATCCGCTGTTATGATATTTCACTGGAAGGCAACCAGCAATTAATATGGCTGCTTTCAAAAGACGAAATATTTCCTTTTACATTGCTGTTTGATATTGACGAGAAGATAAGATTTTTCTACAGCGCTTTTAGCGATGCTGAAGTTTATGTGGCCAACAAAAATGAGTTAGCCGATTTTCTGAAATCCAGTCCGAAGGTTTTGTTTGAAATCTGCGCCGAAATGACGCGCAAATATGATGGCTTGCACCACAGAGTTAACGCTAGTGGTAAGCCCAAGGCTAGAGAAAAAATCCTACACACATTAGCCTTCATTGCCGACCGTTTCAACGCTTATAAACCTCACGACAAACAAGTCAAGCTGTCACTACCCTTAACTCATCAAGACATTGCCGATCTTGTTGGACTGACTAGGGAAACAACCGCTACGACTTTGAAGCAATTAAAGGACGAAAATTTTATCGATTACGAAAATCAGCGCTTTATAATCCACCGCGACAAAATAGAAAAGGTTCTTTGGTAGTCTTAGGCTGCTGTTTCTTCGAGAGATTTTGCAATAACTTCCATGACTTTTACTATCTCAACTGTAACAAGTCGTTTTTTATCAATCCACCACGGTGGAGTTCTGTAGCCATTTTTTAGTAAAAACTCGTCAACCTTAGCTTCGACATATACCTCAAGTCCAGCAGCAATAAAGTAGTCCGGTAAGGGCTTAAAGGATTTAGTTTGCTGAGCATCTTCTGCAGCTTGACTCAAACCATTTGAAGTAATCTCAACTATTTTCCCATCAGAGAAATCGACAATTCTCGGGTTGCCTAAGTCACCAGGGTCCGAGTCAAAAGGCGGGCAAAGTTGACTTTCTAAAATTATCGATTCGAATTCACTTACGTTCTCACCCAAATACCTCTCAGCAAAATAAGCTTTGGTAAAGACTTCAGCTAGCTTGCCAGGATCCCAGGCAGTAACCTCAGCTATTTTCTCAAGTGTATTCATTGAAGAATAAAAGTCATCCATCCGATTATCTAGCGTTATGTCGACTTCGTCGCCGGCGTCTATTGATGCATTACGCACCGTATCCAGATCTACAATTTCACCAGCTAACGTCCAGTTGCCAGGATGAAGATATTTATGGTAGCTGTCTGTATTATGGAATCGGCCCAAATTTCCACCCATAATCCGCGGCAATATATTCGTCAAATAGGTCCTCTGATCTTCTACTGACTCAGAATCAAGTTTTTCTAAATCATCCCAGAAATTGAAATAATCCGGTTTCCGCAGCTGAAGAGAACGGATGGCTGAGGCAATTTGATCATTCAGCTGGTTATGTAAATTCAGGTTTCCTAGCTCAACTAGTCTTATATTACTTAGAGCAACACGGTACATAACGCCGAACTGCATGTCTAAAAGACCATTCCCTACGGCGCCGGCTATGCCCACGTGGTCTGGTTCATAAGCTTTGTTTTTAGTGGCCAGTGTGTCTTGTTGCCATACATAGTTGCCGTAAAGCATTTCTTTGAATTTGAGAAGCCCAATATCACCCTCCCCATCAGGAAATAGTTTGGGCCGAGCGTGGAATATCGGCCATTCAGTCAAAACGCCCTCACGTCTCAGTAATTTACTAGCTTCATAACATCTTGTGAAAGTGCTGGCGTCAAGCATCCCATTCACACGAACCTGGTGGGGTTCAATCCCATAAAATGTAGCTGTAGGAACAGCCGCTTCTGCACCTTTTATCGAAAACGAGGTATATATGTCACCGTTTTCGTCTTTTATGGGTTTCGAATTGATCACTAGCCTGTTGGGGTCTTCTATTGAACGGCCGTGAAAGTTCGATGATTTACTAAACCTATCAAACAAATCATGACTACACTCAAGCAGAAGTACTTTATCTGGGTTGATAATGACTTCTTCTGCCAGTGGGTCAATGAAATAATCGTTTTTAACTACTGGCTTCAACTCGTATTCACCGAGCTCGTTCATTAAAACATATAATACTATGTTATGACTACTTTTGCAAATACTATCCGTTTTCTTGGGAAAGTTCGCTGTTCAGAACAAACTTGGCTGCTTTGGGATTACTCCGGGCGGCTGGTTCCCAACTGTCTTGGCCTTCAGCCAAAGGGTGGTTGTACCACAGTCGGGCGCTAAGGATATCAGCACAGTGACACAAAGCAGCTAGTTCACCCATGATGCGTTTGTCTGGTGTGTAATCTTCATCGCGAATACCCTCAACGTAGCGCATAGCATTAGCCTGTTGGACACTGAGTTCAATGCCATATAGATCCATTACTTGTTGGCGAATAACGGCACGGTCTTTTTTGTTTCGGATAAGCGAGGTGTCTATCAAATCTCCTCGCTCATTAATTATGTATTTGAACGGTTTTTCTAGATCATGCAAAAACATTACTAGCAAGGCGTCCGACTTATCAAACGGTAAAGCGCGCGCAGCGTCGAGTGTATCAAAAAGGGCTGAAGCTAAATTCATAGCCTCAGTTACATGATCCTCGTAGCCACCCGGCCAAGCTTGGTGATTATGAGAGGAGCCCGGAGCAGACTGAAAAAGCTCCTTGTACTCTGCATAAATTTCACGGCAGGCTTCGCCGTTCTCACCGTTAATCTGATCCAGCATATTCTCAAGCGTTTGATAACCTGGGGAAGGAACTTCGGGTGTATCTAAATTTTCACTCATCACTATACTTTTCCGCTACTCCTTGTACTGTCTATAATTTACCATATTTACTGATTAAGTGTGGTATTTATCACTGCAATTATTGAATATAAGGGATAGACTAGGCTCACCCTTATAATAAGGAGGTTATATGAATATCGAGCAACGCAAATACTATCGTTCCCTACCGTTTGAAAGTATTCAGAAAACTAAAGCCCAGGAAGAGTTGGTGCAAGCTATCGGCGACGCCCATGATATCTTGGTCAGGGCTAAAACTGTCTTCCCGCTGACTTTATTCCCGGACACGCTTACTGTTGACCGAACCAAATTAACTATTACGCACCGTGACTTTTTCAAATCAGCCGAGGTCTTAAGTATACAGATAGAAGACATCTTGAATGTCACGGCCACTGTTGGACCAGTTTTTGGTTCGGTTAAGCTCTCGACCCGTTTCTTCGACCCTGATAAACCCTACACAGTTGATCATTTCTGGCGAGCCGATGCTCTTAAAGTTAAACGCATCATGCAAGGCTATATGATAGCGCGTCAGAAAGAGGTTGATTGTTCGGCTCTATCGACAAGCGAACTAGCTAGATTACTGGATGAATTGGGCAAGGTAGCAGCCCCGGAAAAAGTTTAAGGCTAAGCTAATTTATTGAGTTTTTCTATCAGTTCAGAAGGTGTATTTTCGGCTTTGATAAGGTAAGCCGCTATGCCTAACTTGTAGGCTTTCTCAACAGTTTTTGGTTCGTTAAAATCACTCAGAACTATGACTTTGGTCTGCTGAGGTCGGTTAGTGAATTTCTCCAGAAACTCAACGCCATTAACTTTTGGTAATAGTAGGTCAATCAAGACAAAATCATAAACCTGAGATTGGACTTTTACTAAGGCATCTTTGCCATCGGCGACAACGTCCACTTCGAAACCGTGATTTTCTAGCGCCCCACTGTATAGACTCTGTATGATCGGAAAATCTTCGACCAATAAAACCTTCTTAGTCATGCTTGTGCCCTCGTTTTAAGTTAATTATAACCTTAGTGCCAAAATTGGAGCTTTCAACTTTTATATTGCCCTTATGGGCTTCAAAAATCTTTTTGGACACATATAAGCCCAGCCCTAGGCCGCGAATACCGCCGGAGCTGTCGGTCCTCACGGCGTATTTGCGGAAAAGATTGAGACGCGCCTCCCGACTAATACCACCGCCTTTATCTTCAACAATTATTTCAGCGCCGCCCTGGGTTGGTTGGAGACTAATCTTCACCTGTGTCCCTGCTTTACTGTACTGAAAGGCGTTATTGAGAACGTTTATTAAAGCAGTTGATAGTTTTTCGCTACTACCCCAGATACGTAAAGGCTCAGCGGGTAGAGCCAAAGAAAGGTCTTCAGTGCGAGCATTAGTTTCGGCTGTTTGATGGCTGACATGTTCGACAAGTTGCCATAAGTCAACTTCTGTAACCATACTCTTGTTGGAAGCCGGGGCCGTTTCAAGCAAATTATTGAGTAGATGTACTAGGTTTTGGTTTTCCATTTTGAGCATATGGATATACTCAGCTTGTTTTTTTGGGTTTGTCGGTGGCCCATGCTCAAGTTGGTCGATTATGGCATTAGCTGTTGATGATGGGTGTCTTAGCTGATGGCTTAAAAGAGCTAGGAAATTATCATAGGCTTTTTCTCTTTCCTCGTTTTTACCAAGTCCAACCATATAGATAACCAACTGAGCTAATATCACAAAAAAAGCTGGATAGAAGGCAATCGGTATCAGGGCTTGAGCAGCCGTCAGTGGCGTATGATGACGAACAGCATAGGCAAGAATGCTCAGAATATAGCTGGCGCCAGCTAAGATAGCCGCTACATAGACAAAGCCTTCGGTGAACAAGGCTCCGGCCGTAATAATAGGAAAGACAAATAAGACGGTAGTCCTGGCTTGCAGGGCGCCCTGGTCATAGGTCACGACAGCCGCCAGACCCAAATCTAATAAAATATGCAAGATCAGTATGGCTTGAGTAAACTTGATACCCCTAAGAACCTTTTTGTTTATGACGTAAAGAACTCCGTTGAGTAAAAGGCCGATTGAACCAATTACTAGATAGTGGGTGGCTTTAGCCGGCTGTCGAGCTATCAAGCTGGAGATAACGGCAACTAAGGTAAGCAGGCCAACATAAAACCAGCGCAATCTAATAAGACGTGATTTCTGTAGTCTGAGGGCCAAGACCCTGTCTTCTTCGCTGTCGATATTGAACTGACTTAAATCCATAAGCAAGAATAATCCTAGCGCTTTACCAATAGAGTAACATTTTTCTACCCTTGTATAAACGACTATTCACCTGTTGTAATTATTAGTACGTAAGCCTTGACAATTTTGTCTGATAAGACTATATTTGCCAATAGTCACTGTGAGGTGATTAGCGGTTAATCAGCAATGGTTGATTGCGGCAGGAAGGAGCCCGTAAAAAGGCTTCTTTTTGTTTTTGTCGGTCTATAATGGTCGTTAATGACAAATATTCGCAGCTGGACTAAATTTTTTAAGGATAAAAATGGCAAAATCATACTTTGGCAGAGTCCAAATTTGGCATTGGGCTTGTGGTTGGTGTGTGTAATTCTAGCCCGGCTTTTGCCCAGTGGTAATCTTAATGATCTAGTTGTCTGGCTAGGCTTTGGTTCAATAGTAACTTGGGCGGTCTTGGAGATCTTTTGGGGGGTTAATTACTTTCGTCGCACGGTTGGGCTAATAGTTCTAGCTCTAGTTATACACAACCGCTTATAGACCAGTAGTAGACATAAGCATAAACAGGGTCTATGCTGAATTCATTACTAAATAAGGGGACAGAAAAATGAAAATGAATGCACTCGATAAAGCAGTGTATCTATTGCTGGTGGTCGGCGGCCTTAATTGGGGTCTAGTCGGCTTCTTCAAATATAATTTGGTCGACAAAGTTTTTGGTGTCGAATCAAACGTAGGCAGGGTTGTCTACGCCTTGGTTGGGCTAGCTGCTGTCTATGGTGTATACACCATCGTTTCAATGATGGCTTCTAAAAACAAGAAATAAATAGTTAGAATAGTTAAAGCCGGGCAAGACCCGGCTTTTTCATTGGCAATGCTATACTTAGGCTCATGAATCGTCTATTGCCCAGACGCCGTCAGATAATCGGCTGGTTACCTATGGCGTGGGTAATAACCGTCTTGGTAATGCTGGTCTTTGTTGTAAGCCAGCAAACGACTAGGTACGAAGCCAACCAGCCGCAAGTAGCCATTGCCTTAGAGCTATCGGCTCAACTATCTAGCGGCACTGATCCGGCGAGCTTATTTGGTACTGGCAACCACGAACTTGCCCAGACCTTAAACTCCTTTGCTATTATTTATGATGCTCAGCACAGGCCAATTGCTGGCAACGTCAATCTAAACGGTAAGTTGCCTGACTTTCCGGCCGGAGCACTAGATTATTCCTTGAAGCACGGCGAGCATCGGGTTACCTGGCAACCAAACTCAGCTATAAGAGTCGCGAGTGTTATACGACCTTATAGCTACAAAGACAAGACTGGTTTCGTGGTGGTGGGACGGAGCCTGCAAGAATCAGAAGCGGCTATTGAGTTAGTGGGCAAATTAGCTTTGGTTGGCTGGCTGGGTGCTCTCTTAGGTAGCTTAGAATTAAGAGTCTTAGTTTGTGAGTGGAAGAAGTGAGCACAGCCTTAAAGCCTGAGCCATTTTGGCACGCCGAACTGGCAATTTTATTGGCGGTCGTTTTGCAGCTGCTGCTTTCAAGCCAATTAAGTGTTGGCCCTAAGTATTTGATCGCTGCTCTGGAATTATCGTTACTGGTCGGTTTGCGTCTGTCGATGCCAGTTGTCCATGATCTAATAACCCGGCTTCGACGTTTTGCTGGCCTGTCACTGACAGCTTTAGTTTCACTAGCCAATATTTCATCACTAGTTTTGGTTTGCAACAAACTAATCAATCATTCCAACAGCAATCTGGGCGGCAAACAGTTAATTCTTTCGGCTGTTTCTATCTACATAACCAACATAATAGTTTTTGGACTTTGGTATTGGCAGCTCGATGGTGGTGGCCACGGTGGCAAAGGAACCCATGTAAGGCCAGTCGATTGGCTCTTCCCGCAAATGACGACCAACGCCACAATCACAGAAGAGATTGGCTGGCGGCCAAGTTTTTTTGATTATCTATTTGTGTCACTAACTAACGCTACGGCCTTCAGCCCAACTGACGCCTTACCGCTAACCCACCGCGCAAAATTACTGATGAGTGTGCAAGCATTGGTTTCATTATCAACCGTAGCGATTGTGGCTGCTCGTGCCATCAATATTCTAGCTTTTTGATAGAATTCTGCGATAAGTCGGCAAAACTTGATTAGCAAAAGCCCACTGCCAATAAGCCATAGGTAGTTTGGCCAAGTGTTCACTGCCATTTATTGCCGCCAAAGAGGTTGCGGCTGAGCGGTTGTAGCTCTCAATCAGTTTAATAGTTTTGCCAATAGATCCATTGCTAATTAGAGTCTGCCTAATGGACGCAATCGGTCTGGACAACATCCGTTTGTTCGTGACCAAACTTTGACTCTTGAACGTTAAAACCAGCGGTAGTGTGTAGACGCCTTCTTTTATGTCATTACCGGTTGGCTTGCCTATTATTTTTGGGCTGGACAATAGATCAAGGAGATCGTCGATCAACTGAAAAGCAATGCCAAAGTTCAAGCCAAATTTGTTCAAGGCAGTTAGTTCATCAGCCTTGGTATTAGCACACAAGCCACCGACCCGAGTGGCGGCGGATATCAGTGCCGCCGTTTTACCTTCAATAGCTTTTATTAGAGCGGTTTGGCTACGCCCAAGGTTGAACTGATCGGCTAGCTCTAGAGCTTGGCCGTAACACATATGGGTGTAGGCGCTGGTGATTATTTGGCTGATTGATTGGTCAAGTTGAGCAGCCTGTTCAGTAGCTAAGGCGAACAAATAATCGCCGACAATTATGGCTTGGTTTAAGCCGTGACTTGCCTTGATGCTGGCTTGACCCCCGCGTAAGTCACCGTGATCTAAAATATCGTCGTGAACTAGGCTAGCCAGATGAAGTAGCTCAATTGCCACGCAAGCTTTGATGACTGCCTTGTCTACAGTTTTTTGCTGTGACAGCACGACAGCGATAACCAAGGTGGATCGCAAGCGTTTGCTCTGTTGGCTCAGTAACTGCGCTAAAGGAAGTTTTAAATAGGTGTTATTGGTTGAAAGTACTTTTGCTAGTTCGCTATCAACAAGTTGGTGATATTTGGATAGATTATCAACCTCAAGCCAGCCAGCAAAATCAAATGATGCCATTGGTCATACTATACAAGCTCAGGCTCATGAAGTGTTATAGTAAGAATAATGATTGTGGTTAGTCGTGGATAGGATTATGGGTGTTTTACGTAAAGGTTTGAGGGTAGCCGAGAAAGGCCTGAACAGACTAGGCTCAACTTCAAGCCGCAAGAAAATGACTACCAGAGACCGTTTGGCCATGGCTGTTATGCTATTTCTGGCGGCGGTGATTGTTATTACATTAATAGTTTATGGTAATAATTTTGCTGTCCTAAACCCTAAAGGCTTAATTGCCACTAAAGAACGTGGTCTGATCATTTACGCTAGTTTGCTGATGTTAATCATCGTCGTGCCGGTTTACATCATGACATTTTCAATTGCCTGGCGTTACCGGGCTACAAACGAAAAGGCCAAATACACGCCCGACTGGGATCATAACCGTCTAGCTGAGACCGCGTGGTGGTTGATACCCTCCTTATTAATACTGGTTTTATCGGTTGTAGCCTGGCAAAGTAGTCACGAACTAGACCCTTTCCATTCGCTTAGCACCAAGACCAAGCCAATGACCATACAGGTTGTGGCTTTGCAGTGGAAGTGGCTATTCATCTATCCAGAGCAAAACATTGCTACCGTAAATTATGTTGAATTTCCGGCTAATACACCGGTTAATTTCGAGATTACTTCAGACGCGCCAATGAACTCTTTTTGGATCCCGCAGCTTGGTGGTCAGATATATGCCATGACCGGCATGTCAACCCAATTGCATCTCATCGCGAGTGAGATTGGTAGCTATAGAGGGGTATCAGCCAACATCAGTGGTGAAGGTTTTGCTGGCATGAAATTTACGGCCAGAGTTGGTACTGAAACTGAATTTAGGCAGTGGGTACAAACTATCAAAATGATGCCCAGCCAACTCGACAGCAACGGCTACAATATTTTGGCCGAACCCAGTCTGAATAACCCGGTCATTGCTTATGGCAATACGCAGACTGGTTTATACAGCAGTGTTGTCAATAAGTTTATGGATCCTTCCTCGCATGAACCAGTTAACTTGCATAATCATGAGCACACCGATTACGGAGCCAACCAATGAACCAATTACTTAGCTTGTTGCCACATCTTGGTTTCTTTGCCCATGAGGCTGGCCAATTTGATCCTTTCATTTTTGGCGCCCGTGTAACTATGATTGGTGGCGCGCTTGGTATCGCCGGCTTAATAACCTACCTCAAGCGCTGGAAATGGTTGTGGCGCGAATGGTTAACCACAGTTGACCCCAAAAAGATCGGTGTTATGTATTTGATAGTCGCTTTTGTCATGTTACTACGTGGTGTGTCTGACGCCGTTATGATGCGTCTTCAACAGGCTTTATCGGTAGGTGCCTCCCATGGCATCTTACCTGCCGATCATTATCAACAGATTTTTACGGCTCACGGCACGATTATGATTTTCTTTGTGGCTATGGGGTTAATGTTTGGCTTAATCAATTTAGTAGTGCCACTTCAGATTGGCTCACGCGATGTGGCCTTCCCGTTTCTCAATGCGACTAGTTTTTGGTTGTATTTTGCCGGCGCAGTTCTAATAAATTTATCGCTAATATTTGGCGGTCAGTTTGCTGCCACTGGCTGGCTGGCTTATCCACCACTATCTGAGCTAACTTTCAGTCCGGGAGTCGGGGTTGATTATTGGATATGGAGTGTTCAGATTGCCGGTATTGGCAGTTTGCTTTCGGGCATCAATTTCTTTGCCACAATTATCAAAATGCGCCGACCGGGCATGAACATGATGAAGATGCCGCTATTTGTCTGGAGCGTACTCAATAGCCTGGTGTTAATAATCTTTGCTTTTCCTATACTTACAGCCACCTTGGCTATGTTGTCGCTTGACCGCACGCTTGGCATGCATTTCTTCACTTCTTATTTTGGTGGCAACCCGATGATGTACATCAACTTGATCTGGGCGTGGGGACACCCGGAGGTTTATATATTGATCTTGCCAGCTTTTGGTGTCTTCTCCGAGGTAGTATCGACCTTTTCAGGCAAACGTTTGTTTGGCTACAAGTCGATGGTCTGGGCCTTAGCGGCCATTACTTTTCTATCATTCTCGGTTTGGTTGCATCACTTCTTTACCATGGGAGCCGGTCCCAACGTCAATGCCTTTTTCGGCATTATGACCATGGTGATTGCTATTCCGACAGGTGTTAAAGTCTTTAATTGGCTGTTTACAATGTACCGTGGGCGGATTCGGTTTACTACACCTATGCTGTGGTTTCTAGGCTTCATTGCCACTTTCACCGTCGGTGGCGCCGCCGGAGTGTTAATGGCCCTGCCGCCGGCCGACTTCCAACTGCATAACAGTTTGTTCTTGGTGGCTCATTTTCACACCATGATAATTGGTGGTGTGGTGTTTGGCTATTTTGCTGGTATCACGTATTGGTTTCCGAAAGTTTTTGGCTTTAAGCTCAACGAAAAGCTGGGGCGCTACGCCTTCTGGTGCTGGCTAGTCGGCTTTTTGTTAGCTTTCGTACCGCTTTATATTTTGGGCTTGATGGGTGCAACTAGACGTCTCGACCACTACGATGCTTCACTGGGTTGGCAGGGTCTGTTTATTGTCGCAGCTGTTGGTGTCGGCTTTGTTTGCCTGGGGATTGGCTTCCAGATTTTACAATTAATCGTCAGCATCATGCAGCGCAAACAAAACCTAGACAAAAGCGGCGACCCATGGGATGGCCGTACGCTTGAGTGGTCAACTACTTCGCCGCCACCAGTTTATAATTTTGCAGTCTTAAGCCGCGTTAACGACCGTGACGCTTTTTGGGCTATGAAACAGACAGCAAAACCAGACAAACCAGTTTATAAGGACATTATTATGCCCAAGAACACACCGATGGGTCTGTTTATTGCTTTTTTTGCCGGGTTATTTGGCTTCGCTGTCATTTGGCATATCTGGTGGCTAGCTTTAGTTGCCTTACTTGGTGTTATGACCAGCATTATTTGGCGTATTTCTGAGGACGAAACCGAATACGTTATCTCAGCCGCTGAAGTTGAGAGGATCGAGGCCAGTCGATGAGCCAGCTAACAAACTCACACAATCAAGTAGATTCTAGGAACATCTTTGGTTTTTGGGTTTATTTGATGACCGACTGTATTTTGTTTGCAACTTTGTTTGCAACTTTCGCCGTGCTCAGAAACAACACCTACGGCGGCCCATCCGGCCATGAGCTATTTAGCCTCAACTTTGTGCTCAGTGAAACCGTAATTTTACTAACTAGCAGTTTTACTTGTGGCTTGGCGGTGTTGGCAGCCGGGCGCAGCGACAGAAAGCAAGCAATCTTTTGGTTTGTTGTAACCTTCATGCTAGGACTAGCCTTCTTGACTCTAGAAATAACCGAATTCAGGCATTTATATATCGAAGGTAACAGTTGGCGGCGCAGTGGCTTTTTGTCGGCCTTTTTCACACTGGTTGGTACACACGGTTTGCACATCACTGCCGGTCTAATCTGGATGTTTGTCATGATTGCCAAAATCATGAAACAAGGTGTGCAGGCGGCTAATCAACGCCGTTTGGTAATGCTGAGTCTGTTCTGGCACTTCTTGGATGTAATCTGGATATTTATCTTTACGATTGTTTATCTGTTGGGAGCTGTCTCACGATGAGTAAACTAACTACCGCATTTAGCCCAAAATCATATCTAGTCGGCTTTCTGCTCTCATTAGGCTTGACTCTGGCGGCCTATTTTATGGTTAGTCACCACCTGGGTTCGGGCGGTGTATTGGTGTCTATTGTTGTTTGTTTAGCCTTAGTTCAACTGCTAGTTCAACTAAAGTTTTTCTTGCATCTCGGCTCTGAAACTAAGCCCAGATGGAATTTGCTGGTTTTTGGTTTTATGTTGGGTGTTTTATTAATACTGGTGTTTGGCTCGCTTTGGATCATGTATAACCTTAATTACCATCACGGCGGCCATCCGGTTACGCCGAGCAACCCTGATGCCTATACCAGCCAAGACGAAGGAATAAAACTATAGACAAATTTAGGATCTACTACCGACTAACAAAGCCTGGCATTATCTATGGCAACATTTTAACCACGATCGGTGGTTTTTTGCTGGCTTCCAAAGGTCATATTAGGTTAGGTTTATTCCTGGCAACATTGTCGGGCCTAGGCTTGGTGATCGCTTCGGCTTGTGTTTTGAATAACATTATCGACCGTAACATCGATAAAGTTATGGCTAGGACTAAACAGCGTGCCTTAGCTAGTGGCCTAATTACACTACCGAATGCCTACATTTACGCCGTTGTACTAGGTCTGGTAGGTTACGCGGTCTTGGCCATTTACACAAACTTATTGACATTAATGATCGCCCTAACCGGCATGTTCTTCTATGTAGTTTTGTATGGACTGGCCAAGCGCGGATCGGTACATAGCACCTTAGTTGGTAGTGTTTCCGGGGCTGTGCCAATAGTTGTTGGCTACGTAGCAGTTACAAATCAGTTTGATGGCGCGGCACTTCTACTTTTTATGATTTTGGCTTTTTGGCAGATGCCACATTTCTATGCCATCGCTATTTACCGTCTCAAGGATTACAAAGCGGCAAAATTACCGGTACTGCCAGTAGTCAAAGGTCTAGAAATCACTAAGTTTCAGATTATGATCTATATAACCGCTTTTGCGGTGGCAAACTTCTTACTTTATGCGTTTGGTTACACCGGCCTAATCTACCTAATAGTAATGGTTGGCCTGAGTCTTATTTGGTTCATACGGGGTCTAAATGGCTTCAATAGCCCAAATAGTACCATTTGGGGACGGCGGATGTTTTTGTTCTCATTGATCGTGATTTCGGTTTTAGCAATAATGCTATCCCTCAACCACTGGTTACCCTAGGGTTAATCTCCTTGTCTTTAGTCTATTAACCGACTATGATTAAAGCCATAAGCATTAAGGAGAAAACATGGCTAGTAAAAAGGTAAATCGAGTCAGTCAATTTTTAGGACTGGCTAGAATTAGCATAGGATTTATTTTCCTATGGGCATTCGTCGATAAATTGTGGGGTTTAGGTTTTGCAACTTGTAGAAATGTTAAGACAGGCGCAATAACCCATATGTGTTCCGCGGCCTGGTTAAAGGGCGGTTCGCCTACAGTTGGTTTTCTTAAGTTTGCTACCAAAGGACCATTTGCCTCTTTCTATCAAAGTCTGGCGGGTCACAGCTGGGTAGATTGGCTCTTTATGGCCGGTTTGTTACTAATTGGTACGGCCTTAGTTTTTGGTATTGCTATGAGACTGGCTACAGTTGCCGGTTCAGCGCTATTGCTCATGATGTGGAGTGCCGCGCTTTGGCCTGCCAATAACCCCATCCTTGATGAGCACATTATCTACATCTTAGTACTTGGGGCTTTGTGCTACGCCAATGACACTCAAGCCTTTGGACTCCGCAATTGGTGGATGAACCAACCGCTTGTCAAGAAGTATCCAATCCTACAGTAGAATTTCTTAAAAATGTTGGCGGATATGGCTAACTGAAAACCGCCAGTTAGCGTCCGTTTTCTTGTGCGGATTGAATATATTATCTGGATCAAAGATGGCTTTGGTTTGCCTGAAAATAGTCATCATTGAGGGGCTGTACATTTGGTGTAGCCATGGACCACGAACCATGCCGTCGTTGTGTTCACCACTCAGTGATCCATGATAGCTCAGTACCAAAGCGTTAACTTCCTGCATGCAAGGTGTTAGTTTAGCTCTCTCGGCTGGGTCTTCTATTTTCATTAGCGGAATAACGTGGAAGTTGCCATCGCCCATGTGCCCCGCTATCGTCGCCAGCAGTTTGTATTTATTGACTATTTGGCGTAGTTTTGGCAGAAACTCAGGCAGGTATTTGGGCGGAACCACCAGATCATCTATGAAAGGTGCGGTGTGTTTATCGTGAACTTTTTTTCTAAGCAGGTTGAAGCTTTCGCGGCGCATAATCCAAAATTTGCGGGCTTTGGCTTCGCTGGCATCTTCTTCAAACAAAGCTTCATGCCCAAAACCCTTAATGGCCAGACGCATATTATGAACTTTTTCCGCAACCTCTTCAGCCGATTCACCATTAAACTCAACTAAAAGTACCATTTTGGGGATACCGCGAAACAGCTTTAAGGCATCAGGGATAAGTTGCAAGGCTAGTTTGGTCATACCCTTCCAACCTAAGGTGTTATGAAAATAGTAAAAAAGCTTGAAGCTCAGCATTAATGTATAGTTATCAAAACCTTCAAACGTAGCTGGCTCGTGCTCTAAAACATTATTGATTAGTTCACCGAGGTCGTTGGTGTGGCGCAGAAATATTACCAATGTACCAGAGTGTTTGGGTGCCGGCACCAGCCTAAAATGAATGTCACTAACTATGCCGAGGGTTCCTTGTGAACCACAAATTATCTGCGTCAGGTCAAATACATCTTTGTCTCGGTCCCAAACATTCCACAGATGATAAGCAGTTGAATCTTTACTGACATTTGGTTTAGCAGCTTTGATTTCGTCGTAATGCTTATCAACCAGTCCAAATATTTGCTTATATAGTTGTCCCTCAAAATCCTTTTGACTGATTTTATTATCCAGTTCACGCTTACTAAGGGGTTTAACAGTGTATTCATTGCCATCAGCCAGGATAACCTTAAGTTCGGTTACAAACTTTTCGGTCTTGCCGTACTGCAATGACTTCTCGCCACCAGAATTATTGGCCACCATGCCACCAATTGTGCAAAGTTCCCTTGAGGCTGGATAACATGGCAACAGTGCGCCGTGGCTCAAGGTGGCTTTCTCGAAATCTCTATAGAAAACGCCGGGCTGGGCGTGAGCTTCGGTTTTTGAAGTTGTGTAGATTTGGTTCATATGACGACGGATGTCTAAGATAATTGATTGGCCAATAGCCGCGCCGCCCATGTCGGTTCCAGCACTTCGCGGAGTGATAGCTAAGTCAGGTAGTTTAGCTCTGTGCTTATTGACCAGTCCAACGACCAAACTAACATCGTTAGCGCTCTTAGGTGCCAGGATAACTTGAGGCATGAGCTCAAACATACTGGCATCATGGGC
>CAZRYT010000006.1:0-28574 GCA_964604415.1 uncultured Candidatus Saccharibacteria bacterium
AGCAGAGGCTTGAAGAGCCTTGTGTCCCCAGTTCGAGTCTGGGAGGAGCCACCAGAAAATTTCTTTGGCATTTTGTCGTTGAGATTTTCTGCTATCTTTCCAGATACGAACTGGATAGCTGCGAAGCAGCCAGTTCGGTGAAGCGAGGTCACGCGCAGATGCTTGCATCGAGCATGACCGAGTGGAAAAGGACGAAGTTCGCTGTCTGGGATCCCAAGCGGGCGTAGCTCAGTTGATAGAGCGCTTCCTTGCCAAGGAAGAGGCCGTGAGTTTAAGTCTCATCGCCCGCACCAAATTGACACCAGAAATAGCTCCCTTGATCGGGAGCTATTTGTTTATTGATCTGACCGACGGTTTCAACCTACGTCCGGTGAGGTAGGCCACGCGAGACAAAAGATGCAAATTACAGATTGATATGACGGTTATAACCTGCTATGAAATACGACCCGGGAGACGATTGGGATCTATGGCACCAAGTACGTTCCAGTCTCTTAGAATTCTATTAGGTCAAAAATAAGTTATCACCGAGTATATTACCTGCCATAGCAGGAACCAAAGCACAAGCGTTGGATTTTCTAATACAGGGGCAGTAGAATACAATATTAAGGCCAATTATGTCTTCATACACCAAAGCAGATAATAAACTATTATTCAGAATTGATTTCAGGCCGTCTCTTAAATACTACGATCACATGTTTGAGATAGCCTCTGTGCTCGAAAGTGAATACGAACACTGGAAAGCTACCCATAATCCGGCTATGGGTGTACTTTTTGACGCGGAATCGAAGAGGCAGGTTAACATTAGCAGTCAGTCTATTTCCTTTACGACTAAAAATGAAGCCATTCTAAAAGATCCTTATGAAGAGATCTCAAAACTAGTCGTTTTATTCTTATCCGAGAATAACGTCGCCGAGATTAGGCGTATTGGAGTCCGTAGAATGGGCATCCAGACCGTTAATCGTACTTACGAAGAGTTTATTGATCGATTCTTTAAGCAGTTCTACGGATCTCAAGAGCAACTTAAAGGCATAGCCGCAGATAAACTAGATGATGTAGTACTAGTATTACAAGGAATAAAAGAGGGTTTCAGTAACAGAAATCAATTCGGGCCATTAAAGCAGGAAGAAGTTGAGAGGCTTTATGGTGTCGAAGAGTTCGAAACTGCTGCAGTTGATCTAAACAAGAAAACCGCAGTAATGGTTGATACGGATTTATTCTCTATCGTGGAAACTGATTTAGATGAAGCACTCGCCACTATAAAGGAGGCGCTCGGTGTAAGTGAGAAGATGCATGACGACTCTTGGAAATTAATACAGGACAACGTGTAGATATGTTTCCTACGACTACTTTACCGCCACCAGTCAAAGAAGATGTAGCCGAGCGCAGGGAATTTGATAATAATCAAAGCCCTTCTTGGTATCAGACTGCATGGCCAAATAAGGCGAGTGAGTGGGGAGAAAGAACAATTGGCATCGGTGAGGTGCATGAGGATAGGATCTCCGAGGAGATGGTGACTTCTGGCAGGTCGTTTGTTGTCTATGACTACGCTACCCATAAATTATTCGCAGCTTGGGTTGAGAAATTAGGACAGCTCTTAAATGAATGGGGGCAAAGCTCTACACTATCGAACGCGATTCGAGTCTCTGAACGATATTTGCTGGCGGTGCGTAAATCGACCGATCATCGCTTATTCATTTCTAGTGTTATTAATGTCTTACGATTTACGGAGATTGATCAAGAGAAGTCTGAGCAACTAGCAAGACTGTTAGCTAAATACGAAAACGAAAATATCTCCCGTCAATCTACAACCGCCTTTATACGGGAATTAAGGACTAACGGGCTTTCTCCATCTTCGCTAGGTCAAGTAGATGTCGAGCAAGCCTAAACACTTACTGGATACTTCCATCTTCTCCGAGATGTTCAAGAATGATCTGCCGACTTTCGAGGCGTTTATAAACTCATGTGCGGATGGCCGCAGGTTTGCGGCATACTATACGGCCATTGAGCTTAATCGAGGTTTTTTGCAGGCTATGGTTGAGCATCATCAAAAAGTCCTTGAGCTGCAAGATGTGTCGGCAGCTATCATTGTGCTTAGTAATAAGCATGGTGTACGTACTTCAAAATACGGCAATATACTCCAAGCCTATATGTTGCGCTTTTCGGGCCCCATTAGCCCAGATTATCGTATCTATTCGGCACAACTTGAAAATGTCATCTTCGATATGACTGATAGGGCGAATGAGCTTGTTAAACGGTTTATTGGACACTTCGAAGACCACGCCCTAGCTGCATTAAGTTTATACGGGAGCGAAGACTATGATGGTTTCTTGGAAAGATGCAGTACTTCAAGCGATGTAGACTTCAAAGAGTTTTGGCTTGATCATGATTCTCAGATCTACAAGATGAGAGAAAAGATTCTCGATAAATGTCCGAGACTAAAAAAAGCAGAACTCGAGCTCTTTTATTTCTTAGAGGAACTACTCGGTGGGAACACTGAACCGGATTATGAGCACATCTCTGACTTTGCGATTTCATTAGAGTGTCCTCGCTCTCATGAAATGGTCGCACATGATAAATCATTCGAGATGTTTATCCCGCTTCAAGACAAAACGGGTGGTTATGTAACTTTGCCATAGTTAACTGATAGGCACCCCCGTATAATAGTTATACTTTCATGAACAGTGCTGCACCAAAATGACAGCAGGCAGTTTTGACAACTTTTGCTAAAATGAATTTATGAGAAAAATAGTTGTACTAAGTTTTATCAGTCTTGACGGGGTTATGCAGGCGCCAGGTGGGTCGGAAGAGGATAAGGCCGAAGGCTTTAAATATGGTGGCTGGACGTTCCCGTTCTTTGATGAAACCTCGGGGGAAGAAATGGGTAAGCAAATAAACGGATCGTTAGACCTGCTGCTGGGGCGCAAGACCTATGATATTTTTGCCTCTTACTGGCCACTGCAGGACGCAAAGACCAATCCGGTCGCTGGCCCGTTCAATAAAGCAACAAAATACGTCGTTTCGAATAACGAAGACTTTAAGACAAGCTGGGATAAATCCGTCCTGATAACTGGGGATGATGTAGTCGGACAGCTTAAAGAGCTAAAAGAGCAGGATGGACCAACACTCCAGGTGCACGGCAGCAGCAAGCTCATACAAACACTACTAAAGAACGATTTGGTAGATGAGCTATGGCTTAAGACATTTCCCGTCATCTTGGGCAAAGGTAAGCGCTTATTTGACGATGACGCCATCCCCCACACCTGGGATCTGACGTACTCTAACATTACCCCGAGCGGTGTCATTTTTGCCAACTACAAAAGAGCTGGCGAGGTTAAGACCGGTTCTTTCGTCTAATCTATATTGACACAAGCCTCTTGAAATTGTATAATAGTTGCCCATGACAAATGAAAAGGTTGCCCGGGCTAACCTAGATCCTGAAAATATATCGCAGGCTATTTTTAAGCTGGACGGCGAAACTGTTGACACCGAATTAATGACAGCAGCTGAAGGTTTCGAATCTCAACCAGACCATGTTGTTGGTGTCCAAGACCTACAAGATGTTGACGGTAAAAAAACACGTCGTTTTTGGCTCTTGCCTAGGAAAATTCAAGAAGACCAGCCAGCCGAAGTTAGTTTTTATGAGAGCCACGAGGCTCTAGCGAAAGGTATCGGAGCCGCGGCTGGCATATTGACCGGCATCGTTGTTGCCAGAAGCCTATACGTTCGCCGCTATAAGAAGTAAAAATCCAGTAAATTATGGGTTTGTAAAAAATTTCGCTGACGTAGTCGCGTTTTTCTTATAAAATTGCTCGTCCGTGTTTGAGTAGAAGGTTCTAGCCGTTTGCCATCATCTAAACAAGGAAGATGTAGATGTTATTTAATCGATACGAGCCACTGCCTTTAAATCGACGAAAATTTGGCCCAAGGGAGATTCCTATCACTCCTAATGACATCCGAGCTTTGCACCAAGTGTACGGCGAGGAGGTGGCGGAGAATGTTCGAATTGCAGTCCAGCAGATTCGCCAAAACGGTGGCGTAGATCCCAATGTCCGCGATGCTATTTATCCTAATGACATTGATGGACACTATGACGAACCTGAACTTTTGCGCACAGTCAGCAATTTTGCCATTTGGTTCACATTCAATCACGAACCCGGTAATTTTTCGCACTTAGTTACGCGGATTGATTGATAAATATGGAGGCGCGTACGAGATTCGCACTCGTGTACAGGGTTTTGCAGACCCTTGCCTAACTCCTCGGCCAACGCGCCATCTGTAAAAGTATAACTGAATATGATTAAAATAAGATAGAATATCAAAATGGGCGAGTGGCGGAATTGGTATACGCGACAGACTTAAAATCTGTTGGCTGAATAAGCCTTGTGGGTTCAAGTCCCACCTCGCCCACCACGTCGGAACTAACTACAACCCCGCGCACCAATCAGAATCCCTTATGCTTGTACTATCGCTATCCACCGCATAAGATATTAATTATGGAAACAGGTGTAGAGGATGTTTCACGGTCGCCGGTTATACATCGACCAGACGACGATGAACTAATAGCTAAACTTGAGGATAAGCGCAAGGAATATGCTAGTCGTATTGGCGATGAATTTACTCACCCTGAGCAAGGTATCATTACTGGTTTAGCGGCGGGTTCAGTTCAGCCTCTTGATGCATATATAAAACTCAAACTCCTTAATGAAGTCCTCGAAAATGGTTCTGTGGCTACCTGGGATTTCACATCGCAAATATTTGAAGATTCAATATTAGCAAGCCTTGGCGAGACTTACGCGCGCGAAATTTTAGATCGGGCGGCAAATGCCTGCGGTGTCATTAATGCGTATTGCAACAATGACCAATCACAACTCGTAAGCGGTACTGGCTTACAATAGGCCTGCAAAGTGATACAATGTAGCTACACATTAACAGGGAGTTTGGGATGTCTCTAGTCTGGATTGTACTGATTGTTCTGGGGTTGGTAGTAGTGGCCGGTGCGGTTATGTATAACGGCCTGGTGCGCTTGAACGTACGTGTCGACGAAGCTTGGAGTGATATTACCGTCCAACTAAAACGCCGTTATGACCTTATCCCCAATCTGGTAAATACCGTCAAAGGTTATGCTAAACATGAAAAAGAAGTCTTTGAGAATGTCACCAAAGCCCGGGCTGAAGCTCTTGGCGCCCAAGGTGTCAAAGAAACCGCCAAAGCCGATGGTGAATTCCAAAAAGCTCTAAAAAGCATTTTTGCAGTCGCCGAGGCTTATCCAGAGCTAAAAGCCAGCGATAACTTCAAAGAACTGCAAGCTGAATTAACCGACACCGAAGACAAAATCCAAGCAGCGCGGCGCTTTTATAACGGTTCGGCCCGTGACTTCAACATCAAGATCAAGACTTTGCCTACCAGCATTTTTGCCAATATGCTTGGTTTTAAAGCCCGTGAGTTCTACGAAGTTGATGAAGCTCAGGCTGCACAAGTTAGCGAACCAACTGAAGTAAAATTCTAGATCACAAGTACTAGGGAACTGGAATGTACTCACAAATTGCCGCCAATAAGCGCAAGACAGTTATCATCATGCTGTTTTTTATTGCTTTGGTTTCGGGCTTAGGCTGGTTGTTTGGTAAGTACACAACCCATCCAGCCATAACGCCTTTTGTGATTGTCGGTGCGCTGGTCTATGCCCTCATTAGTTATCTGGCTGGCGCCAGGATGACACTGGCTGTCAACCAAGCAAAACCGATCATAAAGAGTGATGACCCTAGACTTTGGCGCATTGTCGAAAACCTCAGCATTACTGACGGACTGCCAATGCCCAAAGTCTACATAATGGACGACCCAGCTCCCAATGCTTTTGCGACCGGTCGTGACCCGTCACGTTCTTCGGTCTGTGTGACTAGTGGCTTACTAGAAGTTATGGATGATCAAGAGCTGCAGGGCGTAATCGCCCACGAACTTGGTCACGTCAAAAACTATGACATCAGGGTTGGTATGATGGCTTTCGCCCTAGTAGCGGTGGTTAGTTTGATAGCCGATATCATGCTCAGAATGAGCTGGTTCAGGGGTGAAGAAGACAATAATAATTCCAATCAGCTCTTCTTTGTTCTAGGCATTGCTGCTGCCATTTTGGCACCTTTTATTGCCACTATGATTCAATTGGCCGTTTCGCGCAGTCGAGAGTATCTGGCTGACGCTACCGGAGCATTGACTACTCGTTACCCAGAGGGCTTAGCTAGCGCCCTGGCCAAAATAGAGAAAACCGGTAGTGTGCTGAAGCACCAAAACACCGCTACAGCTCATCTATTCTTTGTTAATCCACTCAAGGCTCACAGCCTGGCCAATTTGTTTAGCACCCACCCACCAATCGAAGAGCGTATCAAAAGACTAGAGCAGATGGAACGGCATGCCTAAAACCAAAAGCAAAAAACCGCTCAATACAAAAAGGCGTCTAACCCTTCCGAAATATCAGACTTTGCGCATGAGCAAGTCAATCAGGCAGCCCAAGCCCAAACTTTCCAAAGCCCCAAGATTATTCAAACGCAGCCTACAATTAATTTGGGAAAACAAGCGCCTGTTTGGAGCCATTACCTTAATCTACATAGTCCTTAGCCTAATTTTGGTAAAAGGCTTTGCTAGTACAAATAATTTGGCAGAGCTCAAGAATTCATTGCTGAGCCTCTACCAGGGTTCTAATGCCCAGATAAGCTCTAGTTTTGCTGTCTTTAGCGTGCTGCTCGGCAGCGGCAACACTGCACCGTCGGCCGTAGCCAGCACCTATCAATCAGTACTTTTGGTTATTTTTAGCCTAGCTATCATTTGGTCACTTAGACAATCATTGGCGCTAAAAAAGGGTCAAAAAATCCGCATCCGCGACAGTTTTTACAAAAGTCTTGGTCAGTTGGTGCCGTTTTTGTTAGTGTTGATCGTAATTGGCCTAGAGTTGTTACCGCTGATGTTAGCTAATTTTCTTTATGGCACAATATTTGGCGGTGGTTTAGCGGTAACACCTATCGAAAAAGGTCTATGGCTAATATTTTTTGCACTACTCGTAGTTTTATCAATCTACATGGTGGCATCGTCCATCATTGCTCTATATATCGTAACTTTGCCCGACACAACACCTATGCAAGCCTTGCGTTCGGCACGCGAGCTGGTTAGGTTCAGGCGCTGGATGATCATCCGCAAACTGCTGTTCTTGCCATTCATACTTATAGTCTTGGCCGGTGTAATTATTTTGCCAGTTATTATCGTGGCGCCTGTTTTAGCCGAGTGGTTGTTCTTTGGTTTAAGTTTGTTTGGCCTGGTTGTGGTTCATAGCTACATTTATCATCTATATAGGGAGCTGCTGTGAATAATGCAGAAGCACAAAAAAGGCTCACGGAATTAAAAAAAACTCTGAGTGACTACGCCCATGAGTACTATGTTTTAGATCAGCCAAGTGTCACCGACGCTATTTATGACGGCTTGATGGTTGAACTCAAAACGCTAGAAGAGGGGTTCCCAGAACTTGTTTCACCGGATAGTCCGAGCCAGCGCATCGGCGGTCAGGCGCTAAGCGGTTTTGAGAAATACACCCATACTCAGCGCATGATGAGTTTGCTAGACAGTTTTAGTGACGAAGAAACTACGAGTTGGTTTGAGCGCATTAGCAAGCTGGATCCAGCAGTTAAGAACGTCAGCTTTTGGGTGGATTCCAAAAAGGACGGCTTGGCTTGTTCGCTCCATTATGAAGATGGACATTTGGTCAGAGCGGTAACACGTGGTGACGGTTTGGTCGGAGAGGTAGTCACTAACAATGTGCGCACCATGCCCAGTGTGCCGCTCAAACTAAGAGGTGACGGTCCATTTACCAAGGGTTTTACCGAAATTAGGGGTGAAATCATTATGCTCAAGAAAGATTTTGAGGCCTTGAACGTCAAAAGGCAAAAAGACAATCTGCCGGTCTTTGCTAACCCACGTAATTTAGCTGCCGGTACCATCCGCCAGCTAGATCCTAAGCTGGTGGCGGCCAGACCGCTCCAATTCCGCGGTTATGACTTGCTGCGCCAAGATTCCAGCGAAGTGCCAATGAACAGTTTCGCTTACAAAACCATGAGTGACCTAGGCATAATCACCGACAAACTGGCTCATACAGAGAGCTCATTAAAAAGCGTCTTAGAATATGCTCATAAATTTGCCGAATTACGCCATGATCTGCCATACAACACCGATGGCCTAGTGGTTAAGATTGATGACCGTCGGCTGCAGACTCGTCTCGGTGCCGTTGGCAAGAATCCTCGTGGCGCTATCGCCTACAAATACCCGGCCGAACAAGCCACGACGGTCGTCAAAGACATTATTTTAAGCATTGGCCGCACCGGCGCGGCCACGCCAATTGCCGTATTTGACCCGGTAGTTGTAGCCGGTACTACCGTTCAACACGCTAGCCTGCACAATGCTGACGAGATTGCCCGCAAGGACATTAGGGTCGGGGACACAGTGGTTATCTACAAAGCCGGCGACATTATCCCGCAGGTGGAAGAAGTCATCTTGAAACTTCGACCCAAAACAGCCTACAAATTTGATATGGAAGCAGAGCTTAAACGCCAATTCCCGGAGTTTGAGTTTATCCGACCAGCTGGCGAAGCGATTTATAGGATGAAAAATTCTAGCGGTCCATTACTACTCATGCGCTCTCTTGAGCATTTTGCTAGCAAATCAGCTCTTGATATCGAATGGCTGGGGGAGAAAAACGTCGCGGCACTAGTAGATAGCGGCCTGATCAAAGACATCGCCGATATTTACACACTTGGTAAGTCACAAATTTTAGCTCTGGATAGATTTGCTGATTTATCAGCCCAGAATCTGATAGATGCCATCGCCGCTTCCAAAAATCCAAGTTTACCTAGGTTTATTTACGGTCTAGGTATTAGACACGTCGGTGCTCAAACTGCCATAGACCTAGCCAACAAGTTCAAACGCTTGGACAATTTAGGTAGTGCAACTTTGGACAATCTGCGCGGCGTAGAAGGCGTTGGTGAAATTGTAGCCGAATCAATCATGTTGTGGTTTGATGATCCAGACAACCAACGCTTGCTGGCCAAGTTTAGAAAACTCGGCGTTTGGCCAGGTGAGGTCAAAGCAACCAGTGGCAAGTTAAGCGGCAAAAAATTTGTGATAACCGGCACGTTGAATGAATTGGGTCGTGATGAAGCCGCCGACAAGATTCGCTCGCTTGGCGGTACTTTCCAAACCAGCATTGCCAAAGATACCGATTACTTGGTAGTTGGCAGCGAACCAGGCGCATCTAAGATAGCCAAAGCTAGCAAGCTCGGCACTAAACAAATCGACGAACCACAGCTTCTAGAGTTGTTGAAAGCGTAGAGTATACTAAATTCAACTGGAGGTACTATGAGAGAACAAATCCAGGGTGGTGAAAAACAGGCAGATCCAATTGTAGAATATCTGGAAAGAGTTGGTTGTCCTATCGAAGCTATGGCGGACAAGCTCTTACCAAACGAAGCCGAAGCGGCTTTCTTGAGTGATTATTTAACACTACGTAGTAAATGGCGCAATGACTGTGTGGTTGCCGCAGGTGCTGAACACCAGTTTGTTAATCTCATGGGCGAACATTCTTATCAATTTGTGCCAAAAGACCATTCGATTTTTGGGGATAGGGAGAAGCTTGCAAAACGTTATGGCGCTACGCTAGCGGGCAGACAAGCCCTAGATGGCTTCCAGGCTATGCAATCAGCTGGACACGAACTAGCTAAAGACGTCATAGGGAAGAGGCCCAAAGAACTTACGTCACTACAGCAATATGTCTGGCATTCAGTATTGGCCGACGACTATCCAATGAATAATGCCAACCTAGATCCTGTGGAGTTTGCTTATGATGCCTTCGAAATGCTAGAAGAAGCAGTTAGGCATATGGATGAACCACTTCTGGTCGTTAGAACCCGTAAAAATCAGACATCTGATATTATTTTGGCCACTCATTCACGTCTTAATTATGGTGAGAAATCAATTGATCTTGTTGCTGGCAATGGTATTCGCATAGTTTTTGAGAAAGAAGAGCATGAACATTTTGGTGGCCATTCGGGGCTTATTGGCGGCGGTCACTGGGAAGATGTTTGGAGAGTCATAAACAAAGATAACTTAAAAGACCGTATAGAAAAATTTGATAATTTGGCGGTCTGTGAAGTAGTTTCGCCAAAGGTTAATGGCGCCCAGGCTAAAACACGCTTCGCTGCTCTTTCGCAATTGGCTAACAGCGATGAACAAAGCTTTGAAGATCATCTAACGTATCGTCCAAAAACCTCTTTTAGCCTGAGTTATACTGAACCAGATCCACCAACATTAGCTATTTTGACCGGCGAACACATAAGTGGTGTTCTTTCAGCCATTCATGGACAGGAAGCGCCAAACAATTTAAGATTCCGTGAATTTTACGGAGCTCTAAAAGCGGGTATTGGCTTCTTGTTTGAACAACAGAAAGAAGATGAACACGCAGCCCTTATGGAAAAAGTTGGTGAGCTAGCCGTTGATCCTTCTGAGTTCTATAACTTACATCAAAACAGTTGACTCTATTTTACAAACAGTTATGCTAAAACTAATCGTGCGTATGCGGCGCATGAAACAAAAAACAAAATAAAAGTGGGCATCGCCGCTTCGGTGGGCGTGCACGAAAAAAAGACTCGAATTTCTTCGAGTCTTTTTGGTGGAGAAGACTGAACAAAGCTCGAACCAAAAGGTCAGGGGTTCGAACTTCAAACTTCTGGTGGAGCATATCGGATTCGAACCGATGACCTCTTCCATGCCATGGAAGCGCGCTAGCCAACTGCGCCAATGCCCCAATAACGAACGTTATTATATCTTAATCAAGTCGTGTACCTGATACAATACAAGAATGTCAAAAATATCTCAGTACTTTTCTGGTTCAAGATTGGCATTTCTAAGTGGGCTCGTACTACTGTTTTTAGCCAGTTGGACGATGTGGCATTTTGTCTACAGTAGCCCAGCCAGGACATTCCAAAGAATGCTAAATACCAACCTTTCGACCAGTTCAGTTACAAAACATACCGTCCAAACAAGCTCTGGCCAAAATATTAACCAGACATCTCAAGTACTGACTGCTCCTTATCACAGTGTCCAATCCCGCAACATCGTCCAGCAAACCCTAGGCTCAGCCACGACCGTGGTGACTGAAAATATTAGTACACCAAAAGCCGAGTCTGTTCGCTATGATTCAATCACGACCAGCCAGAAATCTGCCAGCGGCCAAGACTTTGATTTTAGTAAAGTTTTGGGTGTTTGGGGTAAGACTAACTTTAACAGCCAAAATCCATACAACGCTTCATCAACCTATAGCCAAAACGTTTTCGGAGTAGTACCTGTAGCCAATTTGCCTTTGCAACAGCGACAAATATTGCTAAACCAGATCAACGGCGACAAAGTGTATACGGTAGATTTCTCAAAAACCACCAGCCAAAATATCAACGGTCATCCGGTATATAACTACAGTGTTTCTCTCAACCCAGTAGCCTACATCAAAATGCTTAAAACTTTGGCGACTGACCTGGGCTTACAGCAACTAAACCAGCTAGACCCGGCTCGTTATGCTAGTGCTCAGCCTGTCGAGTTAACTTTTCAGGTTGACGTCTGGTCTGGCCAACTACTGGCAGTTAAATATCAAGGTAATGGGCGGACTGAGAGCTATAAGTCATATGGTCAGAACGTTAAACTGAGTGATCCGTCACCGACTATTCCTCTATCCGATTTACAGAACCGTCTACAGCAAATCCAGTAAGCCTGGCAGGTTCTTTATCTCGCTTAAGGTGTTAAAATACTAACAAGATGTTTGCAAGCTTAAAAAGGCGTTTATATTTTGTAGCCGCTAGTTATTTTGCTTTCTGGGCTCGTCTAGTGCTTAGGCGTTGGCGACCAAAAGTAGTTGTAGTAACTGGCTCTTCCGGTAAAACCACCCTCTTGCATTTAATTGAAGCCCAGCTGGGCGACAAAGCTAAATACAGTCACCATGCCAACAGTTCTTTTGGCTTACCGTTTGACATACTTGGTCTGCCACAGGTTAACGGCTCGCGTTCACAGTGGCTCAAATTGTTTTTATTGGCGCCATTCAAAACTTTTCGCCGGCTGCCAGTGACTAAACTGTATATCGCTGAAGCTGACTGTGACCGACCGCACGAGGGAAAATTTTTGGCCAAGCTGCTCAAGCCGTCCATTACACTTTGGGTAAGTGTTTTCCGTACTCACAGCATGAACTTTGATAAGCTAGTCAAAAATGGCCAATTTGATAGCCATGAGGCTGCCATCGCTTACGAGTTTGGTTATTTTGCTGAGGCGGCTAGTGAACTGGTTGGTCTTAATGGCGATAACTTATTTATGACTGATCAGTTAGACAGAGTCGGTGCTCAGACCAAAGTCTTCACAGCTAGCCAGAAAGATTTAAAAAAACACAGCTTTGAGAATGGTCATACCGTTTTCCAGTTTGCCGATCAAACCATCAGACTGGCGGGATTGCACCCTAAAGAGCTAGCCATTAACCTCGAGCTGGCCAACAAGCTCCTAGAGACGCTAGGCTTGTCACTTGATACTGACTACCAAAACTTTGAAGCGCCACCCGGGCGCAGCAGTGTCTTTAAGGGGATAAAAAGCACCACGATTATTGACAGTACATACAATACTGGCCTGGGGGCTATGAAGGCCATCATTGAACTATTTGCTGACTACCCGGCTAAACAAAAGTGGTTAGTTTTGGGTGACATCCTAGAACAAGGCAACGTTGAGGCTGAGGAACACGTCAAACTCGCAGAAGTTATCAGTGCTCAAAATGTAAACCGTATCATCTTGCTTGGACCAAGAGTCAAGCAATACAGTTTTGCTAAGGTTAAGCAAGCTCATCTGGGCATACCAGTTGATGTTTTTGAAGGCCCAAAAGAAGTTTTGGATTTTATACTGTCCCATTTGAGGGGCGGAGAAACTATCTTATTTAAAGGCGCCAGAGGTTTAGAAGGGGTCATCGAGCAATTACTAGCTAACCCAGCCGACGCCAAGAAACTAGTCCGGCGTGAGAAATCGTGGGTGAAAATAAGGCAGAAATGGGGGCTGCCCTCATGAAGCTTTTTATACTACATGGTTGGACCTATAACTTAGACACTTGGTCGGAGATAAGTAAGGAACTAAAGCAACTAGGATATGAGCCGATACTTCTGAATGTGCCTGGCCTGACGACAGCTAGTAACAAAGCCTGGACAATCAATGATTACATAGACTGGCTAGACGGTGAACTGAAAGACCAAGACAAACCAATAGTTATTGGCCATTCCAACGGCGGCCGTATAGCTCTAGCTTACGCTCAAAAATACCCAAACAAATTTAAGCAATTGATATTGATTGATTCTGCTGGGCTAGCCCACGAGACATTGCTGCGCAAAACCAAACTAGGGATTCTCTATGTTCTGTCGAAGTTGGCTAAGCCGGTTTCGGGCATTAAGTCATTTAGGCGAGCCTTTTATAAGGTTATTGGTGCGCGTGATTACTACGAAGCCTCACCAAACATGCGCCAAACCATGCGCTATATGTTGTCGGCTGACAAAACCTTGGACTTTAGCAAAATCACTGTACCAACTACAGTTATTTGGGGCCAAAACGACCGCATAACACCTCTCAAAGATGGCCAGCAGATCGCTAAATTACTACCGAATGCCAAGCTTCGTATAATAAACGATGCCCGTCACGCACCACATGCTACTAATGCATCTCAAGTAGCCAATATTATTAACCAAGCAATCAAGGTTTAGCCAATGGCGGTCTTTAACTCGCTAGGATCCAACTTTAACTGGCGTGATAGCTGGCAATTTTTGTGGAAGTCTGGCAATAAAAAATCTCGAGCTGTACTGCTAGAAGAACTGCAAAACCAGTTTCATGGTCAAGTTACTTTGACCTACAAAGGACGGCAAGCCTTAAGGCTAGCTCTGGAGCGCTCCGGCTTAGCCAAAGGTGCCAGGGTTGGCATCAACGGCTTCACTTGCTACGTTGTTTACCAAGCAGTTGAACAAGCTGGTTATCATCCCGTCTTAATTGATGTCGCAAAAGATAGTCTGCATTTTGAAGTGGCGGGCTTAGCCAGTGCTAATCAGCGGGATCGACTTTCGGCCGTAATTGTTCAGAACACGCTTGGCATTCCTTGCGATATTGAGGCAATTGAAAGCTTTAGCAACAACGAGAACATACTGCTAATTGAGGATTTAGCCCATAGTTTGGGAAGTGTATATAGCGATGGAAGGCAGGTCGGTAAAGTTGGTAGTTTGGTGATGTTTTCTTTCAGCCAGGATAAGACTTTGGACGTGGTAGCTGGTGGCGCTTTAGTCGACAGGCTGAACTCAGCGGCTGAATCACGCGATTTTGCCTCCACACCAGCCATGGCCAAACTGAAACTAAAGTTATATCCTTTGCTGACACATACTATCCGTTCTAGCTATGGCCTTGGTATTGGCCGTCTCGGCCATAAGATTCTTAAAACTTTGGGTGCGCTATCATCGCCAATGGAAGACATAAAACATTTTCCTCAGTCAATGGCTACGACTTCAATGCTAATCAAACGTTGGCAAAACTTGAACCATGAGCTGGCTCATCGGCGCCAGATAGCTAGTATTTACGAGCAAAATTTATCAGATGTTATTAAATTCAAGTCAATTGGCCAACCCATTTATGTTCGTTATCCAATTAAAGTAGAAAAAGCCGCTGAGCTAAAAAAACACCTGAAAAGTCATGGATTTTACCTGGCGGACACTTGGTACGATGCGCCCATAGCTCCAGCTAAATATCTAGCCCAGACAGACTACAAGGCCGGACAATGTCCTAATGCCGAGACAGCTATACGAATGATTGTTAATCTGCCAACCCATCAAGAAATTAATCAAAAACAAGCCATAAAATTATGCCGGGAGATAAACGCATGGCAGAAATCCTGACACAGACAATTGAAGACAAGGCGGAGTGGGAAGCTTTTATAGCCACTCACCCTGAAACAAATTTTCTGCAGGCTTGGAATTGGGGAGAATTCCATAACAATCTGGGACATAAAATCTACAGAGTTGGTTTTTATAAATCATCCAAATTGGTCGGCGTTATGCTGGCTATTGTCGAGCCTGCCAAACGCGGTCGACATTTAGTAGTACCAGCTGGACCAATTTTAGATTGGCAAGATAAATCACTGGTTCAGGCTTGGCTGAGTGAAGTAAGGCGCCTAGCCAAAGCCGAAAAGTGTGTTTTTGTGCGTGTGCGACCACAACTAACAGACGATGATATCAACAAGACGTTGTTTTATAAGCTTGGTTTCAATAAAGCTCCCATGCATTTGCACGCTGAATTAACCAGTCAGCTCGATCTGACCAAAACAGACGAAGAACTAAGATCAGCCATGCGTAAAGGCACTAAATATGAACTAAACCGCGTTCAAAAATTAGGTATCAAGGTGGAGGCAATTACCGATGATTCGGCAATGGACGAGTTCTATGACCTGCAACTGCAGACGGCTCAGCGCCAGAAGTTTGTACCATTTTCCAAACGCTTCCTAAGCGAACAGTTCAAGGCTTTTGCAAGTGATGCTCAAGTCATCATGTACCGGGCTAGCTACCAAAACAAACTGTTATCAATGGCGTTTATTATCTTTTATGGCAATGAAGCTGATTATCACTACGGCGCCAGTACAGACCTAGCCAGACAATTTCCCGGTGCTTATGCCATTCAGAGTGAAGCCATTGCTGAGGCGCGCCGCCGCGGTTGTACACGTTATAACTTCTGGGGCGTAACCGAACACGGTCAAACCAAACATCGTTTCTACGGCGTATCAGTATTTAAACGCGGTTTTGGTGGTGAAGACGTTGCTTATCTGCCAGCCCAGGACCTGCCGATTAGCCTGGCTAAGTATAAGTTGACCTATTTGTTCGAAACCGCCCGCCGCAAACACCGTAATTTGTAAAAAAGCAACAAGTATGGCATAATGTAGCAAATATGCACACTAGTCCGGAACGACCTACCGTTTTAAATTATGAAGATACCATAGTGCCACTGGTCCCTGATGTAGATGACCCTAGTAACATTAACCCTGTTTGTCTTGAAGTCCTAAAATATCAGCTGCGCGTTGAGGACCACACACCCTCATATCGTATTTTTAGTCAGATTAATCCTGATCTTCAGGCCGATAGTGTCTATGCTCGCAATATTAATGTCTGGGAGGCTCACGAGGAGCGACACGCCGAACAATTGTCTTTAGTTGTTCGGCATTTTGATCCCGAATTTCCTGATCGGTTTGACGATAGAAAACAACAACTTCAGCTTCACGATCGTTTCGGTAGGTATAGTCGTGTGGTTAAGGCTCTAATATTATCTCTAAATCCTCAACTGGCTACCTGTGTGGTCGGTTACGCCGGTTATAAAAACGAATTGATGACTGGTTATTCTTATGCGGCCGTCATGGAATTAGCTGACCATCCTTTGCTATGTAGGACATTGCCGCCAATCAGACGCCAAGAACCACAAAACGCCAAAGTTTACGAAGAGCGAATAGTGACGTTGCTAGACGGTTCACCTCGCTTGCAAAAACAAACCAGAACTATAGTTAGTCGTATGAATAAGATTGTCGGCGAAGATTATCGCGGTCAGCAAGAAGCTGACTTTGTCATACGTGCCTTATTTGGCAATAGACGTATGAAGGGTGC
Organism: uncultured Candidatus Saccharibacteria bacterium; assembly: GCA_964604415.1. Taxonomy (GTDB): domain Bacteria; phylum Patescibacteriota; class Saccharimonadia; order Saccharimonadales; family CAZJQT01; genus CAZJQT01. Next base: position 16,719 of record CAZRYT010000006.1, read on the forward strand.
TGTTGATAAAATAGACGCCAGACTAAGTGATATACCGGGTATGAAAGGACTTCAACCCCTTAGAGATCGCGTGGGTGCTGCCATGAACCGTAGCCAACCTGATACTTTCCTGCGTAGAATAGTAGCCAATGCCTAAACAATCTAAAAAGAATACTAAGACAAATTCAAAATCCAAGACGTTTTTTGGACTGTTGATCAACAAGAAACATATAACTAAAAGCAAAACAATTCACCTAAAATGGCCACGGGCAAGACGTTATCTAAGTACCCTTACACAGTACCAGAATTTATTTACAGCGCTGGCGGTTATGATAATGTGTTTTGCCTGGTATGGGTTCAGGCCCATGAGTCCAGCTATTAACCTACAAAAGTCTAGCCCCGACAGCAAAAGCCTTGAACAGTTCTTGAACGATAAAATCACAAATGTCTCCAAAACAGCCGTACCAAGTGTGCCAAAAATTGCTAATTGCCATTCTCATCCTTGTGTAGCCCTGACGTTTGATGATGGCCCCGAAAGTGATACAACCCCCATGGTTTTGAGCGCTTTGGAGCACGGTCAAGCAGTCGCGACTTTTTTTGTCATTGGCTATAAAGTGGCTGGTCACGAACCTATTTTGGCCAGAATGCAAAACGACGGCTACGAAATAGGCAATCATACCTGGAACCATGCCAATTTAACAAAATTAACCGCCCAACAAATTAAGGACGAATTAGATCAAACCAATCAAGCCCTGATTAAGGCCAATATTAAGCCTTCACATATCTTTAGGCCGCCATACGGAGCAGTCAATAAACTGGTTTTGAATGCAGGCTGGCCGGCAATACTCTGGAACACCGACCCACGTGACTGGTCAACTGATAACCCTCAGGCCGATATTAACGACGTGATTGCCCATGTTAGACCTGGGGCAATTATTGTCATGCATGACACCAAACGTTCAACCGCGGCCGCCTTACCCGAAATTATTAAGCGCTTAAGACAGCAAGATTACCGTTTTGTGACTATTAGTCAGCTGCTACAACTTAGTCCGGATGCGGCCGGTAGTTTCTACAGCGGCAACTCTACCCTTGAGTAGAGCCTGACGACACCTTATACTAAACCAGATATGAAGCGCTACAATCCTAAAGAGGTTGAGCCCAAATGGCAAAAGATTTGGGATGAAACCGGAGTCTATACTGCAGATTTAGGCAGCGACAAACCCAAATACATTGCCATGAGCATGTTCAACTACCCCAGCGGTGCCGGTATTCATATTGGTCATGCCATGAATTACACCATTAGCGATGTCAAAGCCCGCTTCAAACGCCAGCAAGGCTACGAAAGCTACCATCCAGTGGGCTGGGATGCTTTTGGCTTGCCGGCTGAAAACTACGCTATAAAAGCTGGTGTTTCACCTCAGGAAAGCATGGCCACAATAATTCCTAGTTATCACAAGCAATACAAAGCCATGGGTTGGAGTAATGACTGGGAGAAAGAAATCTCTACTCATCTGCCAGAGTATTACAAATGGACACAGTGGATCTTTAGTGAAATGTTCCGCCACAAACTGGCCTATCAAGACTCCAGAATGCAGTGGTGGTGCACAAAGTGCCAAACTGTCCTAGCTAACGAACAAGTCATCGATGGTAAATGTTGGCGCCATGACGGACCGGATGATCTGATTGTCGAGAAAAAGGAAGTCAAACAGTGGTTTTTCAAAATCACTGACTACGCTGATGAGCTATTGGAAGCTATTGATGAGTTAGATTGGACTGAAAGTGTTAAGCTGGCGCAAAAGAATTGGATTGGACGTAGCGTCGGCGCGGAAATAAAGTTCAAGGTTGATGACTCAAAAGAAACAATCGATGTCTTTACGACTCGGCCAGATACTCTCTTTGGCGCCGCTTTTATAGTTCTGGCACCAGAGCATGACCTGGTCAAAAAGATTACAACCAAAGCCCAACATGCCGAAGTTGAAAACTACATTAAAGCTACTCAAAAAAAGACGGAAATCGAACGTCAGGAGAATAAAGAAAAAACAGGCGTGTTTACAGGTAGTTACGCAACCAACCCAGCAAATAATAAACAGATTCCAATCTGGGTTGCCGACTTTGTGCTAGGTGGTTATGGCACAGGTGCCGTCTTTGGTGATGCTCATGACGAGCGTGATATAGCCTTTGCAAAAAAGTTCAATATTCCAGTTTTCATGACAGTTGAGCCTGTTGCGATTCGAGAAGATGCCCAGGATAAGAAAACAGATGTAAAAAAAGATAAGATTGTCGCTATAGTCACAAATGATAAAGACGAATTATTAACAATAAACTGGGGACCAAAACTGGGTGGACGATTATTCATTGGCGGCACAGTTGAAGGTAAAGAGTCTCCAGAGACCACTGCTCGACGAGAAGTTACAGAAGAAACTGGTTATGCCGACCTTGACTTAGAGGAAGTAGGTGAAGAGACATTCCACTACAAGTATTATGCGTTTTCAAAGCAAGAGACACATGAAACGGATGTAAAATTCGTAAAATTAAGGCTAAAGACCAACAAACAAGTCGCCCAAAAATTAGACGATTCAGAGAAAAATAATTTCAATGTAGAGTGGGTTTCAAGAGCTCAAGCTGAAAAAGAAATTATTGAACCACTTCATCGTTATGGTTTTGACAAGTTTATATTGGGAGCGGCCTTCACGGGCGAGGGTATACTTTTTAATTCTGGCAAGTACGATGGGATGAGTACTTTTGAGGCACGGGATAAGATTGTTGCTGACCTTGCCGGCCAGATCGGCGACAAAACGGTTGATGTTGAATTTGAAAATAATGGTGAACCAATCTTTATCCAGAAAACTGATAGTAGTGCTGTCAAAAAGGACCAACCATTTGTTGAACGTGAAGCTATCCTGGCTATTGTCAAGCATTGGAAAGAGGATAAATACATTGGGCTCAAATGGAAGAAAGTCGACTGGCAGACGGTTATAACTGGTGGTGTAGAGGCTGGCCAGTCAGCTGAGGAAGCAGCTCTTCGTGAAATTCAAGAAGAAACCGGTTACTTGAATCCGGTACTAAAGCGTAATCTGGGTAAAATACATGCCAGATTTTTCCACGTGCCAAAAAATGAAAATCGCCTGGCTCACTTCAATTGCCTGTATTTCGAATTGACCGATGATAAACATTTGCCAATCTCCAAAGACGAACAACAGAATCATGAAGTAGTTTGGCTGAGCAAAAAAGAAATGGAAAAATTTCGCTTACCGGCTAGCCAGCGATATGTCTGGGACATTTTAACCGAGAAAGCTGGCATAGCTAAGACTGTAGTTAATTATCGCATGCGCGATTGGAGCGTTAGCCGCCAGCGTTACTGGGGCGCACCGATACCAATTGTTAATTGCCATAAGTGTGGCACCGTTTTGATCCCAGACGAAAATCTGCCGGTTGAACTGCCAGTTTTGGATGATTTCCAACCCAGTGGTGATGGTCGCAGCGCGTTAGCGCGGGCAACTGACTGGCTAAAAACAACTTGCCCTGAATGTGGTGGATCGGCTGAGCGCGAAACTGACACGCTGGATACCTACATCTGCAGTAGTTGGTATATGTATAGGTATTTTGACCCACGCAATCAGGAACAGATATTTGATAGCAACATTGTCAAAAAATGGGAACCAATTGATTTTTATAATGGCGCCGATCATGCCACCGCTCATCTGTTATATGCCCGCTTTATCGGCCACTTTTTCAAAAAACTTGGCTTAGTTAACAAACCAGAGCCTTTTAAGCAGTTTTTGTTCAACGGCAAGGTCACCGCTAGTGACGGTAGCGCTTTTTCCAAATCAAAAGGTAATGGCATTGATCCTCTAGAAATTATCAACAGTGGTTATGGCGCTGATGCGCTTAGAACTTACTTGATGTTTGCGGCCCCACTTGAGTTTGGTGCCCGCTGGGACCCGCAAGGCGTGCCAGGGACTCACCGATTCTTGTCAAGAATCTGGAACCTAGTTCAGGAATACCAGCAAGTTAGCGCTGGTAAAACTCCAGACGATCAAGCTAGAGCTATGTTACGCACGACCAACCAGATGATTAAAAAAGTTACGGTAGATATAGAAGAAAACCGTTATAACACAGCTATCGCTGCTAGCATGAGTACCGTCAATGACCTATATAAGTTTAAAGTCGAGAGTTTTCATAAAAACGAAGTTTGGCAACAGGCGCTTGATAGCCTCGTGGCTTGTGTGGCACCGTTTGCGCCCCATATTGCCGATGAACTGTGGCGCCAACTTGGACATACCACTTCTGTGCAAGTAGACACTTGGCCAAAGTGGGACGACAAGCTTTTAGATAGTGATACGATGACCATCGTCATTCAAGTTAACGGTAAGCTTCGCGGTGAGATTAATGTTGCGAAAGACGCCGAAGAAAAAGCAATTGTTTCAACTGCCAAAAAAGACAAAAAAGTAGCTGGCTATCTGAAAGACATAGATATCAAAAAGACCATCTACGTACCAGGCAAGTTAGTTAACTTCGTGATTTAGCTTGATGGCCCGACGGTAGCACCAGTCGTGTCAGTCTCTTCATGAGCAATCTTGGGCACGTCAATTGTAATTTCCCCGTACGATGCTGACCTACCAATAAAAAAACCTTTGTCGCGGTTTTTGTCTGCAACACTATCAAGTATAGGTCCTTCTGGACAGCTAAGCGTTGGATCAATAGCTTTGTATATATCGTAACCTGTCTGGCCACTTTTGACGGTAAGTTTATCTTTGCCAATTTCATCGCAAGCGTGAACTATGTTACCTGTTGGTCGTGGGGTATCTCCTGGGTTTGACAGGAGATATGCAGTTGCAGTTGTCACAAATATGCCGAAAGCTAATACTGAGCGGCGTTTAGCTAAACTCCAAGGGTGCTCAGGCTGTAATCTTTTCATTAATACATATTATAGTAATATATGTTAATTATGTCAAATTTACGACTTGAGTTCTAGATCGTAATGAGTTAAGCTAACCCTAAGATTTACTAATATAATATAACCAGGAGATCTGTTCATCATGGGTAAACCGAAGAAACAAACTTCGCCGCGCCGAACCGGAACCCGCCGTAGTCATCTGGTGCTAAAGCTAGCTCGTCGAGTCAACGCTTCAAGCCCAGTCAAAGTTTTTACCACTAGACGCGAAAGTGGCAAGAAACTGTCCGCCCAGAAATAATCGCTAGCCCCGAAAGGGATTTAACAATATGGCTTCAAACCGACATCTTGGCCGAATCATTAGTCTCCAAACACTTTACGAAGTAGAGTTTAGGACTGAGTGCGGTGATAAAAAACTCAAACTAGATGAGGTTTTGAAGCGCAACATCAAACGTTACGACAACATGGTCGACGATCAGAGCTTTGTCACTGAGCTCGTCCATAGTGTCAGTGAAAATAGCCAAGATTTGGATAAGCTGATCCAGCCGATTGCCCCAGACTGGCCAATTGACCAAATAGCCAGGATGGACCGCATTTTGCTAAGAATAGGTGCTAATGAGCTACTACACAGCAAAGACGTGCCACCAAAGGTCATCATCAATGAAGCGGTTGAGCTAGCCAAGGCCTTCGGCGGTGATAATTCCAGTAAATTCATCAATGGTGTGCTTGGGACTCTGTTCAAACAAATTGAAGCTAAGACTAAGCCAGCCAAAAAGACTAAGAAGAGTAAATCATGAAACGACCCAAACCACTACAAGGCTTTAAGAAATTCGTTGGCCGCCGTCATCCGGCTATCAGTGAGGTAGTCCGCGAACCAACAGCTGGTGGCGTTATTTTCCGTCGTAATAAAGCCAATCAGGCGATTGAGATACTGCTGATCCAGGACGCCAAAAACCGTTGGACTATACCAAAGGGTCACATTGAAGAGGGTGAAACCGCCAAAGAAACGGCTGAGCGTGAAATCCGTGAAGAAACCGGGCTACAGGAGATGAGAATCTTGAATTGGCTTGGCAAAATTCATTTTAGTTATCGGCGTGTTAATAGTCTGGTGCTCATGACTACCGAAATTTTCCTAGTTGAAGCCCAAGGTAATACTAACAAGCTCAAACCAGAAGACTGGATGAATGGCATAAAATGGATGTCAACTGCCGAAGCGCTTGATAAAATAGAATACGATGATATTGGCAAACTGATCTTAGTTGCCATGAAGAAAATCCGCACAGGTAAATGATGCAAGACCTTAACTCATATCAACAATTTGCTCAAGAAGCTCTTGGTGTAACTTTTGCTGATATCAATTTGTTACTTACGGCTTTTACGCATCGTTCCTATGTCAACGAACATAAGAAAACTGTTTTTGAGCATAATGAGCGTTTGGAGTTTTTGGGTGATGCCGTACTGGAATTGGTCGCTACTGATTTTCTATATGACAACCATAAAGAAGCCGAAGGTATTTTGACCAACTGGCGTAGCGCCTTGGTGCGGACGGAAAGTATTAGCGCGGCAGCCACCCGTCTAGGTTTCGAACCTTATCTGCGCCTAAGTAGGGGCGAGAAGCGTGGTTCTGACCGAGCGCGCGAACAGATCATGGCCAATACTTATGAGGCCGTAGTCGGTGCGCTTTATTTGGACCAAGGACTTGATGCTGCCAAAAACTTTATAGAGAAAAGCTTGTTAATCACCTTTAAGGATATATTGGATAGTCGTTCGTGGGTCGACCCTAAGAGTAACTTGCAGGAGCTAGCCCAAAGCCAAGAAGGTTCAACACCAGTTTATAAGGTCTTGGCCGAACTGGGTCCGGATCATGACAAAACCTTCACGGTTGGGGTTTATGTCAACGGCAAACTCAAGGGCAAAGGCACTGGTCCTAGCAAGCAAATGGCCCAAGTTGCCGCCGCCGAACTAGCCCTCAAGCAATATTGAACATGTCATCGCGTTCTTATCTGTCTTATGCTTGCATAAAACAATAACAGGAGTATAAAAAGAAGCAATGTCAAAGGAGATGATATGAGAGAACGTGATCCGCTCAAGATTACTGGTCGGCTGCTGCTTGCTTCAGGGGCATTATTTTTAGGTGGTGTTTCGATGAATATAGCTGCTGAACGCGGCTTGGCTGACAAAACTCATCTATCAGCTGAAGGACTTAATGGATTAGGAGATGGCTTAGCCGCTCTTGGATTTTTGGGGACTGTATCTATGGGTGGTGAATACTTAGCAGAACGCGATCGCAAGCGAAGAATCGATCACGAGGCCGAGTTAGGCGAACTACGAGTTAAAAATTATAATATGCCAGCCGAGATCCTACACGAAAAACTTCCACCAGTTGCGAACGCGCAGTTTGCGGCTAAAAAATTACGACACTTCCAACTTAATCCTGAAAGGGTAGTAAGAGACAGATTAGAACAGAGTATTTTTCGGAAGCAGACCACCTATAATTTTATAATGTCAGCTATAGAAGCTGGTATCCCAGTGAGCGCTGCAGAGTGGGAAGAATGTGATATGGAAACAATCGCGGCGACAATCTGGTCACCGCTTGTCAGTCGTAAAATACATTGGGACGAGCACGGTGTGGTTGATGAAATTGAAGCAGGGGAGCTTCTCTGGAAATCTGTAAATGCTGCCACATCACTAATGGTTGAAAAACCTGGAAAACAGTCATACATTGGTTGGGCTAGCATATTGCTCGATGAGCTTGCTCCACTTGATCAGACAGTAGTAACTACACCTGGCTGCTCGGATGGTAAGCACTGGAGTGATGTTATTGAAAATATGGCGGTTGAACGTGCTGGTAGCCGTGCAGCTTTGTTCGACAAGATACTGGTCCGAGAAACCGCGTAGCTGCTGTTGACAACAGAGGCGCTTATCTGTAGAATACCCAGGATTGTTCACTAGTTACTAAGTTTAGAAAGAGAGTCTTTAAAAGCTAATGTTAGCTATTCGTTATCAACGCACCGGCCGTAAAGGTCACGCCCAGTTCAGGGTTATTGTTCAAGATTCACGACGCAGTCCTAGCAGCGGACAACTGGTTGCTCAGATTGGTCACGTCGATCCACACACTAAGGCTGTGACTCTTGATAAAGAAAAGGCTAAATTTTATTTAGATAATGGTGCCCAACCATCAGATAGGGTGGCCCGAATGTTCAAAAGTGAAGGTGTTAAATTGCCAACTTGGGTAACTATTACTAACACTCAAAAACGAGCCATTAAAAATCCTGAAAAATTACGCAAAAACCGCCCAGTAGGCGTTGAAGCACCACCAAGCAAAGAAGAAAAAGCCGCCGAGGCCGCTGAAGAAGCTGAAACCGTAAAAGCCGAGAACTTAGCGGACCAACCCCATCCTGAACAAGCCGTGGCAGAAACCACCGAAGAGTCTGCAACTGAAGATGTCGCTGCCGTTCCAGCAGCCGATGAACCATCAGAACAAGCTGACGAAACAAACCATGAAGAGGCAGCAGAAACCGAGACCCCAGAAGCACCAGTTGAAGAGCCAAAATAACATTCTGATATACTGAAACCGGAGGAGAGACTATGACAAGCAGCATTGACCAACAATTTATAGAATACGTCGTTAAATCACTGGTTAGTAACCCAGATAAAGTTAGCATCAAGCGCACCATTGATGAAAAGGGCGTTTTACTAGAGCTGACGGTTGACCCAGAGGATCTTGGCCGGGTGATTGGTAAGCGTGGAGCTACCGCTCAAAGCCTAAGGACGCTACTGAGAGCATTAGGGACTAAGAATGATGCCCGTTATAACCTTAAGATTATAGATAACGGCGACGGTCCAACTCGTCGTCCTGAACCAAGCCAAGACACTGAAAAAGCTGAAACCAAAGACGAACCTGAGCAAGAAGACAAAAAGCCAACTGACGATAAGGTAGAAGAACCCATCGAAGACGTGGTTGAAGATGAGCCAGTAAAAGACGACGAGCACAGCGACGTTGTCAGCAAAACCCGCGCAGAGCTTGATGAATTAGACGATCTCGATATATAATAGATCGGTCAACAAAAATAAAAGGCTCATTGCGAGCGATTCAATTGAATCGGAGCTTTATGTGACAAAATTACCCCGTTAGGGGTATTTTTGTTGTGGTATAATATTTTGGTGAAAATACAAGTAATAACGCTTTTCCCTGAAATGTTTCCACCTGTGCTTAATACCAGTATGCTTTGGAAAGCGCAGGACAAAAAAATTGTTGAGTTTAGCTACATTAATTTACGCGACTTTGGTTTGGGTAAACGCAAGAACGTCGATGATACGCCTTACGGTGGTGGTGACGGTATGCTACTCAAACCGGAACCGTTGGTAGCGGCCATAGAACACGCTAAAAAGCTTGATCCTGAAGCTCTGGTCATCCTGCCAACACCGCGCGGCAAAACCTACAAACAATCTGAGGCTAAAAAACTGGCTAAAGTAAAAGGCTTGATCCTAGTTTGCCCACGCTACGAAGGTTACGACGAACGAATCACTAAATGGGTTGATGAACAATATTGTATTGGCAATTACGTTTTAACTGGCGGGGAACTGCCGGCTATGGCCATAATCGATAGCGTCGTCAGGCTTTTGCCTGGTGTTTTGGGTGGTGAAAAATCTGCTGAGATTGAATCGTTTCAGGATGATGACCAAAACGTCGAGTTTCCGCAGTACACGCGGCCAGAAAACTTCCGTGACCTCAAAGTCCCAGAAGTATTACTAAATGGTAATCATGCCGAAATTGAAAAATGGCGTAATAATCATGGATCAAATCACTAGTATCTTCAGGCACCGTGGCGAAAAAATTGACCAATTTCTAAGCCACGAAGTGGGATTGGCAAGAATGGGCATTGGTGAAATTTATGACGACAACTCGGTTATTGTTCAGCCGACCATTATATCTTACGAGCCAAACGTATCCTTAAACGGTGCTCTACAGCTGGGCGATAAAGGGGCTAATGATTTTGAGGCTACTTTTTCAAAAGTAGAAGTTAATGCTAGACAGCTTTTGGTAGTTTACTGTGCTTTGAAGCATGGCTTAGAGCGGAAAAGGAAAAATCCTGTTTTTCGCAACTTTCACGAGGCACTTGGTGACTTGGCGCTGCAGGCTATCGGATCCAACTTAATCAGAAATAATGGTGACCATCACCAAGTCGAAACAAACCTGATTGGTTACGCGGCCGCGCGTTTTTCGCGTTTACGCGTCGGGAGCTTTGCTAGAACAAAATCTGAACGTGAACGCTTACCGGCCCAGGTAGTGAACGCTGCTTTAGCACAACCTAAACACAACGTTACAAGATATAAAAAAGAGCGTGATAAAGCAATGTGGTATTTCGGCTTATCAATTCCAAAACTCGATAAACCTCTTACGGAAATAATAATGGCTGCCAGGAGGCCAAACTAGCGTTATACTAGGTGGGTTAACAAGACTTAGGGGGACTGATGAAATTTATCAAACCGGTGTATGCACACTGCGATTTACCATGTGGGGTTTATGATCCAGCCCAAGCCAGGATTGAAGCTCTAAGTGTCATGGCGATTCAAACAAAATACAAAGATTTAGATGAGGAAAATAAGATTCGGGCTTTGTTCATCAAAGAACAACGCGCTGAACTAGTAAAGCATCATTTATGGGTGCTTTGGACCGACTATTTTAAGCCAGAACATCTGGAGAAATTCCCAGATCTTCATGACAAATTCTGGAAGGCCACTAAACAGGCTGGCGAGTGCAAGCACCATTCTGACCCGGCCGAGGGAAAAAAACTGTTGGAAATGATAGATGAAATTGCCAAAATTTTCGCCGAAACTAAGAAAGCCTGAAGTTGAAGACCTTAGGGTTTCGCTGCGTAAACTAAAAAACGCCAAACCACCTCTTTTGTTTAGGCGGGTGGTTGGTCAAAGCATGTTACCGGTTTTGCCCCCGGGCACCTTTGTTATCGGCTGGCGCTATTTTAAAGATCTGAATCCTGGGCATATCGTAGTGCTTAATCACGATGGCCGCGAAAAAATAAAACGTCTGAGTGAAATTAAGGACAAACAGATTTATTTACTTGGTGATAAAGCCGAGGAGAGTACCGACAGTAGACATTTCGGCTGGTTAGATTATGATTCTGTCAAAGCCATCGTAATTTGGCCTAGGGATAAGACTGATAAAAGCTACTAGCGGTCACAGATTGGACAGTGATTTTCGTTTTGGTCTTCGGCCAACCAGCGTTTGGTAGCTAGCTGCCACGGCTCATAGTCATGATAAGCAATTAAGTCGGCTAGCGACCTTAACCACCAGGCCTTGCGGCCATAAATTCTAAGCCTGCCCCAGAGCACAGCCGCCCACTTATGACCAGCTGGCAGAACATAGATAGGGCGTTTGGCGATGTAGGGTATGGGTGATTTACTGTTGGCAACCATTTTGAGGTTAGTGGCAATATAACCACCATCAAACAGCGCAGTTTGAGCTAAGCCACTGTAGGGTGTATCGGCATTATCACCGATAACAAAAATATCTTTTTCAGCTTGCAGGAACTGATCAACTCTAGCCTTGCCATTAGCCGATAGCTGAAAACCCTGAGTGCTAAAGAATGGATTATTGGCTACGCCAGCTGTCCACACCACGGTGTGGCTGCGTATAGCTTTATCATGCACCATTAGAGCATCTGATGTTTGGGCCTCAACAGTCGTATTTAGATAGAGCTGGACGCCAAGTCTTCTTAGATGCTTGGCTATATGTTTCGAGAAGTCCTTGGGCATTCTTGGCACTAAGCGCGGTGCAGCCTCAATTAAATCGACATGAACCTTACGCCGTGGCAGACCATGATTCTTCATCACAAATCGCAAGTAAGCGGGTAGAGCTCCGGCTAGCTCAATGCCAGTTGGGCCACCGCCTATGACAACGTAGTTCAGGTCAGGTCGTCCCTCATCTATGATTTGTGAGTGCAAGTGTTGTTTGAGCTCCT
>CAZRYT010000007.1:0-25802 GCA_964604415.1 uncultured Candidatus Saccharibacteria bacterium
CCTTTAATGATGCTGTCACTTTTTACCGTGAGGGCGGCCGAGAAGGCTACATACAGTTGCCGACCGGTTCCGGCAAGACCGTCATAATGGTTGAACTGAGTCGACTCTTACTAGAGACAACACCGGAGGGCCAAAGACGGCCACGCATTATGGTACTTGAGCCAACCATTGATTTAGTCAACCAAACGGTTGGATCAATTAACGCTAAAACTGGTAAGCGGCGTGGTTTTAAGGCTTTTGCCGCCCATCTTGATGTTCGCCCACTCCACGGTGACGTGCCAACTAAGCAGCGTGACAAAAACTTACTTGAGGCTGAGGTATTAGTAACTACCTACGATACTTTTCGTAACTTGATTGCTGACTTCGCTGTGGCGGAGTCAAAAACAGCTGACCAATGGGAGTCGGAAAGGTGGGATTTAATCGCAGCAAACCGTGAAGCCGAAATAAAAAGAGACGAGCTTATTGGCCAACGTAGACGCTTTGTGAAACAGGCTTACCTAGACCAGAAAGTTGCCCAGGTGGGCAAACGAGTTGAAGGTATCCTTAGGAGTAAGGAGGTACTGGGTCTAGATGAGGCTTCCACAGCCCAGTTTGAAACCTTGCAAGAACTAGTGACTTCTGGAGAACCAGGCAAGCTTGTTTTGAAAAAGTTCCGTAAACATGTGCACTCGATGATTACACCACGTATCAAAGATGGCATGGAAGCCTACGCCAGGACTCTTGAAAGAGCCTCCGAACGGCGCCTGGAAACCATGGCAAGAAAAAGACTAAATCTTCCCCGTATAGAGTGGCAATTTGATCCCGAGGAGGAGCTAGACAAAATCTACAAGTACTTTAGTGAACAAGAAGCTGTTGTAATGCAACTGATGCTAGATACCCGCCTCAAAGAGACGCCGGCCGTACATGATCTTCTAGATTACAAAACTCGCCAAACTGCCATCGAATATACTGACCAGATTAATGGCCAAAGATCCAGGCTTATACGCACGAAGAACCTAATCAAAGGGATTGATCATTACAACGTACTAAAAGAGGCAGTTGGTTATTTTGAACTACTGGCCTGTGATGAGGTGCATAGAGCCATAGGTTCACAGACTTGGAGCGCCATCCGCGAATACGCCGAACAGCGCGATATTGCTATTTTTGGACTAACCGCCACCGACAAATACTATGATCGTGATCTAGAAGATTACTTTGAGAAAAAAGCTCATGAGCTCGACAAAATTGAAGCCATGAAGCGCAAAATCATCAATCCGGTAGCAGTCTTTGTGCACGACACTGGTCTACGTTTCCAGCACGTTGGTCTTGATGCTGGCGGTGAATACGACCGCACCACCATCCGCCAAATGCGTTTTAACGAGGAGCGCAACCGGCTTGGAGTTGACTACGCCAGAATGCTCAGTGAGCACGGCTACCAAGGCATAATGTCGGCCATACCAGGTGATGAAGGTTCTCACGCCAAGGTACTAGCCGGCATAATCAATCAGACCGAAATGCTTGATCCCAAAACGGGCGAAACCAGACTGATGCGGGCCCAAGTTGTATTGCAAAGTACGCCAGATAGAGAAGCGCACTATCAGGCCTTTGAAGCCGGGGAGATTGATTGGCTGACTTTTGTGGACGTTATTCGTGAAGGCTGGGACAGTGACGCAGCCAAGGCTCTTATCAATATGCGACCGACTCGTTCACCACTGCTGGCTACTCAACGGGCAGGACGTATTGGCCGCACCTACGATGATGCGCCAGTATCGGTTGTAATTGATTTTCATGATGGCATCGAAGGTGAAGACAGTCTGGACGAAATCCCACCGGTTACCATGGCTGATGTTTATAACCTTGATTCAATCGAACAAGGCCATATTATTGGCAGTGACTTGCATAAAGATGCACCAATCCTGGCCGTTCTGCGCCAGAAGCTAACCCAGCCCATAGTGGCTCGTCACAATAGGTACGTTGAATTACTCGCCAAGAGTCCGGCCATTAGCGCCAGCGGCATGGCCTTGAGCAGCTCATCTACTCATAGTGCCATAGAGTGGCAAACCTTAGAATCCATACGCAAAGCCTTTGATGGCTTTCTCCCCAGAGAAGTTGTCATAGAAGCTGTCGAGGCCGACCCACCTTTAGTCAGGGCTATAAAGGGTCACCGCGGCTACAAAACAATGCTGTTATTTAATGTAGCAGATGTGCAAAAGCTGCATACAGACAGCCCAGAAATTAACCCCTGGAAGCTATATGTTGATAATGACGGGGAGAAGTGGATTACGCCGGAAGGCTGCACCACGCTTTTGTCCCAACGCTTCCCTACTATCCAAGCAGATCAAGTATCTAACTTTATCCAACAGCTTGAAGCGGAATCTGGCACTGCATTTACCAAGAGCGTTGGACGAGTTCAGCTGACTTTTAGCGATAGGTCACATTCTAAATTTGGCCTGGCAAATATGTACAAACTAGAAGAAATAACTAACCGGCTTGTTCCCTATTTGTTACAAACTTTATAGAAACTCCGCTTCAAGCCAGGCTACCCGCTAACTGGCGTCACGGCGTAGGAACAGATACCAGGCAATTATCCAGCCGACAACTAAGTATGCCAGGAATACCAGTGCGCCTTTGGGTGCCGTTAGAAAACCGGCAGAGTCGCCTCGCCTGGTTTCAGCTACTAGCAAGCCATTAATTACCGGCGGTTGTACAACTTGTTGCAGGGCCGTAAACGGTAGGTAAACAGAATTGTGCTTGAGTAGCAGGCTCAATATGCCTTCAACTGGGTTGGGCACAATGAATAATGCGGCTATGGCCCCGACTTGATTCCGTATCAGGGCGGCGAATAGCAAACCGCCCATAGCAAAGCCCTCAGACAAAAAGACCGCCTTAGCTACATAGGTCAGGTAGTTAATGTCTTGATTAATAAGTGTGTGTCCACTGGCAGCGACCCCAAGCCGCATCAGACCCAGGGCTATTAAACTTGCTAAGGTCGAAAAGATAGCTACGTATACTAGAACTGCAATAATCTTAGAAGCTAGAACTTTGCTGCGGCTATTACTAGCAGATAAGGTATAAACAATGGTGTTATATCTATATTCATGTGTTAATAGCAGCAAGCCTATCAAACCTCCTGCCACTGACACTACATTGGCGACTTGGGTTATCGTGCCCGCTAGAAATAGACTTGCTTTGGCGTGGTCTAGAGGGCTCAGGGTTTCGGTTGGAACATTTTTGAACCCCTGAACGTAAAAGGCCAAGAAGCTAAGTAGCAATAAGAAAGCTAAAGACAATATGTAGGTTGAACGAACGGTCAATAACTTCTTGAATTCGGATTTTAATTGAGGAATCATTTTTTGCCCCTCTTTTTACTAGTAGCTTGGAATTCTTCAGTGCCTTCAGTCAACTCCAAGAAGGCCTGCTCCAAAGAGGCGTTATGGGGGCTTAGCTCTAGAACCGTTAATTTGGCGGCATGAGCTAGCTTGCCAATCTCATCAGTCTTGGCGGGGCTAACAACCAGTCCCTTGCCTTCTTTTTGGTAGGCTAAGCCAGCACTTTTTAGACTGTTCTCTAGGATTGAAGGTTGAGAAACACGCACAAAGACAGAAGTATTGCTACCGGCCAGCAATTTTTCAATAGACGTATCAGTAATAAGTTTGCCCTTGCCTATAACAATGACGTTGTCTGCCATCTGAGACATTTCGCCAAGCAAATGGCTCGAGACAAAAACACCGTGGTTGTCTTTGGCATAGCCGCGTAGAAACTGTCTCAGCCAAGCTATGCCTTCCGGGTCTAGCCCATTGCCGGGTTCATCAAGTATTAGATATTTTGGGTTGCCTAACAGCGCAGCCGCAATGCCTAGGCGCTGGCTCATGCCCAAACTAAATTTGCCTGGTTTTTTCTTGGCGACGTCTTTGAGACCGACTACGTCTAAGACCTCATCGACACGCTTGCTTGGGATGCTACCGGCCGTAGCCAGCACGTCTAGATGATTTCTGGCTGAACGGGTTGGGTGAAAGGCCTTGGCTTCTAGTAGGATACCGACTATCTGAGATGGCTGTCTGTATTCTTGAAGAGCTTTGCCGTCATACGTTGTAGCGCCGTTGCCACGATCCAAGCCCAGCATCAGGCGCATTGTAGTCGACTTGCCGGCGCCATTAGGACCCAAAAAGCCAGTTACTTTACCTGTCTCAACTTCAAAAGAGAGATCATCAACCGCCAACTTCTTGTTATATTTTTTGCTTAGGTTGTTGACTTTGATCATGTAGACGAATTATACAGTACGTACAGAAACTTGGCTGAGCCTGTCGGTCAGGTGCAGTTATTTACTATGTTTCTTTTCGCGCCAAATAAATTTGTATACCTTGAGTTTGTCTGGTAATTGATTAACGTAAGGTATAAATGGGAATGCTAATAAGGTGATTATCAAAGATCCAAAAATGATTGCCGCATCACGATCGCCATTATCAGTGTTTTTAAGCAAGGTATGGTTAAGTACACCAATAGGTGCTAACCACCAAGCACCAGGCGTATTGCCCTTCTCTTCGCGAATCATGCCATACTGGTCAGTCGTAATATTTAGAAGTGTTGCTTTCCCTTCCAGCACGCCCGTGTCCGATAAGAATCGTTCTACGTACGTTGATCCATCGTTCAAAGTCCCACTATTACCTGAGCCAGCCAGCGCTGATTCATATAGTCCGGCTTTCGCCATGTTTGATAGCGAAGCGACAACTGACATGACTGGGCTTGCGGGCGCTTTGCTGGCGTCTGGTTTGTCTTGGTCAAAATAATCACTCGCTACTTTCAGCTGATCATCTTGGACTTGCTTGGGCTCGGCGTTAAATACACTCATATAGTCCGTTGGGTTGGACTGTGTTTGTAGATATTGTTGGTAGGGATTAGTAATGAAAATATTGCGCGCAGCGAACTTGTAAGGATCAATGTTATCCATATAGGTGGACGTGTCAGAGCTATTGTCAAACTCTGACACCAGCGTTTTGTTAACCAAAACCGGATCGTCCTGAGCAACCGATTGTATTGTCGTAGACTTGATGTAAGGAGATGGCAAAAAGACGGCTAATAGTAAGATAGTGACTACCAATCCTCCAGCCCGGATAAATAATTTTTTGTGGTCAGCGGAAACTGTTTTTACATGAATATCTTTGCGGTACGGTTTAGCAATGCCTAGGACTCTTACTAAAACATAATGTAAAAATAACAGTCCTACAATCACCATAGGAATAATGACAATGTGAACCCCGTAAATTTGACGATAATTAAGCGGGTTTAAATACCAACCAAGCCCGCCACCGTTATAAAAATCTGCCCCTTGCAAACCACGCCATTGTGATGAAAAATCTCCGCGGAGCACATAACCGAATTCTGTCTCAGCCAATACAACAAACAGCATAAGCACACCCAAGATCCATGATAAGCGGCGAGGCTTCTTAAAACCGGAGGTGAAGAAAACCACAAGTGCGTGCAAAATAATGAAAATAACAAATGCCTGGGTAGACCATAAGTGAACGCTTCGGACGTAACTGCCTAACGGGTTGGTTAGCCACCAATTTGGCCCAAAGAACGTCATTACGACACCAGTTAATATAAGCAAGACAAATGTAATCATTGATAAAAAGCCAAGTGAGTAGAAGAACTTATTGCCATAACTTGGCACATCTTTTATCATGATGCCATTTGCGGCCTCTAGAAGTGGGTGTTTCTTAGATCTAGAAGCTTTTTTTGTTTTGAACATTACGCTTACAGTATAATCAAATTATTATAAAAAATACAACAGAGTATGATACGGAACGATTATAGAATTTGATTGTCTTAAGTTACTCAATCTCGCTTTAAAACACCCCAGTGCTCAATAAATCCCTCAAAGAACGGTCTTTCATTCTTTGGATTTGCCCTGACGGACCTGGTGCGCACTTCATAATCGTAAACAGTAGGCAGATCAAACAATTCATAACGGTCAGGATGCAAAATAACCCGGGCGATGCCTCTGCCAATATGGTTCATGTTATTACTTCTAATAATATAGTGAACTTCTTCGGGCTCGCAACATTCCAGCATTGTCCTTAGATGCACATGGCCATCTACGTGATGTTCAAGATAGACATACGCTAACTCAACAGCCGGTACGCCATTGGCAATAGTCAATCCTTCTAATCTTGGTGCCCATAAATCTGGTTCGTCAGCAGGTAACAAAAAAGCCGGATCAATAGGATCAGGAATGTCGACTACATTTTCAAAAGTTTCAGATACAAAACGCATAGTGTATACAATGTACTAAATCAAATCATAAGTCAAATCTGGCTGGGACGGTAGGATTCGAACCTACGAATGCCAGTACCAAAAACTGGTGCCTTACCACTTGGCCACGTCCCATCGTTGCTTAAAGAACAGATTGATTATAGCGTACTAAGCTGTTTGTCTCAAAGGCTCTGGCGCTAGAGGTTGTTCAGCTGGCTCAGCTCGCTGTGCTACGTCAATGAATAAAAACCTGTCATTACCGTAACCTGGCACAATATCCATACTGCCAATCTCAGGCTCAAAGATTACTGCCTGGCTGAGCGGGTGTTCTTCGCTGTGGTGGATTTCAACTCGGGCTCGGCCATCATCTTTGTTAATAAGCATGTCTATACAGACACAAAACAACATACCGCGCCTGGTCTCTACTGGTTTAACGATACTGAAAACTTCATTGCTGCCTTCTGGATAATTATCCAGGCGTATATGTCTGGGCAAACGGCTACTGGTGTAAAGGCACCAACCATTAGTGTCCGCGGCTGCTTTAAACTTGTTCCGGAAATTCTCTAAGTCATTGGCTGCAGGCGATGCCTGAAGGTGACGAGCTTGCAACCTAGGATCTATCAGGCCGTAAACTCTATGACCTTTTTCCACCTCAAATCTAGAAATACTCAAATTTTCCGCAGTTGCCATTGTTTGCCTCTTTTTGTATAGAATTAAATTTCTCTACTCCCGGTATACTCTTACCATAAATAGCTGTCAAGTATTTTTTACAATGACTTATGAACAGATTACGTGGGTTATACTAGAGACCATAATGCACGTGCTTGACCCCAAGGCTTTAAAAATTAGACAGAATCGTCGTGTTAAGAACCAAAAAAGACGCTATGCCTACAGAGTGGTCAGTGCCCTGCTTGTGCTGGTTCTAGTAATTTATGTCACATTGAGCTTGACCCTGCCTTTGCCAGCCTTAAGTTACACTGCCAACCAACCAATCCCAGATGTAAATAAAGCTGTGAATCTAAAATGGCCAAACTATGGCCAGTCGGCCATTGGTATAGTTGGTTTTGGGCCATTGGAAAGTCATGGTGATCAAAAACCTTTTCCAATTGCCAGCGTAGCCAAAGTCGTTACAGCCCTAGCGGTCTTAAAAGCCAAGCCGTTAACTACTAGCCAGCCAGGCCCGGATATAACGATTACGGCCGCCGACCAAGATCTATACAACCAATACCTGAGTGAAGGTCAGTCGGTTGTAGAAGTTGCGGCTGGTGAGAAGATCAGCCAGTACCAAGCGCTCCAGGCGTTGCTATTGCCCTCAGCCAACAACATAGCCGTTATTCTGACTGACTGGGCCTTTGGCTCGCAGGACGGCTACCTGCAGTTTGTTAACAACTTTGTAGAGTCAATCGGCATGACCAATACGCACATTGCTGATGCCAGCGGCTATTCGCCCAACACCATCAGCACAGCCATGGATCTGACCAAACTAGCCGAAAACGCTATGGATCAACCAGTAATTGCCCAGATTGCTGCCCAGAAAGCCGCCAGCTTACCGGTGGTAGGCACGGTTTATAATGTTAATCGTTTGTTGGGTAGCAACGGGGTAATTGGTATTAAGACTGGTAATACCGAAGAAGCTGGTGGCTGTTACATGTTTGCGGCTAAACGCAGTATAAACGGGCAAGATTTTACAGTAGTTGGTGTAATTTTAGGTGCACCATCGCTGTCTACCAGCCTGCACGATGCGCCCGGTCTAATTGATAGTACTTTTGCCAACATCCAGACGAAACAAGTCATAAAAAAAGGCCAACAATATGGTCAGATTACTCGCGGTGGCAGTGTTAGCGTGCCAATTATCGCCCAAGCTGACTTGAGCGTACTGGCTTGGCCGTCCAAACCCCCAGCCCTAAGCGTTGAGATTGACAACCTAAGTTTGCCGATTGACGCTCACACACCAGTAGGTACAATCAAAGCTCATTCAGGCAGTTACAGTGCTGAAGTTAAGTTACTGCCTGCTAGTGAACTAAAACAGCCGAGCGTTTGGTACCGGCTGTTTCATATGGCCGGTCACTTGTAAAAATTGAGTATTATTTCTTGATAATGTCCACTGACTACTGTAGATTGTATAGACAATGCCTAAAACACAAAATCCATCGGCAGCCGACTACATCCAGCCACTATATATAAATGGCCTGAATGGCCGGATGCTGCACTTGCCGGCTAGTACCAACAAGACCCGTGAGATATTGTTTGTCTACGGACATCATTCTAGCTTGGAGCGTTGGTGGGGCATCATGCAGGATCTAAGCCAGTATGGCAACGTCACTATGCCGGATTTGCCTGGTTTTGGCGGCATGGACAGTTTCTTCAAGATTGATCGTCGACCGACGATTGATAATCTAGCTGATTATCTAGCAACGTTTGTAAAACTACGCTATAAACGCAAGCGTGTGACTATCTTGGGTCTGAGCTTTGGCTTTGTAGTAGCTACTAGAATGCTACAGCGCTACCCCGACCTGACTAAAAAAGTAGATTTGTTGGTTAGTGTAGTTGGTTTTGCCCGTTATGATGAATTTAGCTTTAGCAAACCACGGTACTGGACATATTTACTTGGAGCCAAGCTATTCTCCTACCACTTGCCAGCGATTTTCTTTAAAAACATCGTGTTGAATCCCGGCGTTTTACACCTGGCTTATTCACGGACGCATAATGCTCAAGAAAAATTTGCCGGACTCCAAAAAGAAGACCGCCGACTATTAATGAATTTTGAGGTTCATTTATGGCACTCTAACGACGTAAGAACTTATATGATTACAACCACTGAGTTTTTGCGCTTGGATAACTGCCAGCAACGGGTTGATCTGCCGCTATGGCATATCTATGTTAAGAACGACCGTTATTTTGACTATAAGGTGGTAGAACAGCACCTGAAGATTATTTATAGCAAAGTCCACACCGTGCAATCCAAAGCCGACAACCATGCGCCGTCAATCATTGCCGACAAAAAAGCGGCGGCTAGTTTAATACCCCGCAAACTCCGCCAGATCTTATCTGAGCAATAGTTGCTATACTTGTAACATGAAAATAGGGCTGGTTTGTCCTTATGATATCTACAAAGGCGGTGGCGTCCAAGAGTGTGTCTTGGCCCTGCAGGAGGGTTTGAGTAAGCGTGGCCACGACTGTTTGGTAATTACGCCTCAACCTAAGGGTAGTGAATCATTACCGCCGCCATTTGTCCGGTTTATTGGTAGAGCCACCGATGTTAAGTCACCCTTCCACACGACTGCTCAAGTGACCGTAAATGTTGACCCCAAAAGCGTCGATGATTTGCTTGAAGTCGAGAAATTTGATGTGCTGCACTTCCACGAACCATGGGTACCGCTGTTGTCTAGGCAAATTCTGACTAGATCCAAGGCCAAGACCATTGCTACCTTTCATGCCAAGTTGCCGGATACCGTCATGTCCAAGACTATTGAACGGGCGATTACGCCGTATACCAAGTTTATATTGAGATATCTTGACGTTCTGACGGCCGTATCTGACCCGGCAGCCGAATATGTACGTGGTCTGACGCATAAACCGATCGAGATCATACCCAATGGCATTAATCTCAACAAATATCAGACCAGTCCGAATAAAGCCGCTAAAAAACGCAGGACAATCCTATACGTTGGTCGCCTGGAACGGCGCAAGGGCGTTGCCTATCTACTCAGAGCTTTTGCGCTGCTGAGCCAGACTAATAACCTAGAGTTAATCATCGCTGGCGATGGTCCTGATAGAACCAAACTCAGCATATTGGCTAATAATCTAGAACTGAGTAATGTCAAATTCTTGGGTCTTGTCAGCGAAGAACAAAAACTTAAACTATTAGGGCAAGCCGATTTGTTCTGCTCACCGGCCTTGTATGGCGAAAGTTTTGGCGTCGTTTTATTGGAAGCTATGGCGGTTGGTTTGCCGATTGTCGCCGGCAACAACCCAGGCTACGCCAGCGTGCTCAGTGGCCGGGGGCAGTTATCGCTAGTAAATCCCAGAGATACGATAGAGTTTGCGCGCAGACTAAGCTTAATGCTCGAAGACGAAGTTCTGCGTAAGGCTTGGCAAGACTGGGCCGCCGAGCACATTAAGCAGTTTGACTATAGCCGAGTAGTAAAAATGTACGAGAAACTTTACGCCGAGTCATTCAAGCCATGAAGATCGGTTTTGTGCTAGATGATAGCCTGGACAAGCCAGATGGTGTCCAGCAGTATATCTTGACGCTTGGCAGTTGGTTCATTCGCCGTGGGCACCAGGTTTACTACCTGGTGGGCGAAAGCCGGCGCAAAGATATACCCAACGTCATAAGCTTGAGCCATAACCGCAACGTAAGTTTTAATGGTAATCGCTTATCAACGCCCTTGCCTGTGTCTAAAACTAAACTCCGTAAACTACTAGATAAGCATAACTTTGATGTTTTACATTTACAGATGCCTTTTAG
Organism: uncultured Candidatus Saccharibacteria bacterium; assembly: GCA_964604415.1. Taxonomy (GTDB): domain Bacteria; phylum Patescibacteriota; class Saccharimonadia; order Saccharimonadales; family CAZJQT01; genus CAZJQT01. The sequence continues at coordinate 10,703 of CAZRYT010000007.1, forward strand.
CCCCTTTCTAGGTGGTAGAATTATCAAAAATGCTCAACCACAGACGGCAGTAATTGGCACTTTCCACGTTCTTCCTTACAACTGGACAATGAAAAAGGGTGTCCGGTTACTCGGCTTGTTGACTCGACGTCAATCTAGGCATATAGACAGCTTGATAAGCGTCTCGCGGCCAGCCGCTCATTTGGCCAAGAAAAGCTACCGCAAGAAAAGCTTGGTGTTGCCTAATGTGGTTGACGTTGAACGCTTTGCCCGTGGTAAAAAACTAGCCAAGTTTAATGATGGCAAAACCAATATAGTCTTCTTGGGTCGACTGGTTGAGCGCAAAGGCTGCCTACTGCTATTAAAGGCTATCGAGCACTTGCATAACAAACACCAGCTGGTCAATGTCAGGGTCTTGATATGTGGTCAAGGGCCAGAAAGACCCAAATTGGAACATTTTGTTGAAGACCACAAACTAAAGCATCTAGTCCATTTTGCAGGTTTCATCAATGAGGAAGACAAAGCCGATTATTTAGCTAGTGCTGATCTAGCGGTCTTCCCTAGTCTAGGCGGCGAAAGTTTTGGCATAGTTCTACTTGAAGCCATGGCGGCTGGAGCCGGCGTCGTCTTAGCTGGTGATAATCCTGGCTACCGCTCAGTGCTGGGCGAACGACCAGAGCAACTAATAAAACCAAACAACACTGATGAGTTTGCCAAAAAGCTCAAACACTACTTATATAACACCCAAGTTCGGCGTCGAGCCCAAAAATGGCAGGAACATAAAATTTTGGAGTTTGATGTTCAGCACATTGGACCAATTATGCTTGAGCTTTACACCAAAGCATTGCAAACCAAGGTGAAAATGAGATAATGTTCTCATGCTTTCGGTCTTCCGCCGCAAAACAAACCAAGTCGTGGAAATAACTGTTTCTAGCCGCACGGTCATCCGTGTGCTCTTAATGGTTATTTTGTCACTAGTCTTCTTGGCAGCTCTCAAGAAAGCCACTCACGCCTTAATCCTGATTTCAACTGGCTTTTTCCTGGCCATGGCTCTTAATGCCCCGGTTCATTGGCTGGCAGTGCGCATACCTGGCAAACGCCGCGGCAGCCGTACACTGGCAACCACTTTGTCGTTTGTAGTGATAATCGCTCTGTTAATCGGTTTTTTGGCCAGTATCGTACCCCCCTTGGTTGAGCAGACCGATAGCTTTATCCATGCGGCGCCAGGACTGATTGAAGATGCCCGTAAGGGTGATAGCACCATTGGGCGATTTGTGCGGCGCTACAACTTAGAGCCTCAAGTAGATAAATTCTCTGGCCAGTTGTCTGATAGATTGGACAATGCCACCGCCTCGGCCGTCAGCATATTCACACGTATTACTAGCAGTATTTTCTCTATGCTAACCGTGTTGGTTATTGCCTTCATGACATTGATTGAGGGTCCGCGTTGGCTTGACGTCGCCAGGCGTTTATTGCCAGAAGAAAAACAACCGCACGCTCGTAAGCTGCTACTTGATATGTACAAAGTAATTAAAGGTTTTGTGAACGGCCAGGTTTTGCTGGCGGCGATTGCGGCCAGTTTGATACTAGTGCCCTTAGTAGCCTTGGGCGTCAGTTATCCGATTGCATTGATGGTAGTGGTGTTTATTTGTGGCTTAATTCCGCTGGTTGGTCATAGCATTGGCGCCATTATTGTCAGCACGGTAGCCCTGTTCCATTCGCCAATCACAGCGCTGATTATTTTGGCCTACTATATTTTGTACCAACAAATCGAAAACTACGCTATCCAGCCTAAGATCCAAGCCAACTCTACCAATATGTCGCCCTTGCTAGTTTTTTCATCAGTTATTGTCGGTGTCAGTTTTGGCGGTCTATTTGGCGGCTTGGTAGCCATACCACTAGCTGGTTGCATAAAGATTTTGGTCAAAGATTACGTCGATAGCCGCAATTTGCTCAGCGATCCAGCCTAAGCTACAAACGGAACCAGATTTGGCCGTGTTCAGTATCGCGCAGTCCGATGCCTTGTTCTTCTAATTGCATGCGAAGCTCATCTGATCTTGAGAAATCCTTTTCTTCCTTAGCTTCCGTACGTTCTCGCATAAGCTTCTTTTGCTCAGGACTAATGTCTTCTCTCTTTGAAAGATTAAACCCAAGGATAAGATCAACCCATTCAAGGAACTCCATAAAATTATCTTGATTCTCGTTCGTTATGCCTTCAACTTCAACAAAGAGAGCAATAGGGTCAAGTGCAGCTAAAGCCAAAGGACTATTTAGGTCGTTAGTGAATTCGTTCTCAATCACGGTTTTCATTTCATGTAAGTTGATTGAGAGTTTTATAGACTCTACATTGCTCTGTTCCTTGACTTGCCAAAAACTATCAGCCATACGTTCAAATTTTTTGAGGCGGTTCTGGGCGGCTTCAAGATTTTCCCAAGTAAAGTTGGATTGACTGCGGTAATGTGACTGCAAAACTAATAGTCTGAAGGCTAATGGGTCGTAACCGCGTTCTTTGACGTCTTCAAGAGTGTAAAAATTGTTGAGTGATTTGCTCATCTTGCGACCGTCAACCAACAAATGCTCGTTATGCACAAAAAACTTGGCATAGTCATCTGACTTGCCGGCCGTACTTTGGGCAATCTCGTTCTCATGGTGCGGGAAGATCAAATCGACACCGCCAGTATGAATATCAAATGGTTGGCTCAACTTGTCGACGCTCATAGCTGAACATTCAATGTGCCAGCCAGGTCGTCCTAGCAAGTCATGACCATCTAACTCAAATTCCCAGGCAGGTTCATTGTCTTTTTGAAGTTTCCAGAGAGCAAAGTCATGAACTGACTCTTTGTCATATTCATCATTATTTATGCGGGCCTCGCTGGTATTCTTACTGTCTAGCTCTAGTAATTGCCCATACTGTTTGCCGCTTTGTTTGTATTTCTCTATAGAAAAATAAACGCCGTCATCAGCTATGTAGGCAAAGTCATCTTTGTAGAGCTGTTTGATGAGAGTTTGCATGTTCTCAATGTGCTCAGTGGCTTTGACAAAATCTAGCGCCTTAACATCATTGCCGATTGCTTCCATGTCCGCCAAAAAAAGCTGTTCGTACTCGGTTGTTAGTTTCTGGAGCGCTTCTTCTGGCGCCAAGTCCGGATATCTCTTCTGACTGCGTCTAATAGTTTTGTCATCAACGTCGGTAAAGTTCATGACGTGATGCACTTCATGGTCACTAGCTTGAAGCACGCGCCTGAGAGTATCAGCATAAATGAAGCTACTCAGATTCCCGATATGAATATGGTCATAAACCGTCGGTCCGCAAGAATAGATCCGAATCTTTTTATCGTCTACGGGCTTGAACGTCTCAACTTTTTTGGTAAGCGTATTAAATAATTTCATGACTTATCTTCAAGTTTAGCAAGTAAATCTGTAGCTATCTCAATCACCTCGGATTTTATGTCGTTTATCCCCCTACCGTCAGTGATTTTAAACCCACTAGAATAAATGTGTCCGCCGCCACCGAAACGCTTGGCCAGTGCGTCGCCAATGGTGCCGTTATGGTTTGCCCTAAAAGCACCAGTAATTTTGCCGTCATTATAGATCTTCAAAACTATGGCGGCTAATACCCCATCAATTAGTAGCATATCGTTATGAATCAGAGCAGCTGGGTTATAGAGAGGGCTGTATTCAACGATCTCTTCGTAAGGAACGCTGACAATAGCTAACTGCCCATCAGCTACCAGCTCGGTTCGGTTAATTAATTCAGCTTTGTAGCGGAAGACTTTTTCCGGCATTTTCATATAGGCTCGCCGAGCTTCTTCGAGTGCTGGGCGGTCAACGCCAGATTCGATCAAATCTGCCATTATTCTGTATGTCGTAGGTGTCGTGCCTTCACTGCTCAGTCCAAGCGAATCGGACAGAATAGAACTAGCGATATGGGTTTTGGCCTGTAAATTAAGAGACCATTTCAGTTCTTGGGCTAGCTTGTAGATAACTTCGCCAGTCGCCACGGCGTCGTTGTCGTTCAGTACTATTGAAGCATATGGGATATCGCACTTAACATCGCTATGATGGTCTAGAACGACAACTGGCTTAGACGCTACCCAATGTTGATAATCGCTTTTGGCGAGCTTCTCTAGGAGTGCTAAGGCGCTAGTATCGACAATAATACTAAGATCAAATTTGCTGGGCATGTCTTTGTTAACCCTGTCCCAACCGCTTAAATGCTTTAGATAATCTGGGATATCTACGCCGCAATACAGATATGGCTCTTTGTTCATATCGCCAATGATTTGCTCTAACGCTAAAGCACTGCCCAAGCTATCAGCATCGGGGTTATCGGCCTGGATGATCAAGATATCTTTGGCTCCATCAACTAATTGCTTTATTTGCTTAGCTTGCGCGTATTTCATAATAATGTTCGGCCTTCTAACGCTCGGCTAAGGGTGATCTGGTCGGCATACTCTAGGTCAACGCCGACTGGTAAGCCTCGAGCCAATCGGCTAATCTTAACTTTGCGCTTACCAATTTGCTGCTGAATATAAAGCGCCGTTGATTCGCCTTCAACGCTGGCATTAGTGGCCAGGATGATTTCCTTAACCTTGTCTTCGTCCAGACGCTTGATAAGCTCAGCAATGTGCAATTGATCTGGAGAAACACCGTCAACTGGTGATACCAAACCACCGAGCACGTGGTAAGTACCTTTAAAATGTCCAGTCTTTTCTAATGCCAAAATATCAAATGGTTCGGCCACTACAGCAATAATAGATTTGTCACGACTAGGGTTAGCGTAAAGATCAGAAATAGCCTGACCCTTGGGGACAAGAGCAAAAGTTTTTTGGCAATAACCGACTTCACTATGTAGTTTAGCTAGGGCATCGGCTAGACGGCCAGCCGAGGCTGGATCGGCTTTGAGTAGGTAATAAGCGTAGCGTTCAGCTGTACGTGAACCAACCCCTGGCAAAACACCAAGCGTTTCAATGACAGACTCTAAGGCTGGCGGCAATACACTCATTAGCGGTAAATCTCTATAGGCCTAAATCACCCAAGGCACCCATCATTGGCTGCATTTTCTCGGCGGCGACCTTTTGGCTTTGTTGGATAGCTTCTTTGACGGCATCCTCCAGCCATCTTTCTAACTGGACAATATCGTCTAGGTCAACAGCCTCAGGGTCAATACTGATTTTCTTGATTTTCTGCTCACCAGTTATCTCAACTTTGACGGCACCGTCGCCCTGCTCTACGGTCATAACCATTTTCTGCAACTCTTTTTGCAGTTTTTTAACTTTCATCAACATCTTGGCTTGGTCAAAACGGCTCATAAGCCTCCTTCGTTATTACAGGTGTTATTGTAGCAGACTCAGAGATGAAGATTAAAGCTGTGGCGCGTTTCTGGCGCCTGTGCCCAGGCAACATAATAGCGACTTATGTGGTAGTAAGAAGTCACAGCGACAGTCAGAGACAGTAAAACTACGCCGACAAACCGGGCTAAAGGATTACGCGGAAACACTTTGAACCATTGGGCTAATAAAAATGCCAAGCCAGCTGCTATCACCAGGTAGATAATAGGTAGCAAGACAGCCGAAGAAACGCTGCCGCCCAAGCCAACAAGCAAGAATAACATCACAAAACAACTAAGCATCAGCTTGACTCGAGTTAGTCGCCAGCTAAAGCGGGCAGCGTAAACGCCTAGCGCAACTAGTAGCGCACTAAAGGCATCGAGCATTGGTAGATTAGCTAGATGATTTGTGGCGTCAGGCTGCGACCGCCAGACTAAAGCCGAAGCTAGTCGAACAAGGTTAAACGGAAAGTCTTTGAGGGTTGATAATTGTTGCGGCAGACCTACGATTGTGATCAATACTTGTATATTGTGCCAACTGGCCCACACCAATGGGCTTATGACAGCTAAGACCATCAGCCCTAGGAGCAGACTGAACCAGACACTAACTTGGCTTAGCTCATTGGCTATAGATTTACGCTGCCACATGACCAACAATAGAATCAGCCAAATAAAACCCGGTATATAAATAGCTGTGCTGGCACTCAAGAATAATAAAAATAAAGCTAAGCGCCGGTTAGATGTGCTGTACATCCAGCTGGCTAACCAAAGTAGCGGTAACACCAGTAAGAAACAAGCTTCTGGAGTAGCAAGACGAGTGGTTTGCAGCAGCCAACTACTGCTTAAAAGTAGCAAACTGCTCAGCAGAGCAATCTTACGGCTGTGCCAGCGTCTGACAATAAAGAAACCGGACAACACCGTGAGCAGTCCCATCAGCGCACTAACGCTTCTTAGGTATAAGGGTTTAGTTAACTTCAGCTTAATTAGGCCGTAGGTTAGGACCTTGTGAGGCGCAAAAACTGGGTTGGCTATGATCTGCTTGCCGGATTGTGCGGAATGTATGTAGGTAACTTCGTTTAAGCTCAGCCCTGACGTTAAGTTACCTAGCCGATAGCCAAGTGTGCCAGCAATGATAACCAACATCAACAAACCGACTAACACCGGTTGCCAATAATCCAACAGTGCCCAAACAAAGCGCCTCATGCTTAAGCACAATTATACTGATTTTAGGAGCCACTAGCTAGCCCAGGTACACACTTTCCGCGCTTTAGACTCAGGTGCTCTGCACTTGAGCAGACTGGCCGGTGCGGGAGGTGTGTTAGTTCTCGAAGGGCTGGGTGTGTTTGGTGTCGAGGCTACTGAACTTCTGCTTGTCGCGGTCGAAGTAAAGCTCAATGTTACCTGTTGGTCCATTACGATGTTTCTTAATGAAAATGTCGGTAACGTTTTTGCGTTCAGATTCGGGGTTATAGTAGTCCTCACGGTAAATGAAGGCCACGACATCAGCGTCTTGCTCTATAGAACCAGATTCACGCAGGTCAGCTAGCTGAGGGATTTGCGGGCTACGGCTTTCAACCGAACGGCTAAGCTGGCTCAAGGCCATCAGCGGTACATTAAGTTCACGGGCTACGCTCTTAAGACCTCTGGAGATTTCAGAAATTTCCTGGACACGATTGCCATCGCCACCAAAGCGGCCGCCACTCATCAGCTGCAAATAATCAACAACGATTAAGCCCAATTCTCGCTTGTGGGCTTCGCGGCGGGCTTTGGTACGTAACTCACCAACCGTAATGCTGGGCGTGTCGTCAATAAACATTTCAGCTTCTGATAAGGCGCCCATGGCTTGGCCAATCTTCTCAAAGTCAGTGTCCGTCAAGTTGCCAGTTCTAAGCGCCCAAGCGTCGACGCCTGACTCCATGGCTAACAGTCGGTCGACCAACTGTTCTTTACTCATTTCGAGGCTAAACAGCAGTACGGGCAATTTATCATGTAGGGCTACGTTATGAGCGATGTTTAGTGCCAGCGCCGTCTTACCCATCGATGGCCTAGCTGCCAGAATTAGCAAGTCTGACTTCTGCATGCCGGCTAAAACATTGTCTAGATCTTTATAGCCGGTGGCAATACCACGGATTTTGCCTTTGTCTTTGTGTAATTCATCCAAACGCTCAAAGCTCTCACTCAGAATCGTCTCTAGGCTAGTAACGTCTTGGTGGATGTGGCGCTGACTGACATCAAATAAGCGGGTTTCAGCTTCCTCGATCAATGCCTGTAATCCTAGGGTCTCATTATGGCCCATGTTAGCAATGTCTTGAGAAGCCTGGATCAGTCGCCGTCTGAGAGACTTTTGAGCAACAATTTCTGCATATTGATCAACGTGTGAAGCAGTTGGGACATAATTGGTCAGTTCAGTTAGATACGGTGCGCCACCGATTAGTTCTAGCGAACCATTGGCTTTTAATTGGTCAGCCAAGGTTAAAACATCAATTGGGCTGCGTTTGTCGTAAAGTTCAACGATGGCTTCATAAATACGACGGTGTTTGGGGTCAAAGAAATCATCGGCCGAGACAGAATCAGCAATCTTGATCAAGGCGTCAGCATCAATCATGATAGCCCCCAACAAAGATGCCTCAGCATCCAAGTTCTGTGGTAAGGTTTTTAATTGTTGGTCGTCCAAGTCAACTCCCTCTCTAGTAGGCCTATTCTAACACCTCAGCACCACCAAAAATATTGCTAATGTTTTTAACAGCCTGGTCATCCTCTTTAAGGCTTTCGGGCTGGCTTTGAACAACTGCATGCTGGACATCGCGGTCAACTAATAGTTCCATCTCAATGTCTTTACCGGTAATGTCGTTTACAACGTCCTGCAATAATTGTCGATTCTTAGCATCGTTCAAGCGCTTTTGGTGGAACGGAAAAGCAAACCGCAGCACTAAACGGTCTGGGCCTAGGTCGGCTTGAGCCATTCGGGCAATACCATAGATAGTATTGTTCTTACTTTTTATGGCGGCCAACACTTGAGTCCAGGCATCACTGTCGGTATCGACTGGGGGCTTAGGGGGCGTTTTAGGCGCGACTACTGGCTCTGGCTTGCTAACCTCTAGTTTTGGCTCGGTTGCAGGCAATGGTGTGGCCACGATTTTGGCAATGGGTTTTGAATCATTGATGACTTGCTGGAATAGGGCTAATTCCAGGCTGAGTTTAGGTTCGCGTGAACTCGGAACTTTGATAAGTTGGCTTAAGAGCTGCAGGATTTGGGCAGATGGTAAACTTGGCTCGGCCGCCAGCAGCTCAGTTCTAAGAATAGTTGATAATTGCTTGGCTAACTGACTAGCTGCTAGGCCTTGATCAGCTAAGCTATTGAGCGTCTTGGCTAGCTCGGCCAAGTTGTTTTGCTTGATAGCATCGACAATTGAATCCAGGGCGTCTTTTGGCGCATAACCAATGGCTTGCTGTACATCTTCTAGGGTGATATTTGAGCTGGCGTGCTTAACTTGATCTAATAGACTTAAGGCATCGCGGAACGAGCCATCAGCGTGCTTAGCAATTAACTCGATGGCCTCAGTACCGATTTTTATCTTTTCTTTCTGGGCTATGTCAGCCAAGTGTGTAGCCAGAACTTCGGGAGCGATCGGTTTAAAAGTAAAGCGCTGGGTGCGACTGACTATAGTCTCCGGCAACTTATGTGACTCGGTAGTAGCTAGGATAAAAACGGCGTGTTCAGGTGGTTCCTCTAGAGTTTTGAGTAAGGCGTTAAAGGCTTCGCGCGTCAGCATGTGGACTTCGTCAATTATGTAGACTTTGTACTTGGCAGAAGTCGGTGCCACTCTAACGCGTTCATTTATCTCGCGGATCTCATCAATCCGCCGATTACTAGCGGCATCAATCTCAATAATATCCAGATGGGTTGATTCATCATCATATTTCAGGCCGTTAATCTCGTGCGCCAGGATACGGGCAATGCTAGTCTTGCCGACACCGCGTGGCCCACTAAACAGATAAGCATGGCTAATCGAGCCTTGTTTGATGGCTTTTTCCAAGGTGTCAGTTATGTGCTTTTGGCCAGCAATTTCTGACAACTTCCTAGAACGGTATTTCCTATATAAAGCCTGCCCCATAGTATGTAATAGTCTACCCTTATCGCCGGCTGGCGTCTATGAATATTGACTATATAACTACGGGCTGATCGCTAAAGCGCTGCTTCTAGAGCAGCCCACTCGGTCTGAGAGTCGTCTTCTGGTACGTTAACGCTGACTTGATCACCGGGCTTAGCTTTGAAATAGGTCACACTGGCTAGCAGGACGCGGTACATTTTGCCACTGACATCAACGTAATAGTGGCCGTTTTCTAATTTCAACATACCAACCACCTGTTTTCTCGGCACTGGGCCAATTTGCTTGTAAAGGAAGGTGCCATCGTCAGAAATAGTTAGCTTCAAGATATCACCCTGGACTAACTTAGACTTGCTAGCGTAGTTAGCGGGCACGGGGTAACTTTTGGCATCAGAGCCAACCATATTCTGGCCGTCAAAAACGCCTTCAATAATCTTACCTAACGGTTCATCACTAACTCCAGATAAATCAACAGGCTCTTCACCTACCAAGCTAACCAGCAGCTCCTTGGCGGCGGCCATGCTAGTCTCGGCTTCTAGAATGAGAGCTTTTAACCTTTTGATTTGTTTTTCAGGTACTTCTGCCACGATATTTTGACTCACATAATCCAAGTGTTTATTTGTACACTTTGGCCTTACCGTACCACGATCCTGACCCCAAGTCAAAGCCCTGTGGATAATTATATATAGAGTATCCCTATGCTATGCTACTGACTCTGAGGCTTGGGCGTTACTTCTAGATAATTGCTCCAAATCGATGCGAAGTACGTTTATCGGTTGCTCTTCTCTAACACCAAACATATTTCCTTTTTGGTTACCTTGATCTATCCGAAGAACTCTGTGAGATATATGGCTATCAAACTCTGTATAAAGTCCAAGTTCAGGATCTGCCTGGAAATCATGCTCTGTCCGGACTAGCAGATTGCGGTCATGCCACCTAGTTGCCTTAAACAGATCGCCCGCAATTACCTTGCCTAGGAGTGCTGCTATTTGTGCGGCGCGGTCGTAGAAAGATTCAGGCGAGCCTGGAACGCTCATCATTGAGAGGATTCCAACTCTTTCTGTTCTCATCTCGTCTGTGTCAACTCTAAGATCAGAGTGAGAATATCCACGAGCTTGCCATTCTGCTCGTGCATGGCAGCCAACACTAAACATCAAGCTTTCACAGGCTTCTCGTAGACCATTAGCAATAATATGGCTTGAGGAGTAAGTAGGAGGCTTCACGTCATGATTATGGCTTGGATCGATCGCTAGCAATTGCTCGTAATATTCTGCTAATCCATTAATTTTCTGATCAAAGGTCAATCTTTCAGACATTAGTAACTACTCCTTATTTCAAAGATTACTTATACGCCCCTGTTAATAATTTGCAAGCATGAGCAAATCAAGATATTGATTCGGCAGCTGGAGCATTTGCTGTGATGTGTTCCCGTATATCATGTCTGCTAATAGCGCATACGACAGCGGACAGACGACCAATATGCTTATCGTCAACCGTTCCTTTAACAATATCTACACCATACACGAATGGATCAAAACCGAGGTTTTCCAACCAGCTAGGCTTCAACTCAAGCAAGAATGGTGAATCTTGTATTTCGGATAGCGGCTGGCTTCCAGTACTTTCTATGGTCATTGTAATAAATTATCTAGCTAGTTAAGAGAATTGGCAAGCATGAGCAGAGTTATAATAAAAAATACCGAGGATTGATTCCACGGTATTTTTATCCTTATTCAGGAAGGAATAGCCGGAGTTTGGAATTACTCCAAACACCGCGCGATAAGGAAACCTATCTCGGTTTCCTTATGAGAGCTCGACAGTTGCACCAGCCTCTTCCAAGGTTTTCTTGGCGGCTTCAGCGTCTTCTTTTTTAGCTTTTTCTAGGATGGTCTTAGGTGCCCCATCCACTAGAGCCTTGGCTTCGCCTAATCCTAGTTGGGTAACGTCTTTGACGGCCTTGATGACGGCTACCTTTTGGGCACCGGCGTCCTTCAGGACAACGTCGTACTCAGACTTAGCTTCTTCGGCTGGAGCGGCTTCACCGCCAGCTGGAGCTGCAGCAACTGCTGCGGCTGGTGCAGCGGCGCTAACACCCCAATACTCTTCTAGAAACTTAACAAACTTGCTGATTTCTAATGCTGACATTTTGTCTAGTTCAGCGACTAGCTTCTCAAACTCCTTAGGAGTTTCTACTTTAGTTTTCTTATCTTCATCTGCCATATAGATCCTTTCTTATTGGCCCAAAGCTTCTGCTCGGGCGCTAAGTACATTCAGTACTCCACGGACATTGCCGCTCATTACATTTATGAATCCACCCAGTGGCGCGCTCAGAGTACCTACTAGCATAGCTCGCAATTGATCTTTGCTAGGTAGATCAGCCAGAGACTTAACGTCTTCCGCACTCATGAAACTACCATCGTTGCCAATCGCACCAACAAATTGCAAGCTTGGCTGTGTTTTGGCAAAAACTGCCAAAGCTTGGGCTGGAGCGGCTTCGTCACTGGCGTTAAAGGCGTACAATAACATGCCACTTAGGGCACTGGTGTCAGTTTCCTTGGTTGGCTCATTGCCCTTGAGGGCTTTGATGACCAGACGGTTTTTAACAACCCGTACGGTGGTGCCGTTCTCTAAGGCATCCCGTCTCAGCGTTTGCATAGCTTTGACTGGTGTACCTTGGTAGGACGCCACAACTGTCAACTTTGAATCAGCCAGCAGTTTGCTGACTTCATCTACTACCTGATTTTTCTTATCTTTGGTTAAAGCCATTTGCTTTCCCCTGTTTAAAACCGTCGACCCGCGGCCCGTTACCTTATAAAAAAGTCCTTGGACAAAGCCAAAGACTCAAAGCGCAAAATAATAATTGCTCCTCGGCGACATTATCAAGCGGTTAGGCCGTCGCTGTCTTTGGTAACCCAAGTAACTTAACAAATCCCGCCTCTGTTGTCAACTATTTGGGCGCAATTGCTTGACATAGTCAAACAAGCAATGTAAATTTGATACTTGTGATAAAACATTATCCAATCATTGCCAAGCACATTATGCGCTCAAACGCGCTAGTGCTAACTTTTGTGTAATGATTGGAGTACGTGTTTTGTAGATAACAAATCAAGCAAACAACAAACCGGACTCCACCAGGAGCCCGGTTTTTAAATATAAGGATGACAAATAAGTGACTACAATAGAAATCAGCAAGAACCTGACAGATGAGCAGTTAAGCGGCTTCATGTTTGCTGATGTGCGAGATAGTCTAGAAAAAGTATACGCGAAATCAAGAGTCACGAGTTCTGAATACGAGGATGCAGTCAAAAAATACCTGAATGCTGCTCAAGCATTCTTCTTTGAGTCAGATTTAACACGTCGATTTGAAGTCGTTAATAATCCAGGCTGGCATGCAAAACGCGAGATCGAGATAATTAGCGGACAGTCAGTTGATTGCGCTCAAGACATCCAGCGAAAAGTTGAAGCCTATTGTCAAGATGAGAAGACTGAATTTTACAAACAAAACTTCATCTCGCCTGTGCCAAGAGCTTTCAGTATGGTGTTAATGGATTTCCTTCTGGACGAGATCAGGCCTAATACCTATGACTGAGCTATTGATTTTTAATATGAAAGGCGTATTATCGCATACGGTACAGAAAAAGACTTATGGAAACACAATCTGAGCACGCAGCTCAATCACGAGAATTAATTGAAATTTTTGACTGGCAACCTTTAAACGGCGAAGTCATATTTGACAAAATAATTTCACTGGGTTCTATCAACATCCATCTTGGCGATAGTGATGAAGTGCCTGATGTTGTTGATGAATTCCAAGTCAGGCTTAACGGTCATCATATGCTGGTGGATATACATTGTAGGTTATACCCGGATAGACCAGACGATTGGTATGGATTAATTGTCCCCAAAAACAGCGTAGATAATTATTAGTTTTTGATCTGTTGTAGTTTGTATTGAGTGTAGCGCTCGGCCGCTAGGCGGGTTAGTGCAGCGTCTTCGCCTTGGTTTACAAACTTCATAGCTTCAGCCAATAACGGATGTGTTTCGCCTAATTTTTCGTGCATTTGTTGGACTAGCTTGCGGTAGCCTGGGTGGCCCTGAGGGCTAGTCCGTAGTTCGTGCAGGTGGAAGGCTTCACGGGCGTTATAAGTTACCTTCCAGCGCATCTTGTGGCCAAGAAGCGTGGCGTACTGGGCTTCCAGGGCGTAGCCAGCTGTCTGTAGGTTACTGTGGAGCTTGAGGCTTAGGTCAAAGCAGGCTTCGAACTGTTCACTCAGCCCGGCTTCTTCTATGAGTTTAGGGATATCATAGCCGTACCTTGGTGTCAGAAGCTGCCACTCCATGTCGTCAACCATGCGATGGCGTTGCAAATCTCGGAAAATGCCATAATCACAAACCAAATCCCAACTATAGTGGGCTTTTTCCAATGCTCGTCCAGGTTTATGGCGTCGGTTCAATCGCTCGCCCATGTAGGCCAGGAAAACTTCTTCTTTTTGTTTGATGGGCCACTTGGCAACTTCTTTTTGAATGTCCTTTAGCGGCAGGCTGCTGTGTTCGTAGAGCATGTCGGCAATTAGGTCTAGTTCATTACGCGGCCAGAAGTCAATTAGACTGACGGCCTCAGTCTCGGAGGCGTGGTTGGCCGGCAGATATTTACTTGCCAAACCTTTAACGTTGGCATGAGTATTGGCCTTGTAGGCTATGAAGGCACCGCCCCGATCGGGCTTGTCAGCTCGCTCCAGGAAAGTTCCAACCACTTCCCGCGCATGTTTCAACAGTTTGTCGCCAGTCTGTTTGGCTTCAGGTAGCTCGTCACTCTGCAAGTGCATAATCAAGCTCTCTAGGGCCTGCCCTGAAGCATAGATACCAACGGTAGACTTGGTGGCAACCGGTAGGACTGGCCGCACGGCATCGCAAGCTTGGGCTCTAATGGCGCCTTTCCAGGCAGCGTCACGTTCTTTCTCAGGCGTTTCGTCTTTGTCACTGATATATTTAGTAGCCTTATGGACCATATCGGAATACAAGTCAAAAATCTTATCCATCGTCTTTTCATAATCCAGCACTGTTTTTACGTCCATGTAATCTGGGGTGTAGTATTTGTATTTGCCTTTAGCATCCTTTTGGTCAAAGTAGATGTAGCGGGTTGATTGCTCTAGATAGGCGGCTAGTCGTCCCCATTCCAGCTTTTTGGTTAGTAAGTTACTGGCACCTTCTACGACGACGTGTTGACCAACCAGTTGCTGAACAGAATCGTCACCATAAGCTGTAATAACCCTTTGTAGTAGTTTCTCGTCCTTACCAATAGCGTCGGCAAATTCATCTAAGATAGTGATACGCATATCATCGCCGCGCCTGGACAAACGTGCCATCGCGGCGGCAATGGTTATTGGGTCTAATTTGTCATTAAAGGCATAGACATTATCATCAATGCTTGTCACGCAGTCCTTCAGGTAAGCTTCACCGGCGGCCGTAATCTCAAAGCCCTTATCAGTCTTTAAAACGTACGGATTACCGGTGACACTAGTGCTTTCGGTGGCTTTGGCTGCTTTAGGTTTTTTGGCGGGTTTTTCGGGTAACAAGGGTGTGATGGACTGCCAGAGTTGTTCATGAATGGTCTCGATGCTAAGCAATTTGTCGCCGCGAGTACAGTCAAGCCTAGTAAAATCCTTGGGAAATAATTGACAAAGAT